>CALMGA010000143.1 GCA_937863205.1 uncultured Beijerinckiaceae bacterium | reverse complement strand
AGAGCACCGGACCCGAAACCGGATCCGGTCCGATGCTCTAACTTGCTGTGCCGCAGCGGGTTTGTCCGAAAACCGCTGCGCACTTTTCGGTCCGATGCTTTAGGACGGCCTCGGCGCCGCCGCCCGACGCAGGCGGTCGTTGATCGCCGCGCCAAGACCCTGCTCCGGCACCGGCGCCACCGCGATGCATCCGGGCCGATGCGCGCCGCCAGCCCCATCGAGATCGCGCAGGTGGCGGAAAAGGTTGGCCGCCGCCTCGGTAAGGTCGCCCGCCGGGGACAGGTCGAGGGTTGCGCCGGTCAGTTGAGCCGCGAAGTCGAGGCCTGCTTCGCCCGGCCGGAGCGAGCGGGCGTCGAGGCGCAGGGCGGCGCGCGGCGCGTAGTGCGAGGCGAGCTGGCCCGGCGCGCTGACCCCGTCGCCGCGGGCTTGTCCCGGACCGCCCGCCTCGTCGAGCCGGCGGCCGAGCACCGCCTCGATCGCGTCGCGCCCGAGCCCGCCCGGCCGCAGCAGGAGCACCGCGCCGTCGAGGCAGCCGATGATGGTCGACTCCACCCCGACCGGACAAGCGCCGCCGTCCAGGATGAGGTCGATCGCCGCGTCCAGTCCGGCGACCATCTCGGCGGCGACATCGCCGGCCCGCGTCGGGCTGAGCCGGCCGGACGGGTTGGCCGAGGGAGCGGCGACCGGGCGGCCGGCGGCGGCGATCAGGGCGAGGGCGATCGGATTGGCCGGCACGCGCAGGGCCACGCTGCGCAGGCCGGCGCAAGCCAGGTCGCATACCCCGCCCCCGGCCGAGCGGGGGAGCACAAGCGTCAGAGGACCGGGCCAGAAGGCCTGGGCGAGACGTCCGGCTTCGCGGGTGAACTCGCCTTCGCGCCCGGCCTCGGCCGCCGTCGCGACATGGGCGATCAGCGGATTGAAGCGCGGGCGGCCCTTGGCCGCGTAGATGCGCGCCACCGCCTCGGGCGAGGTGGCGTCGGCGCCGAGCCCGTAGACGGTTTCGGTGGGGAAGGCCACGAGACCACCGGCGGCAAGGCGCCGTCCCGCCTCGCGGATGGCCTGGGGCGTGGGAACCGTGGGATGCATGGGCGCGCCTGCCCCGCGATCCGACGGTGGGGGCAGGGCGGCGTGTTGCCCGGCGCGCCGGACTTGTCAAACCCCGAACGGGGCGATCCTGGTGAAAAGCCTGTCGGTGCGGTCCTGAACCAAATCATCGGGCACGTAGGTGCCGTGGTTGACGAGCATGGTCGCCTTGTCGAGGGTGGTGCGGATGCTGCTGCCGGCCCGTTCGCAGATGAGGGCGAGGCCCTGCCGGTCACGCTCGTCGCCTTTCCTGACGTGCTTGCGCACGGCCGCGACCGCGCCGGTGGCCCGCGCGTCGAGTTCGGCGACGATGGTTTCGAACTCGCGACGGAAGCGCGCGTCGAGCTGGTCGTAGGCGTCGATGGCCGAGCGCCGTCCGGGCAGGATCGAGCCTTCGAAATAATCGCGGTAGCTGACGGGATGCCAGCCCTGGATGTCCTCGATCAGCTCCGGCATCGTCGGCAGCTGTTCGATCAGCATGACGATCTCGTTGAACAGGTTGAGGTAGTCGTTGGCGAGACCCGAGGCCGGATTGACCAGCGCTTCCGCCCGTCGCACCCGGCTGCGGCCGAGCGGAAGGGCCTGAATGGCCGCGCGTTCCTCATCCGACAGTATGCTCATGAAGGGTGCCCGAAGTCAGCCGGTACTAACCGCTAGCAGGGGGGGATGAAGAAACCCTTCATGCGCCGGCCTTCAGCCCAGCATCACCGACTTCACCCACCAGCCGGGGTGCGCCCGCCGGATCGCCTTGCCCGCCCGTCCCGCCGCCCGGCAGTCGGTGAACAGGCCGAAGCAGGTCGCCCCCGACCCCGACATCCTGGCCAGGCGGCAGCCGCGGGCGGCGCCGAGCACGGCGAGCACGTCCCCCACCACGGGGGCCAGCACGCAGGCGGCATCCTCCATGTCGTTGCGCCCGCGCCCGAGCGCGCCGAACAGCTCGACCGCCGCTTCGCCTCCGGTGAGGCGGGGATGGGCGTTGCCCGACGTCGTCCATCCCGGCGGCAGGCCCATGCGCGCGAACACCGCGCGGGTTTCCAACGGCACGCCGGGATTGACGACCAGGGCCGGCAGCGGCGGCAACCTGACCGGTTGCCCGAGCGTGGCGCCGGTGCCGGTCATCATGCGCGCGGTCGCACCCAGGCACACGGGGACGTCGGCGCCCGTCTCGGCCGCCGCCGCGTGGAGCCTCGGGTCATCCGCGGCGAGGCCGTTCGCCCGCGCCAGCAGCCGCAGCGCCGCCGCGGCATCGGATGATCCGCCGCCGATCCCGGCCGCGACCGGCAGCCGCTTGGTGAGCCGGAAGCGGCCGAGGACCAGCCCCTCGACCCGTGCGGCGAGCGCGCGGGCGGCGCGGATCACCAGATTGTCCTGGAGGCTGCCGGCGGCGGCGGCGGTCGGACCCTCGACGTCGAGGGCGAGCGGGCCGCCCGGCGCCAGCGACAGCGTATCGCCGCCGCGCGTGAAGGCGACCAGGCTTTCAAGCTCGTGCCAGCCGTCGGGCCGCCGCCCGACGACATGCAGGGTGAGGTTGATCTTGGCCGGAGCCCGCTCGACGAGCAGGCCAGGCGCGGGACAGGACTGCGCTGGCGAGGGTCGCGGCACGGTGGCGGGGCTAGCCGCCGTCCTTCTTCCCCGTCGAGCCGTCGGCCGGGGCGGCGGGCGCCGGCTTGGTGGCGTCGGCCGCCTCGGGGGTCTTTTCCGCCGGCAGGCCGTGGGCGATCTTCTCGGCGATCTTCATGGCGTCGTCGGGCTCGGGCCCGAGGTCGCGGGCGTGGTTCCATTGAAAGTTCGCGTCGAGCTTGCGGCCGACCCGCCAGTAGGCGTCGCCGAGGTGGTCGTTGATGGTCGGGTCGCTGGCCTTGAGGTCGATCGCCCGCTCCAGCTCCTTCACCGCCTCCTCGTACTTGCCGAGCTTGAAGTAGGCCCAGCCCAGGCTGTCGACGATGTAGCCGTCGCTGGGCCGCAGCTCGACGGCCTTGTGCAGCATGGTGAAGGCTTCGTCGAGGTTCTCGCCGCGGTCGACCCAGCTGTAGCCGAGGTAGTTCAGCACCAGCGGCTGATCGGGGTACAGCGCCAGCGCCTTGCGAAGGTCGGCGACCGCCTTGTCCCAATGCCCGCTGCGCTCCAGGGCGATGCCGCGGAAATAGAACAGCGGCCATTCCACCTTTTCCGGCTTGGCAGAGGCGGCCAGCGCCTTGTTGTAGGTGTCGACCGCCTCGGCGTACTTCTTGTCGCTGCGCTGCGCGTTGCCCAAGGCGAGCAGGGCATCCTCGTCGCTGGGATGATCGGCGACGATGTGGCGGAGATAGTTCGTGCTTTCGGCCTTCTTGCCGAGGTTGTCGAGCAGCTGCGCGATCTGGATGTCGGCGGTGGTGCGCAGCGGGCTGCCTTCCGCCACGCTTTCGTAGATCGAGATCGCCGCCTCGTTCTGCTTGAGCCGGTCGTAGAGATCGGCAAGCGTGATGAGGCTCAGCCCGTTCTTGGGCATGAGGTAAAGCGACAGGCGGAGATAGACGATCGCGGCGATCTCGTCGCCCTGGCGGCCGCCGGCCGCGCCGAGCCCGTAGAGCACTTCCGCGCCGCCCGCCTCGGGGGTCTTCACCAGCAGGTCGAGCGTCCTGCCGGCCTTGAGGTCGGCCACGGCCGCATTGACGAGGGGGTGGTTGGGAAGGATGCCGTCGAAGTCCGCGTAGACCTTGAGCGCCTTCTCCTTGTCGCCGTTGCGCGACAGGTAGCGGGCATAGGCGTCGACAAGCCGCAGGGTGTTCTTGTCCTGGCCGTAGGCGCTCTCGAAACGTCGTCCGGCCTCGGCCTTGTCGCCCATCATGTCGGCGATGAGACCGGCGTGGAAGTCGCGGAACACGGCGAAGTTGTCGTCGCGCAGGCGGTCGCACACGTCCAGCGCCTTCTTCTCGTCGCCCGAGCCGGCATAGCTCCAGGCCGAAAGAAGCGTCGCGGTGATGTCATGGCTCTGCGCCGGGCCGCCCTTGGCGAACTGCGAGCGGGCCTGCGCGAACTGCCGGTTGTGCATCGCCCGGATGCCGAGGCTCAGGTGGGCGAGCCCGTTGTTGGGGTCGCGCGCGATCAGCCGGTCGGCGAGGGTGAAGCCGTCGAGCATGTTGCCGTTCGACAAGGCGGCGATGAAGGCCCGCTCGATCAGCTGCGGGTTGCGCGGGTCGAAGCGCAGCGCTTCGCGGAAGAAGGTGGCGGCCGCCGTGGTGTCGTGGTCGGCATTGGCGATCAGCGCCGACAGGTAGTTGCCGGCCGGGCTGTCCGAGACTTCGAAGGGCGTCGACAGGTTCAGCGTGTCCCGCGCCTGCGCCGGGACGAGGCCGACGGCGAGCAGCAGCGCCAAGCCTGTTGCCAAGCTGCCCGTCACGCCACGAGAAACAACGCCGCAGGAGGCAGGCGTCCGCCCGGGGCGGATCGAAGACATCTTCACGGGCATGGGCGCACGCGATCCTTGGCAGCAGCGATTGAGGGAGCCGGGGCGGAGGCTTGTCCGCGCTTCTCGCCGTTCACCATGGCCAATTTGCGATGGGCCGGCAAGCCGGCTCTGCCGACCCCGACGAGCCCGTCCGCGCGTTCAGATGGACTGCACCGAACCGCCGTCGACCCGCATCGCCGATCCGTTGACGTAGCTCGCATGGGCCGAGCAGAGGTAGGCGACCGCCGACGCGATCTCCGCCACCGCGCCGCGGCGCTTCACCGATATGCCGGGACGCTCCTCGTCGAGGAAGGAAGCCACCGCCTCGTCGAAGCTGACGCCCTTCCCCTTGGCGCGCTTTTCCATCATCGCATCGGTCATCGGCGAGGCGACGAAGGCCGGCAGCACCGAATTCACCGTCAGCCCATGGTGCCCGTAGGCCTTCGACAAGCCCTTGGCGAGGTTGATGATCGCAGCCTTGCAGGCGCAATAGGGCAGGTCGTCGACGTAGGGCTGCAGCCCGTCCTCGGAGGCGAACAGCACCACCCGTCCCCAGCCGGCCTCGCGCATGCCGGGGATAAAGGCGCGGGCGAGGCGCACGGCCGCCATCAGGTTGATGTCGATGGTCTTGAGCCAGTCCTCGTCGGAAATGCCGAGGAAGTCGCCGACCGGGCCGGTGATGCCGGCGGCATGCACCAGGATCGTTGCCGGGCCGAACGCTTGTTCCACGGCGCCGCGCAGCTTGTCGATCGATCCGGCCTCGGTGAGGTCGGCCGGATGCCCCGCCACAGCACCCGGCGAATCGCCCGAGAGCAAGCCGGACGACCGGAGCTTGTGCACTTCGGCGGCGAGCGTTTCCGGATCGCGGTCGGTCATCATCACCTTGCAGCCGGCTTCCAGCAGGAAGCGGACGACGGCGAAGCCCATCCCCGAGTCCGCGCCGGTGACCACGGCGACCCGTCCGGCAATTCCCAAATCCACGGCAAGCCTCCTGCGCTGCCAACGGGCGCGGTGGATCCCTACATGGCGCGCGACCGGCCCACGCACAGGCGCGGGGGTATGCCGCGGTCGCGACCGGCGCAGCCGGAACGGGCGATGGCTTGGCCTTTGCGGTGGAAAACGCTTGCCCTCCGTTTCTTCTATGAAGAAGAAGAAGCCGGTGCTCTGCTCCTTCCGGGGCAGGGGCGCCGTCGCGGGAGGCGCCCGGTGGCCTGTCCCGCTATTCTTCCGGAGGTGTTTTGACGAACACGGTTCTGATCACGGGCGGCGCGGGCTTCATCGGTTGTCACCTCGCCAGGCGCCTTCTCCGTCATGGCTTTCACGTCCGCGTTCTCGATTCCCTCATCGATCAGGTTCACGCCGACCACGCTGCCGCGGGGGCGCCGGCCGGCCTGCCGCCGGAGGTCGAGTTCATCCGCGCCGACATCCGCGACGCCGACCGGCTGCGCGACGCCCTGCGCGGGGTCGACAGGGTCGTGCATCTCGCCGCAGAGGTCGGCGTCGGCCAGAGCATGTACGCGGTCGAGCGATACGTGTCGGTCAACGACGGCGGCACGGCCGTGCTGATGCAGTGCCTGATCGAGCAGCCGGTGGAGCGGCTGGTCACCGCCTCCTCCATGAGCATCTACGGCGAAGGGCTGTACCGCAACGCCGACGGCGGCATCGAGGACGGCATCGAGCGCGTGGTGGAAACGGGCGCCCCCGCGCGCCGTTCCTGGAACCCGCTCGACGCGCGCGGCCGGGACCTCGTGCCGGTGGCGACGCCGGAATGGAAGCGGCCCAACCTCGCCTCCGTCTACGCCCTGACCAAATACGTCCAGGAGCGCCTGACCCTGACCGTCACCGCCGCCTACGGAATGGAAGGGGTGGCGCTGCGCCTGTTCAACGTCTACGGGCCGGGGCAGGCGCTGTCCAACCCCTACACCGGCGTGCTCGCCATCTTCGCCTCGCGCCTGCTGAACGGGTCCGCGCCGGTGCTGTTCGAGGATGGCCACCAGCGCCGCGACTTCGTCCACGTCGAGGACGTCGCCGACGCCTTCCTGCTCGCCCTGGAGCAGCCGGCTGCCCGGGGCCAGGTCTTCAACATCGGCTCGGGCGAGGAACGAACCATCCTCGACATCGCCGACACCTTCGCCGCCGCGATGGGCCGCGGCGACCTCGCGCCCGAGATCCTCAACAAGGCGCGCACCGGCGATATCCGGCACTGCTTCGCCGACATCGGCAAGGCGCGCGCCCAGCTCGGCTTCGCGCCCAGGCGCGACTTCGCCGAAGGTCTCGCCGAACTCGCCGGCTGGGTCGCCCGGCAGCAGGCCAACGACCACGTCGCCGAAGCGCGCCGCGAACTCGAACTGCGCGGTCTGGTGGCGTGAGCGGGCGGGTGCGGAACGCGAGCGCCGGAGCGGCCGGGGATCGCCCGGTTCTGGTAACCGGCGGCGCCGGCTTCATCGGCTGCAACCTCGTCGACAGGCTGTGCCGCGACGGCCACCGCGTGGTGGTCTACGACTCGCTCGCCCGGCCGGGCGTCGAGCGCAACCTCGACTGGCTGCGCGAGGTCCACGGCAGCCGCGTGAGCGCCGAGGTCGCCGACCTGCGCGACCGCCCCCGACTCGAAGCCGCCGTCTGCCGGGCCAAGGCGGTCTTCCACTTCGCCGCGCAGGTCGCGGTGACGACCAGCCTCGTCGACCCCGCCGACGACTTCGCCGTCAACGTGGTCGGCACGATCAACCTGCTGGAGATCCTGCGCGCGCGCAACGCCGACGCGCCGCTGCTGTTTGCCAGCACCAACAAGGTTTACGGTGCCCTCGGCGGTGTCGCGCTGGCGCGGCAGGGCGACATGTACCTGCCGGTCGCCGACGACCTGCGCCGCCACGGCATCGGCGAAACGGCCGGCCTCGCCTTTCACACACCCTACGGCTGCTCAAAGGGCGCCGCCGACCAGTACGTGCTGGACTACGCCGGATCCTTCGGCCTGCGCACCGCCGCCATGCGGATGAGCTGCATCTACGGCCCGCATCAGATGGGCACCGAGGACCAGGGCTGGGTCGCGCACTTCATCCGCCGGGCGCTGGCCGGCGAACCGATCGCCATCTTCGGCGACGGTCACCAGGTGCGCGACATCCTTCACGTCGACGATGCGGTGACGGCCTACCTCGCCGCCTGGGACGGCATCGACGAGATCGCCGGCCAGGCCTTCAATCTCGGCGGCGGCCCCGCCAACGCGATCAGCCTCGTCCAACTCCTCGACCAGCTGGCGCGCGAGACCGGCCTGCCGCCCGACGTCGCCTTCCACGGCTGGCGGCCCGGCGACCAGCGGTACTACGTGTCCGACCGCCGCCGCATCGAGGCGGCGCTGCGGCTGCCCGAGCCGCGCGACTGGCGGCGCGGCGTCGGCGACCTCGTCGGATGGTTCCAAAGGGCGAACCAGTCCCGCGCGGCCATCTCGGCCGGCCTGCCGGCCGAGGCGGTTTGAGATGCGCGTCGCGCTGGTCAATCCGGCCTGGGACTTCAGCAACAGCATCTACTTCGGCTGCCGCCATCCGCACCTGCCCCTCGAACTCGGCTACGCCCGGAGCTGGCTGGAGCGCGCCGGCCACGAGGTGCTGCTGCTCGACGGCGCCTTTGACGGGCAAACCAATGGCGCGCTGGCCCGCTCCGTCGCCGCGTTCGCGCCGGGGATGACGGTGGTGACAACGGCGCCGTCTTACCTGTTCTGGCGCTGCGCCCCGCCGGAACTGCGCTCGCCGCGCTTGTTCCTCGATGCTCTCGGGCGTCGCGGCGGCCGCACGGTGGCCATCGGGCCGCACGGCTCGGCGACGCCGGAAACCGCGCTTCGCAAGCTCGGCTGCGACGCGGTGGTGCGCGGCGAGCCCGAAGAACTGCTGCCGCGCCTCGCTTCGGGCGAACCGCTCGCAGCGATACCGGCGCTGGCCTTCGCCGGCGCCGATGGCGCGATCGCCGTCACGGGCGGGCCGCACGCGTCCCGCTTCACGCGGGAGCCGGCGCTGCGCTGGCCGGACGGATGGATCGCCCGCCACCACCATCACCACCATCGCTTCGACCGTGAGCCGCAGGGGCCCGGCGCCGAGGTGGAAGCCTCGCGCGGCTGCCCCTACAGCTGCTCCTTCTGCGCCAAGATCGATTTCCGCGACAAATATCGCCGCCGCGACCTCGATCCCCTGCTGGCCGAGATCGACGGGCTGATCGGCCAGGGCGTCGTCTACCTGTATTTCATCGACGAGATCTTCCTGCCCAGCGCACCCCTGCTGGAGGCGCTGGTCGCGAGGCCGGTGCAGTTCGGCATCCAGACCCGCATCGACCTGTGGACGCCCGACATGCTCGATCTGCTCGGCCGCGCCGGCTGCGTCTCGATCGAGGCCGGCGTCGAGAGCCTCACGGAAGCCGGCCGCGCGGCGCTGGACAAGCGCTGCCGCATGACCACCGACGAACTGGCCGATCGCCTGATCTACGCCAAGGGCCGCGTGCCCTTCGTGCAGGCCAACCTGATCGAAACCCGCGAGGACGAGGCCGCGCTCGTCGCGTCCTGGCGCGAACGCCTCCGCCGCCACGGCGTTTGGGCCAACGATCCCGTGCCGCTCTATCCCTATCCCTCCTCGCCGGACTACCGCCGCCTGTGGGGCCAGCCTGACGAGCGGGCGTGGGAGCGGGCTCACGAGCATTATCTCGCCCAGTTCGCCAGGATGAGCGATATCCAGGACGAGCGGCCCCTGCCGCTCCCCGAACTGGAAGCCGCCTGCGCGTGCGGCGCGTGACGGGCATCTGCCGCGCCCGCATCCTGCTGACGACGGATGCGGTGGGCGGGGTGTGGACCTACACGCTCGACCTTGCTGCCGGGCTGGCCGGGGCCGGCGCCGTCGTCCGCGTCGTCGCGCTCGGCCCGGCCCTGACGAGCGGGCAGCGCGCCCAGGCCGAGCGGAGCGGCCTCGACGTCCTGGGTCTCGGCCATGCGCTGGAATGGCTTGCCGCCGAGCCGCGTGAGGTAGGAACCGCCGCCGCCGCCATCGCCGCCCTCGCCGGCGACTGGGGGGCGGACCTCGTTCACCTGCACAGCCCGGCGTTCGCCACCGCCGCCTTCGGGTGCCCGGTCGTCGCGGTCCATCATTCCTGCGTCGCCACCTGGTGGGCGGCGGTGCGCTCAGGTTCCTTGCCCGACGACCTCGCCTGGCGGGCCGACCTCGTCGGCGACGGGCTGCGCCGGGCCGACCTCGTGCTGGCCCCGAGCGCGGCGCATGCCGAGGCCGTGGCGCGGTGCTACCGGCTCGCCGCGATCCCGCGTGTCGTCCGCAACGGCCGCGCCCCGGCTTCTTCTGGTGGTGGCGGGGAGGCGCGAACCTGCGACGAGGTCTTCACCGCCGGGCGCCTGTGGGACGAGGGCAAGAACCTCGCGGTCCTCGACCGCGCCGCGCCGCTGCTGCCCTGGCCGGTGCGCGCCGCCGGCGATGCGACCGGCCCCAACGGCGTCGGCGTTTCCCTGCCCAACCTGTCGCTGCTCGGCTCCTGTTCGCAGGCGGAGGTCCGCCGGCATCTGGCCGCGCGGCCGATCTATGCCTCCCCGGCCCTCTACGAGCCCTTCGGCCTCGCCGTGCTGGAAGCCGCGCAGGCCGGATGCGCGCTGGTGCTCGCCGATATACCGACCTTCCGCGAATCGTGGGATGAAGCCGCCATCTTCGTCGACGCCGCCGATGCGAAGGGCTTCGCCTCGACCCTGCTCACCCTGATCGGGGACCCTTCCCGACGTCGCGCCCTCGGCGAGGCGGCCCGCCGCCGCGCCGCCGGCTTCACGGTGGAGGCGATGGTCGCCGCAACGGTGGCGGCCCATGCCGGCTGTCTCGACCGGTCCGCGCGAGCGGTCGCGGCGGCGACCGCGGCATGAGGATCGTCACCTTCACCCACTCCCTGCGCTCGTGCTGGAACCATGGCAACGCGCATTTCCTGCGCGGCGTGCTGCGCGAGCTGACGGCGCTCGGCCATCGCGTGGTGAGCTACGAACCCGAACGGCCGTGGAGCCTCGATAATTTGTTGCGCGATGCCGGCGAGGACGGGCTGCGAGCCTTCCGCGACAACTATCCCGAGCTCGATGCGCGCACCTACGGCGGCGATCCCGATCTTGCCGAACTGGTCGAGGGCGCCGATCTCGTCCTGGTCCACGAGTGGAACGATCCCGCCCTTGTCGCCGGCCTCGGCGACCTGCGCCGCCGCGGTCATCCCGCCCGCCTGCTGTTCCACGACACCCACCACCGCGCGGTCAGCGCGCCGCACGAGATCGACCGCTTCGACCTCGGCGCCTACGACGGCGTGCTCGCGTTCGGCCGTACCCTGGCGCAAGCCTACGAGGCGCGCGGCTGGGCCGGCCGAGTCCACGTCTGGCACGAGGCGGCGGATGTCAGGCTGTTCCGCCCGCCGTCCGTCGAGGGCGAGCGGCGCGGTCTGGTCTGGATCGGCAACTGGGGCGATGGCGAGCGCACGGCCGAACTCGACGGCTTCCTGCTGCGGGCCGCGCAACACGCGGGCCTGCCGCTCGACGTCTACGGCGTGCGCTATCCCGCCGGAGCGCTGGCCATGCTGGCGCGCAGCGGTGCCAGCTATCGCGGCTGGCTGGCCAACGCCGCCGCGCCATCGGTGTTCGCCCGCCACCTCGCCACCGTGCACGTGCCGCGCCGCTTCTACGTGGAGCAACTTCCGGGCATTCCGACCATCCGCGTCTTCGAGGCGCTGGCCTGCGGCATCCCGCTGGTGTGCGCGCCCTGGAGCGATGCCGAGGGCTTGTTCACCCCCGGCGCCGACTACCTCGTGGCCGCCGACGGGCAGGAGATGACGCGGCACCTGCGCGCGCTCGCCGCCGATCCCGGCCTGCGCGCGGCGCTTGCCGCGCACGGCCTCGCCACGATCCGCGCCCGCCACACCTGCGCCCATCGCGCCCGCGAGCTTCTCGCCATCGCAGGCACGCTTGCCGCCGCGCGCAGGGAACACGCATGAGGATCGCCTTCTACGGCTCCAGCCTCGTGTCGGCGTACTGGAACGGTGCCGCCACCTACTACCGCGGCATGCTGAGCGAGCTGGCTCGCCACGGCCATGCCATCACCTTCTACGAGCCCGACGCCTACGACCGGCAGGCCAACCGCGACATCGAGCCGCCGGACTACGCCCGCGTGGTGGTCTATCCCGCTACGCCGGAGGCGGCAGGCGGCGTGATCTCCCAGGCCAGCGAAGCCGACGTGGTGGTCAAGGCCAGCGGCGTCGGCGTGTTCGACGACCTGCTCGTCACCGCCTTGCCGGCGGCGGCGCGGCCCGACGCGGTTCGGATCTTCTGGGACGTCGACGCCCCGGCGACGCTCGCCGAAATGCGCGGCGCGCCCGATCATCCCGTCCGCGCGATGCTGCCGCGCTACGACGCCGTGCTGACCTACGGCGGCGGCCCGCCGGTGATCGCCGCCTACGAGGCGATGGGCGCGAGTCGCTGCGTGCCGGTCTACAACGCACTTGATCCCACCACGCACTTCTGCACCGCGCCCGCCCCGCGCTTCGCCTGCGACCTCGTCTTCCTCGGCAATCGGTTGCCCGACCGCGAGGCCCGCGTCGAGCAGTTCTTCCTGGAGCCGGCGGCGGCGACGCCGGACCGCGCCTTTCTGCTCGGCGGCTCCGGCTGGGGCGACAAGCCGATGCCGGGCAACGTGCGCCGGCTCGGCCACGTGGGCACGGGCGACCACAATGCGCTCAATTCCACCGCGCGCGCCGCCCTCAACATCTCGCGCGCCTCGATGGCCGACATGGGCTATTCGCCGGCGACGCGCGTCTTCGAGGCGGCCGGGGCGGGGTGTTGCCTCATCACCGATGCCTGGACCGGGATCGAGCTGTTCCTCAAGCCCGACTTCGAGATCCTCGTCGCCCGCGACGGCCGCGACGTCGCCGCGCACATGGCCGATCTCACGCCGGCGCGCGCGCGAACCATCGGCGAGGCCGGGCGCGCCCGCGTGCTGGCCGAGCACACCTATGCCCGGCGCGGCTTGCAGGTCGATGCGCTGTTGCGCGACATGCTCGCCCGCCGGCGCTCCGCCTGATGCGGCTCGTCGTCCTCGGCCTGTCCCTGTCCTCGTCGTGGGGCAACGGCCATGCGACGACCTACCGGGCCCTGCTCGAAGCCCTCGCCGCGCGGGGCCACCGCATCACCTTCCTGGAGCGCGACAAGCCGTGGTATCGCGGCGCCCGCGACTTCGCCGAAGCGCCGTACTGCGAACTCGTCTTCTACGACTCGTTGGCCGAGCTGGACGGCCACGCCGACCTCATCGCCGGCGCCGACGCGGTGGTCGTCGGCTCCTACGTGCCCGACGGGGTCGCCGTCGCTCGCACCGTGCAGCGGGTCGCCCGCGGGCTGACGGCCTTCTACGACATCGACACGCCGGTGACGCTGGCCAAACTCGAGCGCGGCGACTTCGAATATCTCTCGCCCGAGCTGATCCCCGGGTTCGACGTGTATTTTTCCTTCACCGGCGGGCCGACGCTCGACCTGCTGGAGCGGCACTACGGTTCGCCGGCCGCGCGCGCCCTGTACTGCTCGGTGGATCCCACCCGCTATCGTCCGCTGGACGTGCCCCGCCGTTACGACCTCGGCTATCTCGGCACCTACAGCCCGGACCGCCAGCCGGCCCTGGAACGGCTGCTGGTCGAGCCGGCGCGGCGGTTGCCGAAGCTGCGCTTCGTCGTCGCCGGCCCGCAATATCCCGCAGACATCGAGTGGCCGGCGAACGTGACCCGCCTCGACCACGTGCCACCCGAAAACCACGCCGCCTTCTACGGCGCCTGCCGCTGGACGCTCAACGTCACCCGGGCCGACATGGTGGCCGCCGGCTGGTCGCCCAGCGTGCGCCTGTTCGAGGCGGCCGCCTGCGGCACCCCCATCGTTTCCGACAGCTGGCCCGGCCTCGACACCCTGTTCGTTCCCGGACGCGAGATCGTCCTGGCCGACGGCGCCGAGTCCATGGTGGACATCCTGCGCGACGGGAGCGACGGCGAGGCGATGGCCCGGTGCGCCCGGCGCCGCGTGCTCGCCGAACACACCGCCGCGCACCGGGCGGCGGCGTTCGAGGCGATCGTGGGGGAGCGACTGGCCGTGCCGACCAGGACCGACAGACACTGCGTCCCCTCGCTCAGATCCTCCTGATCCTGCCCCTGGTCAGGCCGAGCTTCAGCGCTTCGTCGAGCACCTGCGGGCCGCTGGCCACGATCTCGACCGGCTCGGTCGGCCTCACCACCTCCTCGATGCCCTTGCGGGCGGCATCCTCGGAGGTGTCCACGACGAGGTAGCGCACGATCCGCACATCATGCGGCGCGTTGGCGTCGGGGTAGGCGATTTCGAAGCGGAAGCCGGTGACGTCATGGTCGTTCATGTCGGAGGAGGCGGATGGGTTGCGATCGACGCTGCGAAGCAAATGCGGGGCCGAAGCGGCTGGCCCGGCGCCGCTCAACCATCGCCAAGCCGGACGGTGCGCCCGGGTCGGCCGTAGCGCGCGATCATGGTCGCGCAGAACGCGGCGAACTCGCGTGGGTCCACCGGCGCGCTGGTGTGGTGCGGCTGGATCCCGCGGTCTTCCGGCGTGAAGCAGAAGGTCACGGTGGTGTCGAAGGGCTCCAAAGCCGCCATCAGCGTGTCGAACCAGGCTTCGGCGTCGGGCCGCAGCCAGTCCGCCCAGCTCAGGCCGGTGCGGATGTAGGTGACGCCGAGCCGCTCGAACCATCGAACCGCCTCGGCCAGCCGGTGATCCTGGTGATGGAACCACTGGCATAACCCCATCGCCGGGGCGTGGCGGGCGAAGCGTTCCAGCGAGGGCTTGGGGCTGCCGTCCTCGCGCAGGAGGCCCATCGCGAAATGCCGGTAGTACGACGAGCCCTCGGCCTCCTTGTGCCGGGTCGTGGCTTCCCACTCCCGCGGCAGGTCGTAGAGCGAGTACCAGTGGATGCGTGGCGCCTTGCCGACCAGCAGCTCGGCCGTGCGGTCGATGCCGAACACCTGCACCTCGTCGGCGCCGAAGGTCGACACGCCGACCTCGCTGACCCACACCGGCAGGCTGGTCACGGCCCGGATCTCGTCGATCTTGGCCGGCCATTCGTCGATCTTCCACAGGTTCCAGTCCAGCGGAAAGCCGTGCACGGCGAGCGCGTCGAGGTGGTCGAGCACGCCGTAGCCGGCGAGCCTTTGCACGAAGGAAGGGTCGATCGGCGACATGCCGCCGAGCACGAGGGGCAGCGCCGGGTCGACGGCGCGGATGGCTTGGCTCGCGAGGATCGTCATCTCGGCGAAGCGCGACCAGTCCGGGTCCACGGCCGGATCCCAGTGCGACTTGTTGTTGGGCTCGTTCCAGATCATCGCCGCTTCGATCACGCCTCGACCTTTCGCGGGTAGACCGGGTGATGGCCGCCGCCGGCGCCGCGCCGGCACAGGTACACTTCGGCCTCGATCCGTTGGAGCTCGGTGAAGCCGGCCGAGCGCAGCATCGCCTCCGTGCAGGCCCGGTTCGGGATCCACCAGTTGGTGTCGTCCGAGCAGTAGTGTTCCTCGACGAAGTGCAGGCGGGGATAGTCCGGCCGCTCGAACACCGCCGTTTCCGCGAAGGGATAATCCATCGCCAGCTCGCTCACGCCGGGATGGCCGCGCTGCATCGACTGGAACAGCAGCAGGTCGCCGGCGACGTGCTCGCGGATGAGGTCGAGCGCCAGCAGGGGGTGGCGAAGGTGGTAGAGCACGCCCATGAAGATCACGAGGTCGAAACGCTCGCGCAGCATCCCGACGTCGTAGACGGAGAGTTCGGCGAACTCGATGTCGAGGCCGGCCACCTCCGCGGCGAAGCGGGCCTGGGCGAGGTAGCCTTCGTCGGCATCGATGCCGAGCACGCGGGCGGCGCCGCGGCGCTTCATTTCAAGGCAATAGAAGCCGCCGTTGCAGCCGATGTCGAGCACGCTTCGACCCGCCAAGCTCGCCGGCAGCGCGTGGGCGAAGCGCTGGAACTTTTCGTTGGGATAATCATACAGGAAATGGTCGGGCGCGGTGCGCACGCCGCCGACGTCCATGTTGTGGAACCACGGCCCGAGCTGCTCGACCCGGCGCCTGATCTCGTCGGGCGACAGCTTGGCGGTCATGTCGTCCGTCACCCCGGCGTTCATTCCGGCAGCACCTCGTTCAACAGCGTGACGCGGGCTCCCCAAGGATCGACCTCGACCCGGCTCAGCGACGCCGGTGCGATCTCGAAGCGGCCGAGATCGTCGAGCGAAAGGCCGAGCACGTACACCAAAGCCGCCTTGATCGGGTCGGCGTGGCTGACCAGCACGAAGGTGCCCTCCGGCTCGGCGGAGCGGCAGCGATCGATCAGATCGAGGATGCGCCCCTGCGAAGCGCGCATGGTATCGCCGGCCGGCGTCCGCCCGATCGATCGCGCGCTGTTCCAGCGTTGCCACGCGTCCAGCGGATTCAACGCCTCGAAGGTTTGACCCGACCAGTCGCCGAAGTCGATCTCGTTGAGCGCCGGCTCGACGGTGACGGGCACTGTCAGCGCCGCCGCGATCGGCGCGGCGGTTTCCCGCGCCCGGTCGAGCGGGCTGGCGTGAACGCCGAACACCTTTCCCGGCGCGACGCGCCCGGCAAGGGACGTGGCCAGCCGCTCGGCCTGCCGCCGGCCGGCATCGGACAGGTGCACGCCCTCGCGGCGCCCGTCGAGGTAGCGCCCGAGCCGGTCGTGGGCACCGTGGCGGACGAGAAGGAGGGTGGTCATCGCCCGGCCATCGCCGCCTCGTTCGTCGGCTCGTCCGCCGGCTCGCCCGCCAGCTTGTCCGCAATGAAGCTCTCGGTCAGGATGCGTGCCTGAGCGTCGGACACCTGTCGCGGCGGCGACTTCATGAAGTAGCTCGACGGACCGTCGAGGGCGCCGGCCAGCTTGCGGTCGAGACCGAGCTTGGCGCAGCGCACGGCATCGATCACGACCCCGGCCGAATTGGGCGAATCCCATACTTCGAGCTTCAGTTCGACGGCGAGCGGGGTGTCGCCGAAGCCGGTCCCTTCCAGGCGGATGTAGGCCCACTTGCGGTCGCTCAGCCATTCCACGTAGTCGGAGGGACCGACGTGGACGTCGGAGGCGGGCAGGGGATCGCCGAGCTGGCTGGTCACGGCCCGCGTCTTGGAGATCTTCTTCGACACCAGCCGCTCGCGCTCCAGCATGTTCTTGAAGTCGGTGTTGCCGCCGAAATTGAGCTGAAAGGTGCGGTCGAGGTGGACGCCCCGCTCGGCGAACAGCGTGGTCAGGGCACGGTGCACGATGGTGGCGCCGACCTGGCTCTTGATGTCGTCGCCGATGATGGGCAGGCCGGCATCTTCGAAGCGTCGCCGCCAGGACGCATCCGAGGCGAGAAAGACGGGCATGCAGTTGACGAAAGCGCAGCCGGCGGCGATCGCGCAGCTTGCGTAGTGCTCCCCCGCCCGCTGCGAGCCGACCGGGAGGAACGACACCACTACTTCGGCTCCCGTCCCGCGCAGCACGGCGGCGACGTCGACCGGCACCTCCGCCGATTCCAGGATGTCGTCCTTGAGGTAGGCGCCGAGCCCATCGAGCGTCGGGCCGCGAACAACGGCGACGCCGGTCGGCGGCACGGCCGCGAAGCGCACGGTGTTGTTGGGCGCGGCGAACACCGCCTCGGCGAGGTCGAGGCCGACCTTGCTCGCGTTGACGTCGAAGGCGGCGACCACGGCGATGTCGGCGATGGCGTAGCCGCCGAGCACCGGGTGCATCAGGCCGGGCACGGCATCGCCCGGCCCGGCGTCGGCATAGAAGGCGAGCCCCTGGACGAGGGACGAGGCGCAGTTGCCGACGCCGATGATCGCGAGGCGCAGTGTGCGGGGCGAAGGCTGCTGGTTCATCGCATCCATGGACTGGACCTGTTCGCCTGGGCCGCCCGGCATGGCTTGCGCCACGTCCGCTGTCGCTTGTGCAAGCGCGATCGAGGCGGCCCAGAAGCCCAGGTGTCGGGGAGCCCAGGTGTCGGCAGGCTCGTGAGAACCCGCTTAGTGCGGGGAGTTGGCCGCGCTCGTCAATGCCGCAGCCGCGGCTGTGCCGGGGGAAATCGCCATGACGCGCCGGCCCGGGCGGAAGCCGCTGCGACCAGACGGCCGTGCTCGGGCCTCCTTGGTCGCCGGCGATGTGAGGCTTCAGGCGCGGCGGGTCGAGCGCTGACCGGGTCCGCAACCGCATCCGGTGTGGGTTCGGCGATGACCGTGTGGTCCGCCGCGGCGGCCGCCGACGTCGCGGTCCGCCAGCGCGGCGAAGGAGACTTCATGCCGGCGGCCGGACCTACTCGACGGTGACGCTCTTGGCGAGGTTGCGCGGCTGGTCGGCGTCCTTCCCCATGGCCACGGCCGTGTGATAGGCGATCATCTGCACGGGCACAGCGTAGACCATCGCGGTGAAGTGCGGGGCCATGTCGGGCAGCACCACGATCGCCTCCGCCTCGTTGGCGAAGTCGCGGGCGATGCGGCTGTCGCCGATCAGGATCAGCCGGCCGCCGCGCGCCGCCACCTCCTGCATGTTTGACACGGTCTTCTCGTAGACCGCATCGTGCGGCGCGATCACGATCACCGGCATCGCCTCGTCGATGAGGGCGATCGGCCC
>CALMGA010000142.1 GCA_937863205.1 uncultured Beijerinckiaceae bacterium | reverse complement strand
ATCAGGGCCATCCCCGACAAGGCCAGCCTCGAAGTCAAACGCAAGACGCTGGGCTGGGATGACGACCTCGCCAGCGCCATCACATCCCAATGATGGTGGCCTGCAGGCGATTGCCCTGCGGGCCGGTGCCCAGTTCGGCGACAGCCCTCTCCATCCCGATGGTCGTTGCTTTCGAGCTATCTTCGACATATCGAAATGTCCGTTCTATCGAAACCGGATTCGACCATGTCCTTCTTTCACTTCCTCGATCATCCCCTCTGGCAGGATCGGCGGCACGTCCGCGACGATCACGGCGAGCGGGGCGGCTTCGGCGGTCGTCCCGGCCGCGATGGGTTCGGCCGCGATGGTTTCGGCGGAGGGCGTTTCGGCGGTGCCGGCCGCTTCGGGCGCGGCGGCGATGGGGGGCAAAACGGCTGGGGCCGCTTCTTCGCTCACGGCGATCTCCGCCTCGTCATCCTTCAGCTCATCGCCGAAAAGGCGCGCACGGGCTACGAGATCATCAAGGCGATCGAGGACAGGGTCGGCGGCGCCTACAGCCCGAGCCCCGGCACCGTGTACCCGACACTGACGCTGCTGGACGAACTGGGCTACGTTTCCGTCACCCCCGGCGAAGGGTCGCGCAAGCTGCACGAGATCACCGAAGAGGGCCGCGCCTTTCTCGCCGCCAACCGGCGGGTGGTGGATGCCCTCTTCGCCCGCATGGCGGAGTCCACCGCCAACGCTCCCTCGGCGGCGATCGTGCGCGCGATGGAGAACCTCCGCCTCGCCGTGCGCCTGCGGCTGCAGCAGGGGACCTTGACGCCCGATCAGGTCGCGGCGATCGCTGCCGCGCTTGACGCCGCCGCCGTCACCGTGGAGCGAAGCTGATCGCCAAGCAGGTTCGCGTCGGCAGGCCAACGCTTCACCTGCTGAGTCCTTTGCCATGCCGCAGGTTTGCATCGCAAAACCGCGGGGCACTTTTGCGAAGCCTGCTTAGGCCGGCCCCGTGGTAGTCTCGCGGCGTGGACTGGCAGGACGAGGGCATCATCATCGGGGCGCGCCGGCTCGGCGAGGCCAGCCTGATCCTGGACGTGATGACGCGCCGCCACGGCCGCGCGGCGGGACTGGTGCGGGGCGGGCGCAGCCGCCGCATGCAGCCGCTGCTGCAGCAGGGCAATGCCGTCTCCGTGACGTGGCGGGCCCGGCTGGAGGATCACCTCGGCACCTTTCAGGTCGAGGCGACGCGGCTGCGCGCGGCCGAACTGATGGGCACCCCTGCGAGCCTGCAGGGCCTCAATCTGCTCACGGCCCTGCTTCGGCTGCTCGCCGAGCGCGAGCCGCATGACAAGCTGTGCCTGCGGGCGGAAGCGGTTATGGCGGCTCTGGATGATCCGGCGCGGGCAGCGCCGGCGCTCGTTCGCTTCGAACTGGCGATGCTGGCCGACTGCGGCTTCGGCCTCGACCTGTCGGGCTGTGCGGCGACCGGGCGACCGGACGGCCTCGGCGACGACGTCCTTGCCTACGTGTCACCGCGCACCGGACGCGCAGTGTCGCGGGGGGCCGGTGAGCCCTACCGCGACAGGCTTCTGGCGCTGCCGGACTTCCTGCTCGCCGAGGAGGGAACGGAGGAGAAACGACCGACCCATGGCGTCGATGACATCCGCGCCGGGTTCACCTTGACCGGCCATTTTCTCCGGCGCGATCTCTTCGCGCCGCGCGGACTGGCCATGCCGGCCGGCCGCGATGCCTATCTCGCCCTGCTGGGCGCCTGACGCGCGATCAAAGCTCGTCGCACACGCGCCGTTCGGCGACGCGGCTGACGCCGTAACCCTCGTCGAGGGCGACCTGCTCGGTGTGGCAGGACCTGTGCGTGGTGCGCTCGTGCGCTTCGAGCCGTCCGGCCGAAGGCATGGTGGCGAACACGGCGGCAACGATCATCGCGCAGGCGGCGAGACCGAACAGCACGAAGGTTTTATTCAGGCTCAACGTATTCTCGGCCAAAGCAACACCTTGGGATCGGGCTGAAAGTCTTGAAAGGGCAGCCACGCTATGCGCGATAACGCGGCGGCGGCTGTTGCGTTTCTATGATCCTGCGCTGTTTGCGACTAGTGCGAGCCGGCCACAACGCTTCTCGAATGCGCGGCTTTTGCGGGGCGGAATTCAAGCGTGGTAAACCAACGATGGTGACGCCGGCATTGCTGTCCCATCGCGGGACGAAGCGTGCCGGGCATGCGGCGAGCATTGCGCGGACCGAGAACAAAAGAAGAACTTGCCGTGCGGCCCGGCATCGCTTAGGCCGGTCGTGCCATGGCCAAGACTCCGCACAAAGCTCCGCCGCAAGCGCCGCCCCCCAGCGGCGGCACCATCGATCCCGTGTCGCTTCACGAGGCGTTGGAGGAGCGATACCTCGCCTATGCGCTGTCCACCATCACCGGTCGCGCGCTGCCCGATGCCCGTGACGGGCTGAAGCCGGTGCACCGGCGCATCCTCTACGGGATGCAGGTGCTGAAGCTCGATCCCGGCACCGCCTTCCGCAAGTGCGCCAAGATCGTCGGCGACGTGATGGGTTCCTTCCATCCCCACGGCGACCAGGCGATCTACGACGCCCTGGTCCGCCTCGCCCAGGACTTCAGCTCGCGCTATCCCCTCGTCGATGGCCAGGGCAACTTCGGCAACATCGACGGCGACGGCGCCGCCGCCTATCGATACACCGAAGCGCGGATGACCGCCGTCGCCCGCCTGCTGCTGGAGGGCATCGACGAGGACGCGATCGATTTCCGCGACAACTACGCCGGCACCGAGCTGGAGCCGGTGGTGCTCCCCGCCGCCTTTCCCAACATGCTGGCCAACGGGGCGCAGGGCATCGCGGTGGGCATGGCGACGTCCATCCCGCCGCACAACGTCTTCGAATTATGCGAAGCGGCGCTGCACCTCATCGCCCATCGCGAGGCGTCCGACGACGACCTGCTGCGCTTCGTGCACGGGCCGGACTTTCCCACCGGCGGCGTGCTGGTCGAGCCGGCCGCTTCCATCGCCGAGTCCTACCGCACCGGACGCGGCTCGTTCCGGCTGCGCGCCCGCTGGGAGAAGGAGGAGGGGCCGCGCGGCCAATGGCAGGTGGTCGTCACGCAGATCCCCTACATGGTGCAGAAATCCCGGCTGATCGAAAAGATCGCCGAGCTTCTCGCCGAGAAGAAGCTGACGCTCGTTGCCGACGTGCGCGACGAATCGGCCGAGGACGTCCGCGTGGTGATCGAGCCCAAGAGCCGCACGGTGCCGCCAAGCGTGATGATGGAGCAGCTGTTTCGCGCGACCGAACTCGAAACGCGCTTTCCCATGAACATGAACGTGCTGGTGGATGGCGTGGTGCCGCGCGTCGTGTCGCTGAAGGACGCGCTGCGGCAATGGCTCGACCACCGTCGCAGTGTGCTTCTACGGCGCTCGCGCCATCGCCTGGGCAAGATCGAGCACCGGCTGGAAGTGCTCGCCGGCATGCTGGTGGTGTTTCTCAACCTCGACGCCGTGATCCGTATCATCCGCGAGGAGGACGAGCCCAAGGAGGCGCTGAAGACCGCCTTCGCGCTCACGGACGTGCAGGCGAACTACATCCTCGACACCCGCCTGCGCTCCCTGCGCCGGCTGGAGGAGATGGAGCTGCGGCGCGAGCACGACGCGCTGGAGGCGGAAAAGATCGAGGTCGAAGCGCTGCTCGCCGACGAGGCCCGGCAGTGGAAGACGATTGCCGCGCAGGTCAAGGCGCTGCGCAAGACCTACGGGCCGGACACCCCGCTCGGCAGGCGCCGCACGACCTTCGCCGAGGCGCCGGCCGCCGCCGACATCGAGCAGGCCAGCGCCGCCCTGGTGGAACGCGAGCCGGTGACGGTGGTGGTGTCGCGCAAGGGCTGGATCCGGGCGCTGAAGGGCCACGTCGCCGATCTCTCGACCCTGACGTTCAAGGGCGACGACGGGCTCGGCAGCTCGTTCTTCGCGGAAACGACCAGCCGCATCCTGGTGCTGGCCACCGATGGGCGGGCCTTCACGCTCGATGCCGCGCGGCTGCCGGGCGGGCGCGGGCAGGGCGAGCCGATCCGGGTGATGGCCGCTCTGGGCGAGGGCGAGGAGATCGCCGCCGTGCTGCCCTACGCGGCGGGCGCGCGCATGCTGATCGTCGCCACCGACGGGCGCGGCTTCCTGGTCAATCAGGACGAGATGATCGGCGGCACCCGCAAGGGCCGGCAGGTCCTCAACGTCGAGGCGCCCGCGCGCACCGCGCTGCTGGTGCCGGCCGCCGGCGACCGCGTGGCGATCATCGGGCAGAACCGGCGCATCCTGGTCTTTCCGCTCGATCAGGTGCCGAGCATGGCCCGCGGCAAGGGGGTGCGCCTGCAGCGCTACGCCGAGGGCGGGATCGCCGACGTTCGCGTGTTCGCGATCGCCGAGGGCCTGTCGTGGCAGGACTCGGCCGGGCGGACCTTCGTGGTCAAGGCGCCGGACCTCCAGCCCTGGACCGGCAATCGCGCCGACGCCGGCAGCCTGCCGCCGAAGGGGTTTCCGAAGTCGAACCGCTTCACCTGAGTTCTCGTCGATCAATCGACCGGCCGCCCGGCGCCGTGCGGCTCAGATCCATCGCGCGGTGAGCGCCGCCGCCGTTCCGGCGCCGAGGCCATCGACCAGCACGTTCGCGGCCGAGAAGATGCGGCCAAGCAGCAGCTGCCCGGCCAGCGTCGCGCGGAACGCGTCGAGCGCCGGTGCGTGGAGGAGCCTTGCGCCTTCCACCGCGACGATGATCCCCAGCGCCAGCAGCAGGCAGGTCGCGTGCCGCCATCCCGGTCGCCGGCCGGCGGCCACGAGCGCGTAGATCATCGCGCCCCACAGGATCCCGCCCCCGTGATGGTGCACCGGCAACGGCAGCCCCCAGGGAACCAGCCGCAGAACGAGCCCGAAGGCGACGAGAAGGGCTGCCGCCGCAACGAAGGGCAGCCTCGTCGGACTGGCGCGGGCCGCCGGGACTCCGCTCACGTCGGGCTTCGCAGGCCCGACGCTCCCGACACGCTCTGCGTGACGCCCATCACCACCGACAGCACGATGAAAAGCGCCACGGCGCCGAGCACCAGCGCGTAGGACTCGAGCCCGACCAGCACGTAGAAGAAGCCGAACACGCTCGACAGCATCGCCGCGAAGGCCGCCGCCGAACCGGTCCGCCGCGTCACCGACCACGTGTAAAGCGAGGCCTGGGCGACGACCATCAGCGCGCTCAGGGCATAGCCCATCCCGTAGCCGGCGATTTCGGCGATCGACAGCAGCAGCAGGGTGAACAGCGACAGCGATGCGCCGAGCAACGCGTACTGGAACAGCCCGACGCCGATCCCCGTGGCGACCTCGAAGAGGAAGTAGGCGGAAAAGGCCAGCGCCACGACCAGCAGGCCGTATTTGGAAACGCGGGTGATGGTCCGGTACACCGGCGTGCCCTCGATCAGGTCGACCCCGACGCTGGCATCGGCGCCGACGACGCCGGTGATGCCGGCCGCCTTGACGTAGCGGGGCTGGCCGATCCGGTCCTGCGTCCATTGCGCGGTGAAGCCGGCGTCGGTGGCCGTCGTCGCGGCGGGCAGATCGGTGCCCACGAAGCTGGGGCTTGCCCAGGCGCCTTCGATCCGCGTCGTCGCGTGCTTGGCGGCGGTGGCGACGCGCAGCCCGCCCGTCCCGCGCAGGTGCAGGGTCAGGCTGAAGGGCAGGGTGGTGCCCTGCGCCTTGGCGAGATCGGCGTCGGCGACCAGCACGTCGGGCTGGCAGCCGCCGCCGGTCACCACGTCCGCGCAGGCCTGCCAGTGCTGCTTGGCGCCGCCGATCTCCGCGCCATCCTCGTCGCGTACGCCCTGGGTCCCCGACAGGCTGAGGGCCAGCAGCGCCGTGTCCGGCTTCAGGTGCTCGGGGCCGCCGTCGCGGAAGCCTTCGGGAAGCTCGAAGCTGCCGCTCACGACGAGTGCCGCCTCGTAGACGGTGGTCGCGAACAAGCCGCGCCGCCGCGTCGTCGGCGACATGATCGCGCGAACGTCGAGGCTGCGCGGCGCCACGGCGAGGAAGCGGTTGGTCGCGTTCTTGTCGGCGCCGATCAGCACCAGGGTCGGCCCGCTTACCCGCTGCATCGGGCCCCAGGCGCGCACGATCTCGTCGCGAACGCCGGTCGCCCGGTTTTCCCGCTCGCCGATCAGCTGCGACACCAGCAGGCCGGGAACGGTGGTGGCGAGG
Organism: uncultured Beijerinckiaceae bacterium; assembly: GCA_937863205.1. The sequence goes on along the minus strand of CALMGA010000142.1, from coordinate 370 downwards.
GCAAGGACGACGACGGCGCCGACCTTGCGCAGGGACGGCATGCGGAGGCGTGCGATCGGATCGGTGGTCAGGGTCATCGGCGGGGTTCCCATGGACAGGCTAAGCCGCACGCGCGGCGGTGTCGGCCGGCAGACCGCCGAAGCGCCGTTCGCGGCTGGCGAAGTCGGCGACGGCTTCGTCGAGCGCTTCGGCCCCGAAGTCGGGCCAGGGCACGTCGAGGAAGCGCAACTCGGCATAGGCGCATTCCCACAGCAGGAAGTCCGACAGGCGCTGTTCGCCGCCGGTGCGGATCAACAGGTCGACGTCGGGGGCGCCGCCCGCGCCGCGGGCCAGGGCGGCGGCGAAGGCGTCGCGCGTCGCCGCCCTGGCC
>CALMGA010000141.1 GCA_937863205.1 uncultured Beijerinckiaceae bacterium | reverse complement strand
GGACCTATCCGGCTACGCCAGTGCTCAAAGCCGTGGCCTGAAAACACCGCTTACGGACCACGAGGCAAGGAAGCGCAAGCTTCGCAATTGATGCCGTTCGCCGGTCCAGCAATCTCTGGCCCGACTCCGGCCACGTCCGAACGCTTCGTTGAGACGCAGTGGTCGGATCGAGAAGCCTCAGATTGAGGAGAGCGCGGATCGAACGAAGCCGCTGACGCCGGTTCGCTCACCGCTCCGGCACCGTGCTCTTCCGCGACGATCGTTTCGAGCTGCGCCTGACCCGCGGGGCTGCCCTTCGCGGCCTGCGCGAAGCGGACCTGCCGGCGCTGCTCGCCGTCTTCGAGCGCGCCCTGGTCAACGCGCTCGCCGACGCCACCGGCGAGCGCCATTCCAGCATGGCCGAGGAAACCGCATGTCCCTGAGCACCTCGACCCAGACAATGAGGACCCTCTTGGGTCGCCGTCCGACGCCCGCCAGCAGCCCGCACGTGCCGGCCGGCGACCCGTTTCGCCGCTTAAAGGAAGGCGCCAGGGATGCCGCCGACCCGTCCCGCTCGCCTCCATGGCGATCGTCGTCGCGCTGCGCGGCCTTCTCGCCACCGTCACCACGCCTGTTCCGCAACGCGGAGGATCGCGCCATCGAGGCGATCTTGACCTGGCCGGTGCCGGTCGACGCCGTCGTTCACGGCCTCAAGGTCCGCATCGAGGGTCGCGAGCTCGCCGGCGTCGCCATGGTCAAGACGGCCGCGCGCCGCCTGTGAGGGCGCGATCATCGAGGGCAGGACCGCGGTCCTGCACGAGGAGGCGCTGAAGGGCGTTCACGTCCTGTCGATCGGCCCCATCGCGCCGGGCGCAGAGGTCGTGGTCGAGACGGTGTGGTCGAAGCCCCTGTCGTGCCATGGTGAAGCGCCTTCGCTGCGCATTCCGACGACGGTCGGCGAGGTTTATGGGCGCAGCCGGCTCGATCCGGCCGATGACTTCCTCGTCGGCGGCGTTCCCGTGCCCGCAGCCTCGCTCAGGATCGAGCTGGCCCGGGGCCTCGCGCATCTGCGCGGCGGCACGCTGTTAAATGGTGCATCGATGATGGCCCTGGATCGACCCGTCGACCTGGCCTTCACGGGCCTCGATGCGGCTCCCGTCACGGGCAGCCTCGCCGACGAGCGCGCGGTCACGATCGCCTTCGCTCCGGCCGCGACGGCTGGCGATCTCACCCTCGCCATCCTCGTCGACCGCTCGGGCTCGACCGGCGCGCCGATCGAGAGCGGGGACCGAGGCGGACGCAGCGTGCTGGACGCGTCCCGCCTCGCCCTGCGCGATGCGTTGGAGGCTGCAAACCCCGGCGACCGTTTCGTGCTCTGGCAGTTCAAGAACACGGTCCAGCGCCTCGGCGAGGGCAATCGCAGGGAGGCGCTCGCTCTGCTCGACAGGATCGGCACGCCCGCCGGCGGCACCGAGATCGGCCTCGCGGTCGCCCAGGCCGCGACCGAGGCGTCGGTCACCGACATCCTGGTCGTGACCGACGGCAAGGGCTTCGCGCTGCCGGTCCACGACCTTGCCACCTGCGGCAAGCGGGTTTCGGCCGTGCTGGTCGGCGAGGACAGCCGCGAGGCCATGATCGGCCACCTCTGCGCCTTGACCGGCGGCCAGATCGTGGTCGCCTGCGGCAGCAACGCGGCCGAGGCGGTGACAGCCACCTTCCGTGCCGCGCGGCACGAGCCGTCATCCCGGCCGGGCAGGCATCTCGACGCCATTCCCGCATCCTTCGTGGAGATGCGGCGCGGCACGCGCATCGCGGTCGAAGTCTCCGGCGCGCTGTCGGAGGCAGCGCCGTCCCTCGACCCCGTGGGCGCCTATGCCGCCGCCTCGCTCGGGACCGGCAGCAATGCGGTGACAACGCGCAAAGTCTAGACCGGGCTGAAGATAGCCTTTGACAGACATAAAGATATCTTTATATCTGTCGGAATGTTCAAGGATCAGATGCTGACCGGCGATCCCGCCCGTTTCGACGATGTTCTGCTCGCCCTGGCCGCCGCCGGCGAGCCGACCCGGTTGCGCCTGTTGGCCCTTCTTCACGACGCGGAACTGACCGTGAGCGAGCTCGTCACCATCCTCGGGCAATCGCAGCCGCGCATTTCCCGCCATCTCAAGCTGCTGGTCGAGGCCGGCCTGATCGAGCGTCATCGCGAGGGCGCCTGGGTGTTCCTGCTGATGGCGCAGACCGGCCGCATGGCGCAGCTCGCGCGCGAGATCGTCGGCTCGGTCGCCGCCGACGAGCCGGTGCTGCTCGCCGACAGGGCGCGTCTCGACGAGGTGAGGCGGGCGCGAAGCGCGCAGGCCGCCCGGTACTTCGAAAGCCATGCCGCGAACTGGGACGAGGTACGGGCCATGCACGTCGCCGAGGAGAAGGTCGAGGCGGCGATCCGCGAGGCGGTCGGGTCGAGGCCGCTCGGCGCGCTGCTCGATATCGGCACCGGCACCGGCCGCATGCTGGAACTCCTCGCTCCGCTGGCGACGCGGGCGCTGGGCATCGACCAGTCGCCGCAGATGCTGGGCATGGCGCGCGCCCGGCTGGAGCGCGCGCGGCTGCGCAACACCCAGCTGCGCCAGGGCGACATGTTCGCCCTGCCGGCCGAGCGCGACGGCTTCGACCTCGTCGTGGTGCACCAGGTGCTGCACTATCTCGATGATCCCGCGCGCGCGATCCGGGAAGCCGCCCGCACCCTGCGGCCGCAGGGTCGGCTGCTCGTCATCGATTTCGCCCCGCACGAGGAGGAAACACTGCGGGTCGCCCATGCCCACCGCCGGCTCGGCTTCGCCCGCGAGGATATTTCCGGTCTGATGATCGAGGCCGGCCTCGACGTCGTTCTCACCCGCGACCTTGCGCCCGATGGCGCCGGCTCGCTCACCGTTTCGATCTGGATGGGGCAGGACCGGCGCCTGCAGTCCGATCTCCTGCCGCTCACGTTGAAGGAAATCGCCTGATGCAGCCCGTCGCCACGCAGCGCCTGAGCCGCGGCCACCGTCCGCGCTTCAACGTGTCCTTCGAGTTCTTTCCGCCCAACACGGCGGAAATGGAGGACACGCTGTGGTCGTCGGTGAGCCGGCTGGCGCCGCTCAACCCGCACTTCGTGTCCGTCACCTACGGCGCCGGCGGCAACACCCGCGAGCGCACCCATGCCACGCTGGCGCGCATCATCAACGAAACGCACATCCGCCCGGCCGCGCACCTCACCTGCGTGGCGGCGAGCCGGGCCGAGGTGGACGCGGTCGCCAGGGAATACTGGCAGACCGGGGTCCGTCACATCGTCGCCCTGCGCGGCGATCCGCCGACCGGGCCCGGCACGGCCTACGAGCCCCATGCCGACGGCTACGCCACATCAACCGAGCTGGTCGCCGGCCTGAAGAAGATCGGCGACTTCGAGGTGTCGGTCTCGGCCTATCCGGAGGGTCATCCCGAAGGCTCGGTCGAGCAGGACATCGAGGTCCTCAAGGCCAAGGTCGACGCTGGTGCGTCGCGAGCGATCACCCAGTTCTTCTTCGATAACGACGTCTACATGCGCTACCTCGACAAGGTGCGGGCGCGCGGCATCAACATCCCCGTGGTGCCGGGCATCGTGCCGGTGCAGAACTTCAAGCAGGTGGCGAATTTCGCCAAGCGCACCGGCGCCACCATGCCGGCCTGGCTCGCCGACCGCTTCGACGGGCTGGACAACGATCCCAATACCCGCCGCCTCGTCGCCGCCACGGTGGCGGCCGAACAGGTACTCGATCTGGTCGACCGCGGCGTCTACAACTTCCACTTCTACACGATGAACCGGGCCGACCTCGTTTACGCGATCTGCCACCTGCTCGGCATGCGCTCCGTGAACCAGAACAGCTACCAGCCCCTGGAAAAGGAGAAGGCCGCCTGATGCGCGATTCCGCCAGCCAGGAGCTTGCGACCAAGGGCGCCGACGTCCGCGCCGCCCTCCACGCCGCCGCAGCCCAGCGCATCCTGGTGCTCGACGGCGCGATGGGCACGATGATCCAGACGCACAAGTTCACGGAAAGCCAGTTCCGCGGCGAGCGCTTCGCCGACTGGCCGCGCGACCTGCGCGGCAACAACGACCTGCTGGTGCTGACGCAGCCACAAGCGATCGAGGACATCCACTACGCCTACGCGATGGCCGGCGCCGACCTTGTGGCAACCAACACCTTCTCCTCGACCACCATCGCCCAGGCCGACTACGGCATGGAAGGCCTCGTCGCCGAGATGAACCGCGAGGCGGCCAAGCTGTGCCGGGCGGCCTGCGACCGCGCCACCGCCAAGGACGGCCGCCGCCGCTTCGTGGTCGGCGCGCTCGGGCCGACCAACCGCACCGCCTCGATCTCGCCCGACGTCAACAATCCCGGCTTCCGCGCCGTCAGCTTCGACGAGTTGCACGATGCCTATGCCGAGGCGACCCGCGCCCTGGTCGAGGGTGGCGCCGACCTCATCATCATCGAGACGATCTTCGACACGCTGAACGCCAAGGCCGCCTATGCCGGCGTCGAGACGGCCTTCCGCGATCTTGGCTGCGACCTGCCGATCATGATCTCGGGCACCATCACGGATCTTTCCGGCCGCACCTTGTCGGGCCAGACGCCGACCGCCTTCTGGCATTCGATGAGCCACGCCAGGCCGCTGTCGATCGGGCTGAACTGCGCGCTCGGTGCCCGCGAGATGCGCGCCCATCTCGCCGAACTGTCGCGCGTCGCCGACACCCTCATCTGCGCCTATCCCAACGCCGGCCTGCCCAACGAATTCGGCCTCTACGACGAGAGCCCGGACTACATGGCCGGGCTGGTGAGGGAATTCGCCGAGTCCGGTCTCGTCAATATCCTCGGCGGCTGCTGCGGCACCACGCCCCCGCACATCCACGCCATCGCCAAGGCGATCGACGGGATCAAGCCCCGCGCCGTGCCCGACATCGCGCCGATGCTGCGATTGTCGGGGCTGGAGCCCTTCGTGCTCACCCCCGACATCCGCTTCGTCAACGTCGGCGAGCGAACCAACGTCACGGGGTCGGCGCGCTTCCGCAAGCTCATCAAGGAGGGCGACCTGTCGGCCGCGCTCGACGTCGCCCGCGATCAGGTCGCCAACGGCGCCCAGGTCATCGACATCAACATGGACGAGGGCCTGCTCGACTCGCAGAAGGCGATGGTGGACTACCTCAACCTCGTCGCCGCCGAGCCCGACATCGCCCGCGTGCCGGTGATGATCGACTCCTCCAAGTTCGCGATCATCGAAGCCGGCCTGAAGTGCGTCCAGGGCAAGTGCATCGTGAACTCGATCTCGATGAAGGAGGGCGAGGAGAAGTTTGTCGCCGATGCCCGCACCGTGCGCCGATACGGCGCGGCCGTGGTGGTGATGGCCTTCGACGAGAAGGGGCAGGCCGATACCAAGGCGCGCAAAGTGGAGATCTGCACCCGCGCCTACAAGGTGCTCACGGAGGTTGTCGGCTTCCCGCCGCAGGACATCATCTTCGATCCCAACATCTTCGCGGTGGCGACCGGCATCGAGGAGCACAACAACTACGGCGTCGACTTCATCGAGGCGACGCGCGAGATCAGGTCGGCGATGCCGCTGGTGCACATTTCCGGCGGCGTCTCGAACTTGTCCTTCTCGTTCCGCGGCAACGAGCGAGTGCGCGAGGCGATGCACTCGGTGTTCCTGTACCACGCCATTTCGGCGGGGATGGACATGGGCATCGTCAACGCCGGCCAGCTCGGCAACTACGCCGACATTGACCCGACGCTGCGCGACGCCTGCGAGGACGTGGTGCTGAACCGCCGCGAGGATGCCACCGAGCGGCTGCTGGAGCTGGCCGAAAGCTTCAAGGGCAAGGGCGCGGAGAAGGCCGGCAAGGACCTCGCCTGGAGGGAGGCGCCGGTGGCCAAGCGGCTGGAACATGCGCTCGTGGCCGGCATCACCGAATTCGTCGACGAGGACACGGAGGAGGCGCGCGCCGCCTCGACCCGCCCGCTCGACGTGATCGAGGGTCCGCTGATGGCCGGCATGAACGTCGTCGGCGACCTGTTCGGCACGGGCAAGATGTTCCTGCCGCAGGTCGTCAAGTCCGCCCGCGTGATGAAGAAGGCGGTGGCCTACCTCATGCCCTACATGGACGAGGAGAAGCGCCGCAACACCGAGGCCGGCGGCCCGGCCGCCAAGAAGAATGCCGGCAAGATCCTGATGGCGACGGTGAAGGGCGACGTCCACGACATCGGCAAGAACATCGTCGGCGTCGTGCTGGCCTGCAACAACTACGAGATCATCGATCTCGGCGTGATGGTGTCGGCCAAGACGATCCTCGACACGGCGCGCGCCGAGCAGGTGGACGCGATCGGCCTGTCGGGCCTGATCACCCCCTCGCTCGACGAGATGAGCTTCGTCGCCGCCGAGATGGAGCGCGAAGGCTTCGACATCCCGCTGCTGATCGGCGGGGCCACCACCAGCCGCGTCCATACGGCGGTGAAGATCCACCCGAACTACCGGCGCGGCCAGACGGTCTACGTCACCGATGCCAGCCGCGCGGTCGGCGTGGTGCAGCAGCTCCTCACGCCGGAGATGCGCGGCGGCTACATCGAGGGTATCCGCACCGAGTACCAGAAGGTCGCCGACACGCACGCCCGCAACGAGCGCGACAAGCTGCGCCTGCCCCTCGCCAAGGCACGGGCCAACGCGCCCAGGATCGATTGGACGAGCTACGAGCCGCCGCGCCCGGTCTTCACCGGCACGCGGGTGCTGTCGGCCGCCGACGTGTCCGATCTCGTGCCCTACATCGACTGGACGCCGTTCTTCTCGACCTGGGAGATGAAGGGGCGGTTTCCCGCCCTGCTCGACGATCCCGAGCGTGGGCCGGCGGCGCGTGCGCTTTACGATGACGCCCAGGCCATGCTGAAGCGCATCGTGGAAGAACGCTGGTTCGATCCCAAGGCGGTGATCGGTTTCTGGCCGGCCAATGCGGTGGGCGACGACATCCGCCTCTACAAGGGCGAGTCGCGCACGGCCGAACTCGCAACCTTCTTCACCCTGCGCCAGCAGCTGGTGAAGCGTGACGGGCGCCCCAATGTGGCGCTCGCCGACTATGTCGCGCCGGTTGACAGCCTGAAGCCGGACTACCTCGGCGCTTTCGTCGTCACCGCCGGTGCCAACGAGGAGAAGATCGCCGAGCGCTTCGCCCGAGCCAACGACGATTATTCCTCCATCATGGTCAAGGCGCTGGCCGACCGCATCGCGGAAGCCTTCGCCGAACGCATGCACGAGCGGGTGCGCCGCGAGTTCTGGGCCTACGAGACAGGGCCGGCCGCCAGTCCCGAGGAGTTGCTGACCGAGTCCTATCGCGGCATCCGTCCGGCGCCGGGCTACCCCTCGCAGCCCGACCATACGGAAAAGGTCGCCCTCTTCGAGCTTCTCCAGGCCGAGCGTCGAATCGGCGTCAGGCTGACGGAATCCTACGCGATGTGGCCGGGATCGTCGGTCAGCGGCCTTTACCTCAGCCACCCCGATGCCGCCTATTTCGGCGTGGCCAAGATCGAGCGCGACCAGGTCGAGGACTACGCCCGCCGCAAGAGGATGGACGTGGCGGCGGCGGAGCGCTGGCTGGCGCCGATCCTGAACTACGATCCCCTCGCGCTCGCCCCGGCGCAGGCGGCGGAGTAGGATGTCGCGGGCCTGGAGGCGATGACGAGTGCGCCAACCCGTCTTGTTCATCTGGGTCGACTGGCTTGGAGGTGAACATCGCCAAAGCCGTCGATCGAGGGTGATGTTCGGCTGCCGGCACCAACATCCTCCCGAGCCACGAGCTGCCATGCCTGCATGATCCGGACGACGGTCCTGCCCTTTGGAGGACCGGACCCTGAAGCGGATCCGGTCCGATGCTCAAAGCTGGTGTTTCGAATCGCTTGAGTGATGCGCAGGTCGCCCGTCGCAGCGCCGTGAGGGAGCCGGTCGTGCGGGCGATAGCGGCCTCGCTCACCTCGTCGAGGTGACGAGCGCGGCGTCGACCTGCGCGAGTTGGTCGACGGATGATGGTCGCCGGGCGCGGGATGGCTGTCGCGGGCGATACGCCAGAACCTGCGGTCGCGCAGCATGGTGTACGGCACTCTCGACCCGCGAAAAAACGATGGACGCCGAAGCGCCTGCATCACACGCCGGACGTCGCCTGTCGCGAGAGGGCGGGAGGCCAGCCCGATGGCGGCGGTCATCGACAGCCGAAGCGTCGACAGCGACGACCTTGGGACCGAGGAGTTGGGGACCGAGGAGTTGGTGCAGATCCTGCCGAGGACGCGACGACGACTTGCGGAGACGAACACCGGCGATGCTGACCTATCTTTACATCATGCTGGGCGGCGGCCTGGGATCGATGGCGCGCTATGCCGTTTCGAGCGCCGTCGCGCGCAGCACCAGCGAGGTGTTTCCTTGGGGCACGCTGACCGCGAACGTGACGGGATGCTTCCTCATCGGCCTCTTCGCGATGCTCACCGGGCCGAATGGACGCTTCCTCGTGACACCCGATTTCCGCCAGTTCTTCATGGTGGGGATCTGCGGCGGCTACACGACCTTCTCCTCGTTCAGCCTGCAAACGCTGGCGCTCGCCAGGGACGGCGACTTCACCCGTGCTTCCGCAAACATCGTCGCCTCGCTCCTGCTTTGTTTGCTCGGCGTTTACGCCGGTTCGATCACCGGCGCCTTCATCAATCAGCTCAAGGGGTCCTGACGTGCCCAGGGAAGGGCTGGCCGTTCCGATGAATCAGCCTTGGCATGGACGCCGGCACGATAACCTTCGCGGCGCGGCTCCTCCGCCGATGGTAACAGGAGCCGGGCCGGGTCGTCATCCCCTTGCCGCGCGGCTGAGCATCGCCGCCGATGGTGGCTCCAATGGGTCGCGCGTACGGCCGTGGAAGCGCGGACGGCAAGATTGGTCGGCGAATTCGGCATCGTCGTGCATCACTTGCCACCCGGCCTAGGCAAGTGGAATGGAAATCGAGCAGTTGCGTCAGATCTTGCCGCGATCATCGCCGACAGTCGCGCTTTTCCATCATTTGCGGTAAGACTGATATCCGCAGCGTTCCTATCATTAACATTTGCCGAAGTCATTGCGGTATGCTGATCTTCATCAACTGTTCGGCATCCACGAAGTGTAGGACGCATGGTCGGCGTTCGAGAGTTTGATCATTCCCTGGCGATGATCGCGCGCGCAAAGCAGCGCCTCAGCTATCAGCAGGTGGCTGCTTCGATGCTTGGCGTCGACAGCATATTGCGGCATGCCGATCTCGTGCGGGACATGTGCGCGGTCATGCAGGCCAAGGTCGACGCTCTGGAGCTGCGCCATGCCGAGTTGGTCAGATCGTCAGGTCGTGTCGGGCAAACCGGCTGAGCCTGTCTCTGGCTCCAAGCCAACGGCGCCAGCGAACCTGTTTGGCGACGCATCGCCTCGCACTGGCGCCTTGCGGGCGCCCCGCGCGACCGGGCCGTCATCGCCTCGCCCACCGATCCAGGCGGCGTCCGACCCATCGGCCAAGGC
>CALMGA010000140.1 GCA_937863205.1 uncultured Beijerinckiaceae bacterium | reverse complement strand
GGTCGCCGGTGGTGATCACCGACTGGGCGTGGCCCTTCGAGCGGCGCACGATGGCGTGGATGCGCGCCACCATCTCGTCCTTGTGGAACGGCTTGGTCAGGTAGTCGTCGGCACCGAAGCCCAGGCCCTTCACCTTGTCCTCGATGCCGGCGAGGCCGGACAGAATGAGGATCGGCGTCTTCACCTTGGCGACGCGCAACGTGCGCAGCACCTCGTAGCCCGACATGTCGGGGAGGTTCAGGTCGAGGAGGATGATGTCGTAGTCGTAGAGCTTGCCGAGGTCGATGCCCTCCTCGCCAAGGTCGGTCGTGTAGACGTTGAAGTTCTCGGACTTGAGCATCAGCTCGATCGACTGCGCGGTGGCGCTGTCATCCTCGATCAAAAGAACGCGCATGTCCCACCCCCTGCCTGCCGGTATCGGCCAGCGGATTCGCTCATCGTGGGGCGCAGCGGCCGACGCCCGGGCCCCCCGGCCGCGTGCCCGTCGTCCGGATGCCGCGGTTCGGACGAGCCGGCCGCATCCCCCTCTTCATCATCATTAACGCGCATTGGTAAAAACCGCTTTAACGGCCGGGAGGCAGGCGGGAAGAAACCGCCTGTCGGAGAGTGGTGTCGCAGCGTTCCGAAGGGGCATCAGGCGCCGGAGCGTGGGACTGGGGACGCAGGTATGGACGCGCACGCGATTGCCGGTGGGATGGCGAGACGAGCGGATGCCGCCATGCCGACGGAGGCGCGGCCGGATCCGATCGCGGTTGGAGCGACGCGGGTGGAGCAGCGTCCACCGAACGGGCGCGGCGTGAACGCCCTCGAACGGTTTTCGCGCGGTCGCTCGAATCAGCGCCGAGATCATTATGACATGGCGCTCCCGCATGGCCAGCTTGCAATCGGCTGGAGCGCCGGACCGAGAAGCGAGGCGGCGCTTCTCGGACAATCCGACGCGGCACCGGAAGCCAAGGCATCGCGGCCGGCTCCATAACGCGGCGTGCCGCAGGTTGCGGCCGCGGGATGCCGAGCCGTTTTGCCGAACCCGTCCGGCGGCCGGCAAGGGCGGCAACGGTAACAAAGCAGCAATCTCCCCCTGGCACGATCCTGCTGTCTCGCGGAAATTGCCTTCAAACCAAAGGTTTGGCTCAGCCTGCCGTCGCGGAGTTGCGTATGAAATCGCGAGATACACAGTTGCGCCTGAGACGGTTCCAGGCAGACGAGAAACGGCGGCGCGTGCTGCAGATCGAGACGATGGTGACGGAGTTCCTCCGCATCGCCGGCGACCTCGACCGCGAGATCGCCACCGAGGAACAGCGCTCGGGCATCACCGACCTCGCCCATTTCGCCTATCCCACCTATGCGCGGGCGGCGCGGACGCGGCGCGAGAACCTGCTGCACTCGGCGGCCGAGCTGAAGGACCAGCTCAGCGATGCCAAGGACCAGCTGGAGGCGGCGCAGGCGGAGCTCGCCAAGGTGCAGGGCCTGGAAGGGCGCGAGAAGGCGACCGATCGCGCCGAGTTCCCGGCACCGGCCGCGATGAAGGACGGGACGATCGGCCTGCGCGCCATCCAGGCGTAAGCAGCCTCCGCGAAAACGCCCCGCCGTTTCGCGGCGAGGGCGCCATGCACGGGGGTGACGAGCGGGTGAAGCGTTGGCTTGAGCAACGCGAGCCTGCCTGGCGACCCGCTCGAATCCCCCGGCGCCGGCGGGTCAGTCGCCATCCCGCAGGCGGGCGGTCGGGGCCGGCAGGGACGCCTGCAGCAGCGCACGCCGGGCATGGTGCGGCCTTGCCGGCGCTGGCCCGTTCTTTGTTCGCTGCGGCGCCACAATACCAACAAGGGCCTGGGCAAGGGTCGCCGGCGGAGCGATGCCGACCTGGCCGCGCGGGTATCCCGACCGCGAGGCCGCCGGCGGCGTGCGGGGATCGATGCGGCGCACTCTCGACCTTCTCTGGCCGGCGATCGGCCTGGTTGCCGTGGTGGTCAGCATCACGCTGCTCGTGCGCGAGTTCCGCGGCGAGAGCGTCGCTTCCGGCGTCCTGCTGCAGTTCTCCGCGATCACGCCCGGCCGCTACGCGCTCGCGCTCGCGTCGGCGCTGCTGGCCTATGCCGCGCTCGCCTACTACGACCGCATCGCCCTGCTGCATCTCGGCGTCAGCCATGTCCCGCTGGCGTTCGTCGCCACGACCTCCTTCACCACCTACGCCCTGTCGCACACGGTGGGCGCGTCGGTGCTGTCGGGCGCGGTGATCCGCTATCGCGCCTACTCGACCCAGGGCTTGAGCGCGACGCAGGTCGGCGTACTGGTGGCGCTCTGCTCGGTCACCTTCCTGCTCGGCACGCTGCTGCTCGCCGGCGTCGTGCTGCTGCTCGAGCCCGGCGAACTGCGGCGCATCGCCGGCCTGCTGCCGCACGCCTTGACCGACGCCACCGCCTCGCGGACGATCGGGATCGCCTGCCTGGCAACCGTCGCGCTCTACGTGCTGGCCTCCGCGCTACGCCTGAAGCCGCTGGTGGTCCGCGGCTTCCGTCTGGTGTATCCCCGGCCGGCGATCGTGCTGCGGCAGTTCCTGACGGCGCCGCTCGAGCTGCTGGCGGCGGCCGGCATCATTTATTTCGCCTTGCCCGAGATCGGCAATCCCGGCTTCTTCGTCGTGCTCGCGATCTTTCTCGGCTCGTTCACCGCCGCGCTCGCCTCCAACGCGCCGGGCGGCGCCGGGGTGTTCGAGCTTCTCTTCATCAACGCCCTGCCGGGCATGGCCAAGCCGAAGGTGCTCGCGGCGATCCTGGTGTTCCGGCTGTTCTACTTCCTCGTTCCGCTCGCCTTCGCGGTGGTCGTGATCGTGCTGTTCGAGCGCCGTCGCCTCGACCACGTGCTGCATCGCGAGCCACTGACGCCGGCCGCGAGCCAGCCGTCGAGCCGCGAAAAGGAAACGGCCGGAAAAGCCGCCTGAGGCGTCCCGGCCGTCGTGAGGTTCGGTCGCGCTCGCGGTTGCGCCGCGATGGCCGATGAGGCTTTGAGCATCGGCCCGAAAAGTGCGCAGCGGTTTTCGGAAAAGCTGATGCACCTACAGAGAGTTAGAGCGTCGGACC
>CALMGA010000139.1:1235-4705 GCA_937863205.1 uncultured Beijerinckiaceae bacterium | reverse complement strand
CGTGTTCTTCTGGCCGACGCGCGCCTCATCGGCCCACCATAGCTCGATCGCCGTGCCGGGCTTCAGCGTGGCGCGGATCGCGTCCACCGCGGCGGGCAACTCCTTTTTTGAACGCCAGCAGCGCCGCCGGATCCTGAGCATAGTGTCGGGGCCGTGCCGACATCCTGGCAAAGCCGAGCTTCTTCAGCTCACGCCCCACCGTGGTCTCGTCCAGGCTGACGCGGAAGCGGGTGTGGAGCCACGCCGCCAGGTCCTTGCGCCGCCAGCGCACCACGCCGTCGCGCTCCGGATCGGGGCCTTGCTCCACCGCCTCGGCCAACGCCCGGCGCTGCGCGTCGTCGAGCTTGGGCCGTTGTCCGGGCGCCTTGCCGTCGACCAGCCCCGCCGGCCCTTCGGCGTTGAAGGCCAGCACTTGAGGCGCGCACCGTCTGCAAGCCCACTGCGCCGGTCCGCGCCGCCTGCGTGCGGCGGCCGCCATCGTAGATCACAGCCAGCGCGAGCAGGCGCCGGATCTGGCCGGCATCGCGGCTGGCCTTGGCCCGCCGACGCAGGTCGTCGGCGCTGAAGTCGGAGCGAAGCGGCACGGCGGCGGACACGGCAAACTCTCCGGTTCACCCCATCGAATCAGATCAGCCGCCTCTGTGGAAGCCCGTGAGTCCCACTCAACGCGCGTTGGTAGAAGATACACGAAGTCGGCTCCTGGCAGGCCGTTGCTGATGCGCTTCCAAAAGAACATGCAGGCGAGAAGGCTGTATTTGAAGTCTGGATCGGCGCACAGGCCATTGGCGCTGCCGGACATAGGCCGCCGCTTGTCGGGCGATCTCTGCTTTCGGGCGCTGATCTTGACATCGGCAGTGACCGGCTTGGGCACAGTGCCGAACGGCTGCTTCTTGGTCCAGAGCGGTTGGAACCGGACCGGCATCTATGGAGCATCCGCTTCCGAGTACCGATCGCTGTCTTCTTGCGCGCCGGATCGAGCCCCAGCCCTTCATGTCTCGGCCAAGCCGCGCCGCAACCGCGCGAGCGCACTAGGCAGGCCGCGGACCCTCAAGCCGATTCCGGCGTACGTCGCCCGCGGCTACGGCCGGCGGTCCAGGGTGCGCGCGGCCGTCGAGCACGTCTTTGCCCGGCAGAAGGATCCGATAGCGCTGGTGGTGGGCACCATTGCGCGTCGGCGTGAATGGTCGAGTGGAGCGACCCATTCGATATTCGTGACATCAGCCGCTACGGATGTGCTTCCGACGGCGATTGGCATCGAACCCCTCTGCCGATCTACATGACCGCCACGCCCGATAAAAAAAATGGGCAGCTACGAGGCGCTCGTGCGCCAGCACGGGGTCAATCTCGGTGAGGAGGATTTCAAGCGGGCGTTAAAGAAGATCGGACGATCAGTTAATTAAGCCCGCGCTTTTTCAAACCCGTGTCGAAAGCAACGCGACACTCCGAGGTCAGCGCCTTGCGTTTCGCCTTCATGCACGACAAGAGCTTGTCTTCATCGGGATAGGCGCCGGAACAAAACCTTTCCGCATCCGGGGTGCAAGCCGCTTTCTCCGCTTCCGAGAGCTGGAACTTATCGACTTGGGCGACACCTTGCGAGGCATCGAGAGCGCAGGCGAACAGGCATAGGCAGGCAAGGCGGCGCAAGGATCGCTCCATGTTGGTTGCACCGCGCATGGCAGGGCAAGGAGTTAAGTTGGTCTGATCTGCCTATCTCAGGAAGGTCGATTTGCAAACGCCTCGAGGTGTGGCACTCAAAAGCGATTGAACAGCACAGTGGTGCGGCGCGCTACCGTTTTGAGTATCGAAAGACAATCCAGCCGGTGAGGCTGCATATCGAGATCACGATGACTACCGTCGCCATAGGCCAATCCATGATGCCGTCCTTAGATTGACGCGAACTTCCTGCGGAACTGATCTTGCCGGGACGCCTATCTCAAATCATCATAGTTCGCAAACGTCATGGGCACACCAAAGAGGAGATATGGTGCGAAAGCGATCGACGATCTCTGAACACGGCGTGTCTCCAGCATCAAAGCTCGTAACCCATGCACGAAAGTAGCCCATGCACGAAAAACGTTGCGCCGGTGAGGGCCGCATAAACTGGCGAGCGGCAGGTCGGCGGTATCGCGACTGCTGGCGACACTACCCTTCTTGCCCGTGACAGCTGCCGCCAGGTCTTCACGCTCGTTCTCAGGCCAGGCCACATCATCTTCAATCTCGCCAACGGCGATCCAGGCGATGTGGATGGGGTCAGCAACGATCTTGGCCTTTGGGTCTGGTGATTATCAGATAGAACCTTCACGGACGAAGACGATTGTGTGCGGAGAATTCGTGCCTTGCTGCATTCTTTCGACTTCGGCGCGGATCGCGTGTAGGCCCTCCCGATCCACGACCATCCCAAATTTGTCGATCACGTTCGTTGTCACGACAGTTACGGTTCTGATGTAATCCGCGCCGATGCCTGCGACGACGCCAGTGGTCAGCTTGTACTTAGGAGTATTGGCTACCATGCAACTTAACTCCTCGTTTCCTGTTCGCGATGCTGACTGCAATACCGATCCGTGATGTTTCATACAGGCGTATCCCGCGCTGGCTGGGAGAGGTTCGAATGAAGCCAACACGTCAGCGGTTCCGACGCGGATCAAGCTGACATCAACTCGCTTAGCTCCTATGCTGCAACGCAGACCGAAGCAATGCTTCCATGGCAAGCCAGCCCGCAACACAAGAAGAATGTTGGCCGGCGCGGCACGGTTTGAAGCACGAAGTCCACTCCTCGGCTTCATCGAACTGAATGGCAGCCTTTCATCCGCTGCATGAAGATCGGCGGATTCGGACTTTGCACTCGCCCTCGCCCCATTTCGTCTGGGCGCCTCATCGATTGAGGGAACGGCTGATCGGCAGCGAGCTTAGCCAGACATGGTCGCGCGGGCTGACCTTGCGAGTGAGGCGTGGTAGTCGTTTGCGGCCAACGCTTGATTTCCTCGCGTGCGTCAAGCGCGCTGGCTTTCAGGAGAGTCGTGCTCTCCTCGATGCAGCGTGTGCCTTTATCGAATGTGAGAACCATGTCGCATAAATTCAGCCTCAATCAACGTGTCAAGCTTCTTTCGGAGACTTCGATACAAAAACCGAGCCCTGATGGCCTCTATGACATCATCAGGCTTCTGCCGCAGAGCCAAGATGGTCAATACACATATCGTCTTAAGTCCTCCGCCGGGGAGCGCATTGCATCGGAGTCGACGCTAACTTCGATATAGCTTGCATACAATCAGCAGACTGCGAACCAAACAGGAGAGCCGAGATGGCGAAGGGACAGCAAAAAGGCAACAAGGAAGCAAAGAAGCCCAAGAAAGAGAAAGCAAAGACCATTGCCGCCAATCCTCCTGGCGGCAAAACGCAAAGCGTCGACATTGGAAAGAAGAAGTAATTTGCGAATCCTCGGCCTTGAAGCTTGCTTCCGCGACCGCCACTCA
>CALMGA010000139.1:0-1225 GCA_937863205.1 uncultured Beijerinckiaceae bacterium | reverse complement strand
TCATCGGCGGCCTTCCTCGTAGCCGCATCTGTTAAACAGGCGTCGGCTGAGCCGAGTGCAATCGGCGCCGAATAGGGGTTCTTCCGCATGTGGGGAACGGCCAGACAGGGTGCTTTGTGGCGGTTTGATCCAGTTCGGGGCGGTGCAATCATATGTTCGGCCTATCGATGAGGGCCTGACTGTGCGAGGCGGAAACAGGTTCATGCAGATCCGGTACGGCTACGACATCACGGTCAACTGCCTGGCACCGACGCCGATGGTCACCATGCTGACGGTACGAGACGAGCGCATGGCGGCCGATGCCGCCGCCACGTTCAGCAGTCACATCATCCCCGCGGTGTCGACGACGACCTACCGCGATGTCTACGGCAATAGCTGCTGCCGCTTCACCGCGCCGGCTGGCGACCTGCAGCTTTGGGGTGACGGCATCGTTGCCGACAGCGGCGAACATGATCCCATCGTCATCGACGCTGCGGAGACGCCGGTCGCGGACCTGCCCGACGAGTGCCTCATCTTCATGATGGGCAGCCGCTACTGCGAAACTGACAAGCTCAGCCAGATCGCCTGGGACCTCTTCGGCGCCGTCGCGCCAGGTTGGTCCCGCGCCCAGGCAATATGCGACTTCGCCCATCGCCACATCACGTTCAACTACCAGAACGCCAGTTCATGGCGTTCCGCCTACGACGTCTATCAAGGGCGCATCGGCGTCTGCCGCGACTTCGCGCATCTCGCCATCGCCCTATGCCGCTGCATGAACATGCCAACACGCTACGTTAACGGCTACCTCGGTGACATCGGCGTGCCGGTTGTCGATCCAATGGACTATTCTGCCTGGATCGAGGTGTATCTCGACGGTGCATGGCGAAGTTTCGATCCTCGTAACAACATCCCGCGCATTGGCCGCATCGTCGTCGCCCGCGGCCGCGATGCCGCCGACGTGCCGCTCATCAACTCCTTCGGACCGCACCAGCTGAACGCCTTCCGGGTTTGGGCTTTTAAGGTGTAACGCAGTACTCGTCGCCACATAGATTGTGGTTTGGCGTCAAACACGTGAGACTGTCTGTTGTGGATGTAAGTGCCTTTGAGTCAGAGCGAATCTGCGGATTTGGTGGGGTCACGATCGGCGCCGACCGCTACCTCACCGATCAGCCGCTTCCTGACGTGAGCACAGGTGTTTACGTCATGTACGGCTGGGGCCATACCCTCGACGCCCACCGACATAGAG
>CALMGA010000138.1:520-2615 GCA_937863205.1 uncultured Beijerinckiaceae bacterium | reverse complement strand
CCGACCCGCGCCAGGGCTTCCACCAGGACTGGGGCACCTACATCTACAACTACGGCCGGCAGGAGGTGCAGGCGTTCCTCATCGCCAACGCCCGCTTCTGGCTCGACCAGTACCATCTCGACGGCCTGCGCGTGGACGCGGTCGCCTCGATGCTCTACCTCGACTACTCCCGCAAGGCGGACGAGTGGGTGCCGAACCGCTACGGCGGCAACGAGAACCTCGAGGCGATCGACTTCCTGCGCAAGATGAACGAGGTGGCCTATCGCGCCGCGCCGGGCGTGATGACGGTGGCCGAGGAGTCGACCTCATGGCCGGGCGTCTCCAAGCCGACCTACGACGGAGGCTTGGGCTTCGGCTTCAAGTGGAACATGGGCTGGATGCACGACACGCTGCACTATGTCGGGCAGGACCCGGTGTACCGCAGCCACAACCACAGCGGCTTGACCTTCGGGCTGGTCTACGCCTTCAGCGAGAACTTCATCCTGCCGATCAGCCACGACGAGGTGGTGCACGGCAAGGGCTCGCTGATCGCCCGCATGCCCGGCGACGACTGGCAGCGCTTCGCCAACCTGCGCGCCTATCTCGGCTTCATGTTCGCTCACCCCGGCAAGAAGCTCCTGTTCATGGGCTGCGAGTTCGCCCAGGAGCGGGAATGGAACCACGACCGCTCGCTCGACTGGCACCTCCTCGACAATCCCCGCCACAAGGGCATCCAGGCCCTCGTGCGCGACCTCAACTGGGCTTATCGCAACAACCCGGCCCTGCACGAGCGCGACTGCGAGGCGCAGGGCTTCCGCTGGCTGATCGGCGACGACAGCGCCAACAGCGTCTTCGCCTTCGCCCGCTTCGGCATCGCGGGCGGCGTCGCCGTGGCGGTGTGCAACTTCACGCCGGTGCCGCGCACCTCGTACCGCATCGGCGTGCCGCTGCCGGGCTTCTACCGCGAGGCGGTGAACACCGATGCCTCCGGCTACGACGGCTCCAACGTCGGCAACTACGGCGGTGTGCACAGCGAGGAGGTGCCGGCGCACGGCGAGGCGCAGTCGATCGTGCTCACCCTGCCGCCGCTCGCCACGCTGATCCTGATCGCGGAGCAGGGACGCGGGCTGAGCGATTGACGCCCGCGGGGGCTTTTGCCATAAGCGGCCGGGCTGACGGCCGCCCTGCGGCCGTGCGGTGCGTTCGCTTTGGCTTCGGCCTCGTCGCTCACCGCAGTCCTGCAAGCCATCCCTGTAAGCACTGAGCGCTGAGGTTCCGGGTCCGCAATGGCGAACACATCGTCGGCCAAGAAGGCCGTCCGCAAGATCGAGCGGCGCACCGCCATCAATCGCTCGCGCCGCAGTCAGATGCGCACCTTCCTGCGCAAGGTCGAGGAGGCGATCGCCTCCGGCAGCCAGTCCGCCGCCACGGCCGCACTCGACGTCGCCGCGCCGCTGCTGATGCGCGCCGCGCAGAAGGGCATCGTGCACAAGAACACCGCCTCGCGGAAGGTGTCGCGCCTGACCAAGCGGGTCCGCGCCCTCCAGGGCTGACGTTTCCCCTGCCGCAACGTTCGCGAAGGCCCGGCGCACGCCGGGCCTTTTGCGTTGCATGCGACCGTCGCCCGCCTCCCTCGCCGGTTCGCCATGGGCGATCGCGACGGAGTCAAAGAAAATGAAACGTAAACAGTCGCTTACGAGGTAAGCGCGGTTTGTTAACCGTGCCGGGCGATGGCGGGGGCCGCGGCGCCGGGATTCCCCCGATTCACACAAGGGCGGGATGGCGCCTCGTCATCCCGCAAGCGCTCCTCGCTGAATCAGCGACTTACGCCGAGGGGGGCCGGTTTCGAGGCCGGCCGGCGCCGACGGGAAGGGCTGCGGCCCACCCCGTTCGGGCGGGGGCGCTTGCTCCCCGGATCACCCGTGTTACCCTTTTTTAACGTTTTGCCGAATGGGCGGCGATGCCGCGTAAGCCGTTCCGGTCGCTGCGCTTTCTCGGATGCGCCGCGGGCCGGGCCGGTGCGGCGCGGGGTTTGTCCGGCAGGTCGGCCCTGGCTCGCGGGAGCCTGCCGGAAGGCCGGATGCGGGGCGGCGGAGCGTGAAGGGGACGATGCGCG
>CALMGA010000138.1:0-510 GCA_937863205.1 uncultured Beijerinckiaceae bacterium | reverse complement strand
CGCGAGCGCAGCAGCAGAACCGTCGCGGCGCAGCCTACGCGGCAGCGTCCGAAGGGCGATGCGGGCCCTGCCGCGCGCCCCGCGGCGCGCGATGGCCCGATGAAGCTTGTTTACTTCGGCCTGCCATCTTCGCCCCTCGCGCCTGCTGGCCAGACTGCCCATCCAGTGTCGTCGCGTCCGGTCACGGATGCGGCGTGAGTTCCGTGCACGAAGCGTAGAGAAGCATCAATGTCGAAGCCGCAGATCGATGTGCACGCCGCCGCCCACGGCCTCAAGGCCGGCCTGGGCGAGTCCTGGGATCGCGTGTCGCGTCGCCTGCGCGCCGAGCTCGGCGAGGAGGTGTTCACCTCCTGGTTCGGCCGCCTCGAGATCGACTGCATCGTCGGCGGGGTGGCGCAGCTCAGCGTGCCGACGAAGTTCCTGAAGAGCTGGATCCAGTCGCACTACCTCGATCGCATGCTGCTGATCCTGTCGGCGGAGATGGAGGGCGTGCAGGGCCTGGTGATCGGC
>CALMGA010000137.1 GCA_937863205.1 uncultured Beijerinckiaceae bacterium | reverse complement strand
ATCAAGCTTGCCCCACCCGCCTCTGTTCATGGCGCAAGCTGTCGAATGGCCAGTCCACAATCCCGCAGCAGAACAGGGTCCACCAGATCAGCACGGGTTGCGCGGCTAGTCGCGGCACGTGATAGCTCCAGCCGAACACCCGCCCGTTGATCGCGATGTGATTGACCGCCTGGTTGATGTTGGCCGGGAAGACGCACACCGCGTAGAGCGCCAGCATGATCCCGGCGGGCCGGCGCAGGCGGGGGGCCGGCAGGGCGAGGGCGCCCGCGAGTTCGCAGCAACCCGTGGCGAGTACGACGAGGTGCGGGTCGGGCACCCAGGACGGAACAATGGCAGCGAAGGTGTCCGTCATGCGAAGATGGAAGATGCCGGCAGCCAAGTAGAACGCCGCGAGGATCAGGCGCATGCCGGTGCGGATGCGGTCCGACGTGGATCGGGAGGCCAAGGACATCAGACCGTCTCCTTTCAGCAAGGGCCCTATGAGATTCGAAGCGCGCGCGATACGAACAGCCTGACCCGATCAGGAACGGCTTGATCGCTTTCAGTCGAGTGCCCCACCGAAGCCGCTGCCTGTCGCGCGTCGACCTCTTCGTCGTCGTCCTCAGACGCGTAGCACGGATGTCAGGGCTGGAAAGACCTGGCCTCGCCAGGGTGCCACGACACCACCGCGGACTTCCACGCCACTCGTCCTGCTTTTCGATGCCGCCACGGCGAGAGTTCGCGAGGCGAGTTCTACGGGCTACCGGCTACGCGCCTCGCCCAACAGGCAGAAAGCAGTCAGCGCTTCCCAACCGGTGATCGCGTAGACGCTGGTCCTTTCCCAAACCGCGTCGGGCAAGACGTTCATGGTTCCCGACCTGCGCGCTCCGATCAACATCGCAAGCGACACGGCAGCCGTGAGTGGAAGGAGCATGCTCGCGCACCGATGAATCCGGGGTAATCCAAGGTTCCGGAAGATCGAGGTTGACATCAGGGCGGTCCCGTTGCCGCAAACGATCGCCAGCAACGCCCCGAGGACATGGTCGCTCAACGCGCCGGTGAACTGTCCGGGCATGTTTTCCGGAAAGGACCCGAGCAACACATTACCGACGCCATCCAGGACGGCAACGGCGATGAAGGCGAGCCTCGTTGCGGTTGGGATCGACCGAGACACGGTGATGGCGGCGGCGGGGAAGAGCAGGCCCTGAACGATGAAATCGCCGTTCATGAGCCCGTGAAACGGTGAACAGATCGCGCGGCCCTCATAGATCGTCCCGCAGACCGTGACGCCGAGGTCGCTGATGTAATTGCGCGCATAATTGTAGTGCGGCGAAAACACGGACGCTGCGGCCAGCTCGCTTCCCAAGTAGAGCAGCGCGGCAGCAAGCCAGAAGCCGGCGCCAAGGCGCTTCCTGGTCCGGTCGTGGCGATGCCAGTCCATGTCCCGAGCTCCAGCTGCCGAGTCGTCGATGAGGGAAGGTGACTTTGCGTCTACCTCGCCGCCGACGCGCTCGGTTTGGCGATGCGCTTGGCCTTGTCGGTCTCGAACAGCCCGGCGAGGGGCTCGGACTGTGATTCGGCGCGATGACGTGACCCCACAAATGATGCTCATGTCTCGCGACGTCAGTGGTTTGCAACGTGACCCCGGCGCCTATCGGCGTCCAGACCCCACGCCGAGACACATGTTTCGCTCAGGGCCCTCACGGCTGCTCGAACAGGCTCCGGCGCGCAGACGTCACAAGATTGAGGACGACGGGCGAACGTTCGTCGGGCCGCCATGCCAGCGAAAGATTGGCGCGCGGCGTTCCCTCGCCCAGCGGCACGTAGATGACGCTCTCAACCTTGATCTGCCGGATCGCTGCCGGCACGATCGAGATGCCGAAGCCGGCGGCCACGAAATTGACCACGGAGCCGATCTGCGGCGCTTCCTGACCGAACAAGGGGTCGAAGCCCGCGTCCCGGCATGCCGCTACGATCAGGTCGTAAAGGTTGGGTCCAACCGCTCGCGGGAACAGGATCAGGGGATCCGGCGCCAGTCCGCCCAGGTCGAGTTGCGCCGCGGCGGCGTGGCGATGCGAGGCCGGCAGCACGGCGACGAGCGGCTCGTCGCCGATGGAAAGGAGCTGTGGCCTGTGCCGGTCGGCCGGTCCGGGGCGGAGGAAGGCGGCGTCGATTACGCCTTCGTTCAGAAAGTCAAGCAGTATGGCGGTGTTGGCTTCGAACATCTCCACAAGAACATCGGCGTAAGCTTGCCGGAACTCGCGCACTACCCGGGTCACAAGCGGGTTGTAGGGAGCCGATCCCGTGAAGCCGAGGCGCAGCCGCCCTGCTCACCACGCGCGGCTTTCTGCGCCGTCTTGGCGGCGCGATCGGCGGCGGCGAGAATGCCGCGTGCCTCCGGCAGGAATGCTTGGCCCGCAGCGGTCGGCTCCGCCCCTTGCGGCGTCCGGCGGAACAGGGCGGCACCGAGTTCGGCTTCGAGGTCTCCGATCTGTCGGCTGAGTGGTGGCTGCCCGATGCCGAGCCTGGCTGCGGCGCGGGTGAAGTTCCGCTCCTCCGCGACCGCTACGAAGTACCGGATGTGACGAAGCTCCAAAAGCTCTCTCCTGGTTCCGGCCACTCGAACGGCTGCCGTGTGCTTCGCTTCTATGACGCTGACCGAGCATCAGCAGCTACGAGCAGTGCTGAACAAAGGTCGTTACACGACGAGACCAGCAAAGGTGAAGGTCGATAATCGGATATGCCTCAAAGGTATTGAGATTGTTCGATCAGGGTATTGGTCAGCAGAAGTTTCGACGCAATATCTTGCCATGTGGCATACCGCAGGACGCAAACGAGCGATGCCTGACAATTTCGCCCCTTTAGATCCCTTGTCGACGCAGCCCCTCCTGCGCGGCCTGAAAGCCTTGAGCGAGGCCGTCAGGCTGGAAACCGGGCCGGCAACGGCCTTCGCCACCCCGAACCGCGTCGCGCTGGAACTGAAGACGTTCCGGTTGCGCGACTATTCGGGCGAGGGCGGCGGCCTGCCGATCCTGGTACATGCCCCCTTCGCCGGCCACGACTCCGTGATCGCCGACTTCCATGCCCGCCAGAGCCTGATGGGCTGCCTCAAGCACCATGCCGCCGGTCCGCTGTACCTGACGGACTGGAAGAGCGCCGACCACCTGACGCGGGGCTTCGGCATCGACGAATACCTCGCGGAGGTTGACGTCGCCATCGACGAGGTCGGCGGCCGCGCCCACCTCGTCGGCCTGTGCCAGGGCGGCTGGGCCTGCGCCATGCTCGCCGCGCGCTTCCCCGCCAAGGTGGCGAGCCTGGTGCTCGCCGGCGCGCCGCTCGACCTCCACGCCGGCAACGGCTTCATCAAGCGGTCGCTCGCCGTGCTGCCGCAGGGCTTCTTCGAAAGCCTCGTCACGCTGGGCGGCGGGCGGCTGAAGGGCGCCTTCATGCTGCAGGGCTTCAAGGCGATGCACCCGTTCGAGCAGTACGTCGAGCGCTATGTCCATCTCTACGAGCACGCCGGCGAGCCCGACTTCCGCGAGCGTCTGGAACGCTTCGCCGGCTGGTTCGAGCACCCCATCGACCTGCCCGGGCGCTGGTACCTCCAGGTCGTGTCCGAGCTGTTCCGCGACAACCGCCTGTGCGCCGGTACCTTCAACGGCCTCGGCCGGACGCTATCGCTCGGCGACATCGCCTGCCCAGTGTTCCTGCTGGCCGGCCACGACGACGACATCACCCCGCCGGCGCAGGTTCACGACGCCGCGCCCCGCTTCGGCACGCCGCGCGAGCGGATCGAGCAGCGAACCGTGCCGGGCGGCCACGTCGGCCTGTTCATGTCGCACCGCACGGTCGGCGACACCTGGCCGGAGATCGCGACCTGGATCCGGCGGCAGGACGCCGCGGCCCTTCATCCTGCAGCCAACGGAGCGCACCAATGAGCGCCGACCCGAAGATACGCCCCTCACGCTCCTGGCTGTTCACCCCAGCGACCCGGCCCGAACGCTTCGCCAAGGCGCGCGAGGTCGGCGCCGACGTGACGATCCTCGACCTGGAGGACGCGGTGGCGCCCGCCGACAAGGACGGCGCCCGCGCCACCGCGCTGGAGCATCTCGCCCGGCCGACCTCCGGCGGACCGGCCCGGGCGCTGCGCATCAACGCGCTGTCGACCCGCGCCGGCCTTGCCGACGTGGCAGCCT
>CALMGA010000136.1 GCA_937863205.1 uncultured Beijerinckiaceae bacterium | reverse complement strand
GCATTGTGAAAAGCTCCTGGCCGACGCCGTCAATGCCAACCTGCCAAAGTAGTGCCCATTCCACCGTCGCCGGAGCACACATGCTCGGCTTTCGCGACCTTTCCGCCGCCTGCACCGAGGTGATGCGCGCCGAAGACGAGGTCCTCGCCAATGCCTTTCGCGCCTTGCGAACGGCCCGGGATCGCGCGATCGGCAGCATCGATGCGCTGCTGTAGCCGAAGCTCTCGCTCGTTGCCAATGGTTGAAAGCATTCCCGCATCGATGGCCCGGCCGAAGCTCATCGCGCAGAGATGAAGCACAATAATTCATCCCTGCGAAAATGATACAGGACCTTTTTGTGCCTGCCTTCGGATCGTCCTCCTCATCCCGACGGCATGCGTGGCGGGAGCTTCGAACGAATGCGATGCGCACGTCGAAACGGTGCGGCCATCGAATGCGATCGGAACGCGCGCATCGCGTAAGCTGGCCCGGGATGAACAGTCCGGCGCTGTCGCTTCACTCTTCCTTGTAGCCGAGCTGGGCGTGGTTGCCCGTGGCGCCGTAGTACTTGTAGGGCAGGAACTTGCCGGACATGCCGATCTTGACGCGATCCCCCTTGGGGTCGGGCAGCCGCTCCAGCACCATCTCGAAGTCGATCGCCGACATGATGCCGTCGCCGAACTCTTCCTCGATCAGCGCCTTCCAGGCCGGACCGTTGATCATGACGAGCTCGTACAAGCGGTAGATCAGCGGATCGGTCGGCGGCATGGGCATGCCGCGCATCGGCACTTCGTTCAGCATGCGTTTCTCGACCTCGCTCAAGCCGAACAGCTCGGCCGCCTTCTCCGCCACCGGCTTGGTCAGCTTCATCTGGCCAAGCAGGGCGCCGACGACGAGCACTTCCGACATGCCGCCGATCTCGCCCGTGATGTGCTTCCAACTCCAGCCCTTTTCCCGCTTGATATCGAGCAGCTTCTCGGTGAGCTCTTCGCGCTTCATCGTTTGTCTCCATCTGGAAGGGCGCCTCCGCTCGATTCGACGCGGTGACGGTTTGAAGGTCGGGATTGCTTGATCGCAGCCGCCGTTCGCGGCGGGCGATGTGAGCTATGCCCGTCGCACGTCCGGCTGCACGGCTGCGATCGAGGCTGCATCTTCCTTGCTCAGCGCCGGACGCACCAGGGGCGGGTGACGCGGATCGTAGCCGTCCGGCATGCCCTGATCGCGCAGCGTCTTTGATCGCGTCACCAGGAAGTCCATCAGGTGGTTGCGCAGGGCGTAGTAGCCGGGCGCGTGGTGGAGCTGGGTGCGGTCGCGGCTGAGCGGGTTCTCCACGATCTCTGCCACCCTGGCGCCGGGACCGTTGGTCATCAGCACGATCTTGTCGGCGAGGTAGATCGCCTCGTCGACGTCGTGGGTGATCATGAACACCGTCTGCCCGGCCTCGACGCAAATGCGGCGCACCTCGTCCTGCAGGGTGCCGCGCGTCAGCGCGTCGAGCGCGGAGAAGGGTTCGTCCATCAGCAGGATCTTGGGCTCGATGGCGAGCGCGCGGGCGATGCCGACGCGCTGCTTCATGCCGCCCGAGAGTTCGGACGGGTGCTTGTGCTCGGAGCCGGCGAGGCCGACGGTGGCGATGGCGCGGCGGGCGCGTTCGGCGACCTCGGCCTTGGACGCCTTGCGCCAGCGCGAGGTCACGGCATAGCTGACGTTGCCGAGCACGGTGCGCCACGGCAGCAGGGCGTGGCCCTGGAAGATCACGGCACGGTCGAGGCTTGGGCCGCTGATGGCTTGGTTGTCGACGATCACCGAGCCGGCGCTGGGCTTGTCCAGCCCGGCGAGGATGTTGAGCACGGTGGTCTTGCCGCAGCCGGAATGGCCGATGGTGCAGACGAACTCGCCGCGCCCGACCTTGAGCCAGAGATCGGCGAAGATGGTGGTGGTCTTGCCGCCGGGGGCGGGATAGCGCCGGGCGATGCCCTCGATGGAGATCAGCCTGTCGTCGACCCGGCCGGCCGGCACGGGTTGGTCGGGCGACGGTCTGCGGAGCGGGATCGGGGACGCCGACGACATCGCGCGCGCTACTCCGGAAAGGCCACGGCGCGCTGCGCCGTGGCCAGGACCTGATCGAGAACGAGGCCGACGAGGCCGATCGCCAGGATGGAGACGATCACGTTGATGATCGACAGGTTGTTCCACTCGTTCCACACGAAGTAGCCGATGCCGGTGCCCCCGACCAGCATTTCCGCCGCCACGATGACGAGCCAGGCGATGCCGATGGAGATGCGCATGCCGGTCAGGATGGTCGGCGCGGCGGCCGGCAGCACCACCGTGAAGGCGCGCCGGACGGGCCCGACCTCCAGCGTGCGGGCGACGTTGAGCCATTCCTTGCGGGTCGTGGTGACGCCGAAGGCGGTGTTGATGAGCATCGGCCAGATCGAGCAGATGAAGATCACGAAGATCGCCGACTTGCCGGAGTCCTTGATGGTGTAAAGGGCGAGCGGCATCCAGGCCAGCGGCGACACCGGCTTGAGGAGCTGGATGAAGGGATCGAGGGCGCGGTTCATCAGCGGCGACATGCCGATCAGGAAGCCGAGCGGGATGGCGACGATCATCGCCAGCAGGTAGCCCAGCGCGACGCGGGCGACGGAATAGGCGAGCTGGATGCCGATGCCCTTGTCATTGGGGCCGTGGTCGTAGAACGGGTCCTTGAGGTGGCCCCAGATGGTGGCGCCGATGTCGAGCGGGCCGGGCATCGCCGACCTGCCGGTGTTGGCCGCCTGTCCCATCAGCGCGGCGTAGTCCGGGTCCATCGCCTGCGTCTTGCCGACGCCGCCGACGGCGAGCTGCCACGCGCCCAGCAAAACGACGAGAAGGACCAGCGACACCAGAGCGGCGCGCAGGCGGAGCGACGAGATCATGGCCTGGTCCTTCGCGGGCTTGGGCACCGAACCCACAATCGGATCCGGTGCGATGCTCTGAATCCTTGTGCCGCATCGGATTTGTCCGAAAACCGCCGCGCACTTTTCGGTCCGAAGCTGTAGGGCACCGGCGCACACCGATAATTGGAAGGACGTCCCTTCCCGGGCTGTGCAGCGGCGGGTCGGCGGCGATCGCGGCGGTTCAGACTTTCTTGATGGCGAACGAGTCGAGGTACTGCTGCGGCTTGGTCGGGTCGAACGTCTTGCCCATCACCACGAAGGTCTTCATCGAGGTCGCGGGCGGGGTCTGCCCGTCCTCCTTCATCAGGCGGGCGGCGTCGGTGGCGAGGTAGACCTTGTCGGCCACCGTTTTCCAGTCGACGTCGCCCTTGAGCTGACCCCAGCGTTTCATCTGGGTCAGGATCCAGATGGCGAAGGAGTCGTAGGGGAAGGGGGCGAAGTCGACGCGGTCGGGCACCTTCTGCACCTTGCCCAGGCCGTCGGCGAAGGTGCCGGTGAGCACCTGTTCCACCACCGTCACCGGCTGGTTGAGGTAGTTCGCCGGCGCGATCTGGGCGGCGATCTCCTTGCGGTGCTCGGCCTTGGACGCATAGGCGGTCGCCTCGATGATGGCGCGCAGCAGGGCGGCGTAGGTGTTCGGGGTTTCCGTGATGAAGGCTTGCGAGCAGCCGAAGGCGCAGCAGGGGTGGCGGTCCCAGATCTCCTTCGACAGCAGGTGGATGAAGCCGACGTTGTCGTACACGGCGCGCTGGTTCACCGGATCGGGGGCGAGGAAGCCGTCGATGTTGCCGGCGCGCAGGTTGGCGACCATTTCCGGCGGCGGCACGGCGCGGATCTGCACGTCCTTGTCCGGGTCGATGCCGTTCTCGGCGAGGTAGTAGCGCAGCAGGTAGTTGTGCATGGAATAATCGAAGGGCACGGCGAACTTCAGGCCCTGCCATTTCCTGGGGTCGCGGTTGTCCTTGTGCTTCACGGCAAGCGTGATCGCCTGGCCGTTGACGTTCTCCACCGCCGGCATGGTGTAGGGCTGCGGGCTGGAGCCGATGCCCAGCGAAATGGCGATGGGCATCGGCGCCAGCATGTGGGCGGCGTCGTATTCCTTGTTCAGCGTCTTGTCGCGGATCACGCCTTCCGCGACGGGGCGGTGCACCAGGTCGACAGTGAAGTGTTCTGGCGGGCCGACGGCACCGCATTTCCGGTCGAGTACACCTCGACGCCGATCCGTGACCGCGGGCGATTGATCGGCGCCGTGATCGTGTTTCGTGACATCAGTCAGCGCCGGGAGGCCGAGATCCGTCTGAAGAGCGCGCTTGCCGAAGTCGACACCCTGCGCGAGCGCCTGGAAATGGAGAACGCCTACCTCAAGGAGGAGATCAGGGCCGAGCGCCACTACCAGTCCATCATCGGCCGCTCGCCGGCCACCGAAGCGACGTTGCGCCAGATCGACCTTGTGGCCGGCACCGAGGCAACGGTGCTCATCACCGGCGAGTCCGGCACCGGCAAAGAGCTGATCGCCGGAGCAATCCACGAAGCCAGCCGCCGCTGCGATCGCCCACTGGTCCGCGTGAACTGCGCCGCGATCCCGCGAGAACTGTTCGAGAGCGAGTTCTTCGGCCACGTCAAGGGCGCCTTCACCGGCGCCTTTCGCGACCGTGTGGGCCGCTTCGAGCTGGCCGACGGCGGCACGCTGTTCCTTGACGAGGTCGGCGAGATCCCCCTCGACCTTCAGGGCAAGTTGCTGCGGGTGCTTCAGGAACGCTCGTTCGAGCGGATCGGCGAGGCGCGGACCCGCTCGGTCGATGTCAGGCTTGTGGCCGCCACCAACCGGGACCTGCGCGAGGAAGTGCGCCGTGGGCGTTTCCGCGAGGATCTCTACTTCCGCCTCAACGTCTTCCCCGTGCAGGCGCAGCCCCTGCGCGAGCGGCCGGACGACATCGCGCCGATCGCCCAGCATTTCCTCAAGAATGCCGCGCGCCGCCTCAAACTACCCGAGCCCAGGCTGAGCCAAGGGGACGTGCGCCAGCTCCGCCGTTACCCCTGGCCCGGCAACGTGCGCGAGCTGGAGAACGTCATCGAACGGGCCGTGATCCTTTCGAGCCGCGGGCGCCTGCACCTCGACCTGCCGGACGGCGAGCCTACGCCTCCGCTCGGCCCTGCGGTGACGAGGTCAGCCTCGGCGGAACGTCCCCTGACGGAAACCGAGCGGCATGCCCGCGATCGAGCGGAGATCGAGGCGGCGCTCGCGCTTTCCGGCGGCAGGCTGTTCGGCCCCGGAGGTGCCGCGGAACTGCTCGGGCTGCGCCCGACCACGCTCGCCTCGCGCATCAAGGCGCACGGCATTTCCCGCCGATCGGTATGATTGCGGCAATGGTGAACAGATCGACGATGATCCGGCCCGTGTCACTGGCGCTCACCGAGGCCCGACGGGCAGGTCGCACCGTCGAAACGGTTCCCCGGTCGGGCACGTCCGCTTGCAAATCGACGCCGCCCGCACCGCGGAAGGTTCATCATCCCGCCCCGGCTGAGGATGGCGATCCCATGACCCCGCCTCGATGGGCCGGACCGACGTCATCGCGACGCTCGGCAAGCGGCAGCGAACCAACCTTTGCTGCCCGATGGCGCTGACGGCCGGCCTGATCCCGCGCCCGCATCAGCACGCGGCGACGCAGGCCATCCTCGCCGCCCGCGCGGCCGGACGCCCCGGCTTCCTGCTCGGCGACGCGACCGGTCTCGGCAAGACGCTGTCGGTGTGGAGCGCCATCGCGGCGATGCCCGAACCCGACGTGCTCATCATCTGCCCCAAGGGCGGCCTGCCGCAGTGGCGGCGCACCATCGCGCTGGCCGGCCCGGCGGGAAAGAACGTCACGCTGGTGAACTACGAGCGCACCAAGGCGCTGATGGCCTCCCCGCCGGCCAGCAGCCGCCGCTCGACTCGTGCCAAGAACAACGAGCTGGCGAAGCGCGGCACCCCGAAACGGAGCTGGCCGCTGGTGGTGTTCGATGAAAGCCACCGGCTGCGCAACCCCTACGCCCAGCAAAGCCTGGTCTGCCGCCAGCTCGCCGATGCCGCCGCCTTCGCGATCTTCATGAGCGCCACGGCCGGCCAGGCGCCGCACGAGCTGTCCTACCTCGGCCGGCTGCTCGGCCACGCCGCCAGCACGCCGACGGCGACGCTGGCCGGTTTCCGCGAGCTGATGAAGGGGCTCGGGATCGGGCGGGCGAAGGGGCGATGGACGAACTGGTCGTGGAGCGCCAACGCCCGCGACTGCGCCGTGATGGCCGACCTGCTCTACAAGGGGGAGCGCGCCATCGGGCTGCGCCGGCGCCCGTCCGACATCGCCGGCTGGCCGGAGATCCAGCGCGAGCTGGCGCCCACCGCGCTCGGCCGCGAAGAGCGGCGGCTCTACGAGGCGACATGGCGCGCGTTCCGGGCTGAGTTCGGCCTTGCCGGCGGCAGCACCCGCCGTCCCGCCGGCTGGGCGGCCGATCTGCGCTTTCGTCAGAAAGCCAGCCTGCTGCGCGTCGCCGGCACGGCGGAGTTCGCCCGCGACCTCCTCGACGGCGACCAGCAGGTCGCGATGTCGGTCGCCTTTCTGGAAACGAGCGCCGCCCTGGTCGCAGCACTTTATGGCAGCGGGTGGCGGGTCGGCGAGATCAATGGCGAGCAGCCCGGCGACATCAACGAAGCGGTGCGGGTCGCCTTCCAAACGGGCCAACTCGACGCCGTGGTGTTCACGGTCACGGAGTCGATCTCCCTGCATCGCCACGAGATGCCGGGCGGCGATCGAACACGCGCGCTCGTCCTCCACGACATGCGCCACAGCGCGATCCAGCTGGCGCAGATCGAGGGGCGCTGCCACCGCGACGGCCAGCAGGCGACGGTGTACTACGCCTTCGCGGAAAACACCGTCGAGGAGGCCATCACGGCGATGGTGGTGCGCCGGATGACCTCGATGGAGGCGATGGCGGGCGAGGACGCGTCGCTGCTCGACGCCATTGCCGCCGTCGTCGAGCAGGTTGCCATCGAGCGGGATGATGCTGACATCCAGCGCTGAACCATGCCATGGTTATGACAATCCCAAGCCGGCCGGCGCTGCTGCGGTGCCAAGCAGGATCGCGTTGGCAGTCCAACGCTCCATTCGCCTGGAACGCTGATGTATCGCAGGTTTCTTGGAGCCGCGGGGCACCCTTCAGAGACCTGCTTAGGGTCAAAACCCAATCGGCTGACCTTGCAAACAGCCGCTCAGCGTGGTGTGCAGACATTCGCACCAGATTTGGCAGCGAACACACCGTCAATCGCGATCGGTGGTCAGAGCGTTCCAAATCTCTTGAATGCTGCACTTCGATCGTGACGGCCGGCTCACGAAGCCTGCCGCCTATCAGCGGGCGATCGCTTTGAGCCTGTCGAGAGCAGCCTGCGCGTCGCTGTTGCCGTACACGGCGGCTTTCCCGTACCAGCCCCCAGCGGTGCCATAGTCTTGCGCCACGCCTCGGCCGTCCTCGTTAAGCAGGCCGAGGTTGACCATGGCGGTCGTGTTGCCCGCGGCGGCGGCCTTCTCGAACCAGCCTCTGGCGGGGTCGTGATCCTGCTATGGCATCGGACCCTGAATCGGGTCCGGTCCGATGCTCTAACCTCCTGTGACGCATCGGAGTTATCCGAAAACCGCTGCGCACTTTTCGGTCCGATGCTCTAACCTCCTGTGACGCATCGGAGTTATCCGAAAACCGCTGCGCACTTTTCGGTCCGATGCTCTGGATGGGCGGAGGCCGTCACGGCCGGTCGATGACGCGCCGGTCATGCGCGATCGGACGCAGCTCCGCCTGCCAGCAATGCGAGAAACGCGGCTGGCGCACCCTCGCCAAGGCAATGCTGCAGCATCGCATGGGCGTCGGCGGCTTCCAGGGCGGCGCGGGAGAACATCGGCTCCTCATAGGCGGCGAGCGCCGCCTCGACGTCGTGGGGATGCGCGGCAAGTGCGTCGGCGAGTTCGGCTCCTTCAAGCATTGCCAGGTTCGCGCCTTCACCGGATGGCGGCATCAGGTGCGCGGCATCGCCCAGAAGCGTCACGCCCGGGATACGGCGCCATCGATGCCCCGTTGGAAGCGTATGGAGCCCGCGCGCGACCGGCGGCGTATCGCTGTCGGTGATCAGGGCGGCGAGCTCGGGCGCCCAGCCGTCGAATTCGGCGGCGATGCGACGCGTCGCGGCGGCGGCATCATCGAAGTCGAGGCCCGCGAACCACTCGGCAGGCCGCTTCAGGCCCGCATAGGTGTGGATCACGTCCCCGATCTCGCGGTGCGCGAAGATGGCTCTTCCCGGAGCTGGCGCGTACATCGCTCCGCTGCCAACCGTGCGGGCGGCCAAGGCGTGCCGTCGGTCGACATCGTGCAGGTAGGTTTCGATGAAGGTTGCGCCCACGTACTCGGGTTTGGCGTCGGACAGGAGCGGCCGCACCCTCGACCACGCGCCGTCCGCGCCAACGAGCAGGCTGCTGCGCACGGTCGATCCGTCCGCGAACTCCAACTCGTGATGCCCGGCCCCGAGACTCGCGATGCCGGCGACCTTTCGACCCCATCGGACGCTCCCCTCCGGCAGCGACTCGAGGAGGATCCTGCGCAGATCGCCACGAAGAACCTCCGGGCGCTGCCCTGTGCCGTCGTCGAGCTGGTCGAGCAGCACGTTGCCGTCCCGGTCGAGTACGCGCATGGCTTGCGCGCCCTCGTGGATGATGGCGCGGAATGCGGCGGTGAGGCCGGCGGCTTCGAGGGCGCGTTGGCCGCTGCCTTCGTGAATATCGAGCTGGCCGCCCTGCGTGCGGCTTTCGGGCGAGGGGTCCGCCTCGTAGACCGTGGCAGGTATGCCGCGAAGGTGGAGAACACGTGCGAGCGTAAGGCCGCCCAGCCCCGCGCCCACGATGGTGATGGATCCCATGTCATTGTTCCGCTGGAACGATGTTCCAATGACAGGTTTTTGGAACGACGTTCCAGAAAGGTCAAGGCTGTTCCATGAAGTCCACCGCTCGGCGCCCCGGACGACCGGCGGGCGTGCTTTCCAGGGCACGGATCATCGAAGCCGCGATCGCTATCCTCGACCTCGAAGGGGAGGGCGCTCTCACCTTCCGTGCTCTCGCGGCCCGCCTCGCAACGGGGAGCGGGGCGCTCTACTGGCACGTCGCGGACAAGAACGAACTGCTTTCGGCGGCGACCGAGATCATCATGTCCCGAGCCCTGGCCGAGGTGGTCAGCGAGCCGGATCCCCGCCAAGCGCTTCGTGCGACGGCCCTCGGCGTTTTCGATGCGATCGAGGGGCATCCCTGGGTCGGAACCCAGCTGTCGCGCGAGCCATGGCAGCCCGCCATGGTGCTGATCTTCGAACGCAGCAGCGCACAGTTCAGGGCGCTCGGAGTTCCCGACCGGGCGCTCTTCAACTGCGTTTCGGCGCTCGCGCACTATCTTCTCGGCACCGCCGCACAGAATGCCGCTGCTGCCCGCCTCAATGCCCACGCCTCCGACCGCCTGGCCGTGCTCGCGACGATCGTCGAGCAGTGGACCAGGCGTGATCCGGCGGACTACCCGTTCGTGCACCAGATGGCGGCGCAGCTGCGCGAGCATGACGAGCGGGACGTGTTTCTTGCCGGCGTCGATCTGATCCTGGCCGGCGTTCGATCTTCCTCATAGGTCTTCAGCCGTTGGCAAGGCAGGCAGCTGAAATCTCCGCCTTCCCGATCGACGTCCCAGGGTCGAGCGTCATCGTTCATGACGGCTCGCCTCACCCGCCCGGCAACTGCGCGAACGGATGATGGCGTCCAGAGTCGTTCATCGGCATCGCTCAAGAAAGGTGTCGCCGGCACGTTCCCGCAGCCGAAGCCGCCGCGCGCGCGGGCCTGTTGCGACCGGGGTGCACAGAGCGCTCTACTTCGTCGATCGCGGCTCGCCGGCGTTATTGGCATCAGCTCTGAAGCGATGCGTGGCGCCGTTGGTCTTCGTCTGTTCGCAGAGAACGGATCGCGGCGTGTCGGTCAGGATGCCTCCGCAACCACATCATCGCGGTGGAAGAAGCGGACGGGATGTGGGTCCGTAGCGTCGGGCGAAACACGGGTTCGTCATGGCCCGTCTCATCGATGGAGGTTTGCCGTTGCCGTGCCAGCGTCCTTGGTCGTCAGACAGGCTGGCCGGCGTTCTCCGGCAGCGCGCACACCTTCGCGACCTCACCGATCGAAAGGTCGCTGTGGCCGGGTGTGGTGGAGGTGGCATTCATGCAGCGGGAAATGTTGGCACTTCCAGACACTCCCTTTCCGAGGATTTGCTCGAGAAGCTCGGAGCGTTCCTGATCGGATGCGCCCTTCCACGCCTGCATCGTGTCTTCGGCCTGCAGAGCGAACGAGGGTGCGGTCAAGACGCACGACATCGAGAGCATTGCTATCACGAGGAGAACGGGTCGCATCGCTTCGTCCCTACAGCTTCGCCATTCGTGACTAGCACGAGCTTGCCGCCCCGGTGATGCGGCTGATCGCGCGGGCGCCAGAGGTGAAACCCGAACGAGGCTGCTGCGCGCGGTGGTCTCGTGCGGCGCTTGCCACTGCAGGTTTGGTCCCGCGACGCCGCTTGGACGCCCGCTTGCAGGCGCCGTTGGTCGCCTCGCAGGCGCAACGGCATGACCTTGCCGGGCGGCGGAGGAGTCCGACAGCCGCGCATACGGCCGGGCGAACACCGTCATGCCATTTCGTCGCTTGCCCCTCGATCGATTGGCACGGTTGCTGCCCAGTACGCTGGCGCCGATAAAACGTACACCCTGAGACTAAGATCACTCTTGCAATGACAGATGGTTAATAGCCAAGCGCGTGGTGCGTTTGTCCGCGCCAGTGCACTATCGTCCGAGTTCGCCTCACACGAAAACCTCGATGCTTCGGACATTCCAAGGATTTGAGCGGAGCGTGGTGACGAAGCGGGCAGTGTGAATGGTCTGGTTGCAGTCCGGCCAGGAAACGCCGCGAGCTTCCGGGGTCAAAGGCGTCAGCAGCATCGTCCTCCCGCCTTCGAGCCCTTTCCTCCTTCAGCGATGACGTTGGCAATCATGCGTCCACGAGGGCGCGATGCATCGCTGGTGCGCCCGCCCGCGAGGTGGCGCCCCGTGCACCCCGATTGGCCCCGGTGATTTTGCCGATCTGGCAAGGGTTCGGCAAGCCGTCGTTCGCGCCGCGCGCTGCCGCCTCCCGGTCTCGCTCGGCACGCCCCCTGGCCGGTCGCCGACGACCGGCGATGAGGCGCGACGGCGCGGTGGCCGGATAGACCGCGACCGGCTTTCGTCGGCGCAGCAGGACGCCGCGCTCCGCGGCGGGAGCGAAAGCTGCTCACCTCGCCCAAGTCCGTTTCTAAACCGTGCGGGTTGCCGGCCGCGGGCCAGGTGAGGCAGAGTGAATGACCATTCGCGTCAAGCTGCTGCTTCGCCGGCTCAGCCCTCGCCACTCCGCTGGAGTGACCGAACGATCTGCAGTG
The DNA here is from genome assembly GCA_937863205.1 of uncultured Beijerinckiaceae bacterium. Next base: position 19,355 of record CALMGA010000136.1, on the reverse strand, counting down.
TCATCCCGATGTCGTGGATCCGTTCCCGGCAAATCGCAATGCAGTCGCCATTAACTTTAACGGCTCGTATGTATTCGCCGGACCAGCGGAGCCAGGTTGCTTCGCGGTGGGAGAGGGCATACGGATTGCTTGCACATGGAGATGTGACGCGCTGGCTTGTCCCGGGCGCCGCAGCGTACGAGGTGTGAATGAACTTCCTCACGAGGCGAGTCGAGAAAGTTTCGCCGCCGCCGGCTCTCTTCGAACCGAAGATCATCGGGCACGTCGACATCTACGGCAACGGCCGGATCAAGGGTTGGGCTGTCGATCTCAACGACAGCAAGAGCGTTTTGTACGTCGACCTCTTTTTTGCCGGCGACTTCATCTGCACCCACGATGCCGGTCTGGAGCGGCCTGATCTCGAAAGTCTCGGTGTGGGACACGTCCGCCACGGCTTCGACTTCGAGTGCGGCCTGCCATCGAGGGCGATGAACGGCGTCGCCGTGATCGCCCGCCGCAAGGACCGCAAGACGACCCGCAGCACGACCAACCTCGCCACCCAGTTCATCGCCGTCCATTCCACCGGCGGCTTGCCTTCGTCGGACGAAGCGGCTGCGGAGGCGGGTGATCCGCCGCGTCAGCTCAGGCCGATTCTCGACATCAGGACGTCGGTCGGCGCCGACAGGCTCGGCCTTGACATCAACAGCACCCTGCAGATCGCCCTGACTCGGCCGCCGATCGTGGTCGTGATGCCCTTCGCTGCGGCGGCGCCAACCTTCGCTCTGCCAACGGCGGCGACCGTCAACGTGCCGGCGGACTCCTCCCAGGGCACGCTGGAGCGCATCCGGCAACTCGAGCCCGAGCAGTCCTGCATCGTCATCGATCAGCTCCTCCAGCATGGCCTCGACTACAGGCTGATTTTAGCCGCGGCCTTCGACAGGCTGGCGGTCGGCGGCTTCCTGATCGCGGTCGTGCCCAGCCAGATCCTTTACGAACGCAAGCTGCAGCTGCCCTCCCGCCTCCCCTCGGCTTTCCGCAAGTTCTACACGCCGAGCCTGCTGCTGGCGGAAATGGAGGAGGCCGTCGATCCTTTCCTGTTCCGTCTGCGCTTCGCCGGCGATCTCGACGCCGATTACGCGGCCGACATCCTGGACCGGCCGCCCGACGGGCGATCCGACATCATCATGGTTGTGGAAAAGGCCGTCGTGCCGCAATGGCTCGACCGGCTGAAGTCCGAGGATACGCCGGCGCGGTACTTCCCCGTGCCCACCGAGCGCCTCAAGCCGGAGCCGACCTCGCCCTACGTGGTCGTCGCTCCCGACGGCGGCGGACTCAGGCAGATCCTCGTCCTGCAGCTCGATCACCGCGGCGACTTCGTGATGGGCGCCGACGCGCGGCAACTCCTGCGAACCCTGTGGCCGGGCGCCGCCATCACCCTCGTGTGCGGCTCCTGGAACAAGGGCGAAGCCCTGGCCGCGAAGATCGCCGACACGATCCTGACCTTCGACTTCTTCGCCGAGGACGTGTCGGCCGGCGGCCGTGCCGTGTCCCTCGACGAGCACAACGCGGCGTTTCGCGGCCTGCTCGGCGGACGCGTCTTCGACCTGGCCGTGGACCTGCGCCTCAGCTCGGACACCCGGCACTTCCTCAGGCACGCCACGGCCCGCATCAAGGCCGGCTTCGACACGGGCGACGAGTTTCCCTGGCTCGACATCCGGATGCCGGCGATCAATCCCGAGCGCGCCAGCAAGGCGTGGCAGCGCTTCCTGCCGGCGGCGGCGTTCCACACCTGCGGGGACCACAACTACCTTGAGATCAAGCTCGCGCCCGATGACTGCGCGCGGGTGAACGGGCGCACGGTGATCTGGGGCCCCTACATCGATCTGCCGATGGGCGACTACGAGATCATCCTCAAATGCGTCAGCGCCGTGCCCACCGTTCTCGTTTACGACATCTGCGTCGATCAGGGCGAGGCCATCATCGGCGGCGGCAACCTCGACATCGGGGCGTCAAGCGACCAGACCATCCACCTCAGGCTGCCCAACCCGGTCAAGTTCTTCGAACTGCGGATCTACGCGATCCCCGGCAGGCCCTACCCCCCTCTCACCTTCGTGGGGCTCCACGTCATCAAGCGGCCCTCGCTGGTCGGCCTGCACCAGCGCGAGAACATGAACCTGCTGGCCCACCTCGTCGCCCTGCGCAACGAGCATCCCACCCTGTCCGAGCGGGTCAGCAGACATGCCCAGGGATAAGTCCGCCCGGAACAAGCTGGCGGTGGTGGCGCCCTTCGCCAACGAGCGCGTCAGGGAATGGTCGCTCGATCGCTTCCGGGAAACGATCGAGCTGCTCAGCCGCAGTCACAGGGTCGTGGTCGTCGGCACCCGCGCGCAGCGCCTGCGCGCCAACCTGCTGGTGCGCGGCTTCGACTCGCGCGACGTGGTCAACCTGTGCGGTCGCACGCAATGGTCCGACGTGATCGCCGCCATCGATGAATCCGACATCGTTCTCGCCAACAACTCCGGCATCGCGCATGTCGCCGCTTCGCGGGGCAAGTGGACATTGTGCGTCTTCGCCGGGTCCCACCCGCAACATCAATGGCGGCCGATCGGCCCGCGCGTCGTCACCGTGACGCTGCAGACCGCCTGCTCCCCCTGCGAGATCGGCATCGGCAGCTGTCCCAACCAGGTCGCCTGCATGTCGAGCTTGGAGCCGGAATTCGTGCTGGAGCTGTTCCACGCCGCCAGGAGGCAGGCATGTTGATGATCGGCGACGGGGTGGTCGGTCTCGCGACGCCATTGCGCATCTTCTACTGCGTGCACCTGACCGGGCGCGACCGGGGCAACACCGGGATCCAGCGCGTGACCCGCAATCTCGCGGCGGCTCTGCAGAAGAACGGGCGCATCGAGCTTGTGCCGGTGCGCTGGTGCGCCGACAAGTCGGCGATCGTCTATGCCGAGCAGCATTTCTGCGAAACGATGGGCCTTTACGACGGTCCCGCCTTCAACGTGCCTGCCCGGCCGGGGGAGCCGATCGCCGGCGACATGTCGCGATCCTGCCTGCTGGTGCCGGAAGTGCCCCACCTCGGCAGCCACGACGAACGCTATCCATCCGTCCTGATTTCGCTGCTGATCGGCGATGCCCGCGCTTGCGGGCTGATGTCGGCGGTGGTGTTCCACGACCTGCTGCCCCTGACCCATTCCCACGTCGATCAGCCGAGCCCCCGCGAGGTCGCCCTGTTCCAAAGCTACGGCTTCGCGATCTCCTACGCCGACGCCTTGTTTCCGGTGTCGCATTCGACGGAAGCCGACCTGCGCGGGTGGTGGCACAAGAACGGCGTCGGCGATCAAGCGCGCTGCTCCGTGCGGGCGACGCGCTTGCCCGAGGAACTGAAGCAGGCGCGCCGGGCGTCGGGCGGATCCGCCCCCACCCTCGACTTCATCAGCGTGGGAACGGTGTGCCGGCGCAAGAATCAGGTCGCGGCGATGGTGGCCTTCAAGACCTTCGCCAAGCGCAGGCCCGACCTCGACGCGCGCTTCCTGCTGATCGGCTCCGTGGCCCCCGAGGTGGCGGCGCGGGCGAGCTACGAAGCCTCCACCTCGAAGGGTCGCATCCGTCTTCTCGGCTACCGCTCCGATGAGGAAACGTCGCGGCTGATCCGGCAGGCGCGGGCGACGGTCTTCGTGTCGCTGGCCGAAGGCTACGGGCTGCCGGTGGTGGAAAGCCTGTGGCTGGGAACGCCCTGCCTTTGCTCCAACTTCGGCTCGGTCGCGGAAGTCGCCGAGGGCGGCGGCTGCTTCACCGTCGATCCCAACAACCCCGATGAGATCGCCGACGCCTTCGAGCGGCTGGCCAGCGATGGGGCCGTTTCCGAGCGGCTGCGGGCCGAGATCGGCGAGCGTCCCTTCCGAACCTGGGACGCCTACGCCAACAGCATCCTGCACGACATCGAAGCTTCGTTGGAAGGCCGGCGTCGCTTCGGCGGCGAAGGTCATCCACGGAAGGTCACCGAGGGACATCGTCTTTTCATGTGAGGTGACGAGGCCTGCCCGAAGATGACGGAAGCCCCGTGGCATCGGCGGCGAGAAGGGCGGGCGGAGTCAGCGGGGTCGGCCTAGGACTGGTCCGGGGGAGGCGTGCGCCGACCCTTCCGGCCTGCGCTTGGTCTCCGAGCTTGCTTCGCGGCCGCAACGTTCAACAGGGGTTGGGATGACCACGTTCCTCGATTTTTCCCGCCTGCGCATCGCCGTGATCGGCGATATCATCCTCGACCGCTACCTCGACGGGGCGGTCAACCGCCTGTCGCCCGAAGCGCCCATCGCGGTCGTCCTGAAGACGTCGGAGCGGGTCGTACTGGGCGGCGCGGGCAACGTCGTCGCCAACCTCGCCGCGCTCGGCGCGCAGGTCCGCCTCGTCGGCGCGATCGGCCGCGACGACAACGGCGCCGAAGTCGGCAAGGCGTTGGCCGCCCACGCCGGCCTCGGTCTCGAAGGCTTGGTCGTCGACGAGGGGCGGCCGACGACCTGCAAGACGCGCGTGGTCAACGGATCGCACCAGATCGTGCGCATCGACACGGAGTCGAGCGCCTTCATCAGCGGCGAGGTGGAGCGGGCCGTGCTCGCCGCCGCCCGCGAGGCGGTGGCCTGGGCCGATGTCGTCGTGCTGTCCGACTACGGCAAGGGCGTGTGCTCGGACCCGGTCATCCGGGCGGTGATCGATGACGCGCGGCGACGCGGCAAGCCGTCCCTGGTCGACCCCAAGCGCTCCCGGTTCGGTTGCTACGAGGGCGCGTCGCTGATCAAGCCGAACCGGCGCGAACTGTCGCTGGCCACGGGCCTGCCCTGCGCCAGCGATGCCGAGGCCGAGGCGGCCGCGCGGGTCGTGATGGCCGAGACCGGGTCGGCGGTGCTTCTGACCCGCTCCGAGCACGGCATGTCGTATTTCGCGCCCAACGGTGACGTTCTCCACCTGCCGACTGCGGCGCGGGACGTGTTCGACGTGTCCGGCGCCGGCGACACGGTGGTGGCGGTGATGGCGCTGGGGCTGGCCGGCAGCATGGCGGTGGCCGAAACCATGCGGCTGGCCAACCTCGCCGCCGGCCTCGTCGTCGGCAAGGTCGGCACCGCCATCGTCGATATCAAGGAACTCGAAGCCACCGTGATCGGGGAGGGACACCATCGCGCGTGCGAGAAGGGTGAACTGCTGGCCCTTCCCGACGCCGTTCGGCAACGCGAGCTTTGGCGGCGCGAAGGGCTGCGCGTCGGGTTCACCAACGGGTGCTACGACCTCCTGCACCCCGGCCATGTTTCGCTGCTGCGGGAAGCCGCCGCCAACTGCGACCGGCTGATCGTGGCGATCAACTCCGACGCTTCGGTGGCGCGCTTGAAGGGTCCGACGCGGCCGGTACAGGACGAGGTTTCGCGGGCCCTCGTGCTGGGGGCGCTCAGCGCGGTCGATCTTGTCGTGGTCTTCGCCGAGGATACGCCGGCGGAGATCATCGGTGCCTTGCGGCCCGATCTGCTCGTCAAGGGCGCGGATTACTCCCACGCGCAGGTTGTGGGCGCCGATTTCGTCAGATCCACCGGCGGTCGCACGCTGCTGGTGCCGCTGGTGAACGGCCAGTCGACCACGGCGATGATCCGGCGCAGCACGGGCGCGATGACGTGAGGCCGGCGAAGGTGGAGTCTCCGAACCGCAGCATCGCGCCCGCTCGCCAGGCCGACCCTTCCGCTGGCCGGAACCGTTGCCAATCCGGCGGTGCCCCGCGCGAATCGGAGGTGAGCGATGAAGTCGACGGGCCGTTCGACGCCTTCAAGCGCTGGATGCTCGACAAGGCGCTGCCGCTCTGGGCGTCGGCCGGGTGGGATGCGACCGAGCGGATGTTTGAGGAGCGCCTCGGCTTCGACTCGGTCCCCGACCGCGCCGCGCCCCGGCGGGTGATGGTTCAGGCGCGCCAGATCGGCGTCTTCGCGACGGCGTCGCGGCACGGCTGGTTCGACGGCCGCGACATCGCGCTCGCCGCCGGGCGGACCATGGTGGAACGGTTCTGGGCCGACAACGCGCGCGGCGGCTGGGTTTTCGCCCGCAAGGGGAACGTCGCGGACGAGCGCCTTGACCTTTACGCCCACGCGTTCGTGCTGTTCGCCCTCGCCGGGCTGATGGAACTGACCGGTGGGCGCGAAGGCGCCGCGGCCGTCGGCAGAACCCTCGCGGTGCTGGACGGGTCCTTCAAGGATGCGCGCGCGGGCGGCTTCTGGGATGGCGTCCCGCGCCCCGATCCGCTGCGCCGCCAAAACCCGCACATGCATCTTTTGGAAGCGTTCCTCGCACTGCATGATGCCACCGGCGAGGGCGAGTACCTCGATCGGGCGACAGCTCTCGTCGACCTCGCCCGAACCCGCTTCATGGACCCGACCCGCGGCGTGCTGCGCGAGTATTTCGACGAGCAATGGCGCGTGGTGCCTTGCCCCGGTCAAGGCAGCGTCGAACCCGGGCACCTTTTCGAATGGTGCTGGCTTCTCCGGCGCTTCGAGGCCAAGACCGGCGCGCCGATGGGCGACCTCGTCGGTCCGATGTTCGCCGCCGCGCTGCGTTACGGCACCGATCGCGGGAGCGGCCGGGTCATCGACGAGATCGGCGAGGACGGCGGCCTGCGCAGGGCCTCGACGAGGGCGTGGAGCCATGCCGAAGCGATCAAATGCCTTGCCATGGAGTACAGCCTGGGCACGGCCGACACGCGGCCGCAGGCGGCTGCGGTCCTCGACCGCCTGCAGCGCGTGCACTGCCCGCCGCGCCTCGGCGGCGGCTGGGTCGATCACGTCGATGCGGCCGACGCAGCGATCAGCGCCTTCATGCCGGCCAGCACGCTTTACCACCTCATGGGGGCCCTGGTGGAAGCGGACAGGTGCTTCCGGCCGCGTTCGCCGGCTGGAACCGGTCGCGCTCGAGCCGAGACTGAACGATCCGGCCCGCCGGAGGGTCGTCAGGGCGATCGCGGGGGCGAGTTTCAAGGCGCGAGCTGAAGAGTGGGCGGGATCCGCTGCGGCGCGGCAGCGTTAGGCGCGCAGGACGCGAGTGCCGACTGAACCCTTATCCTCTCCACGAGATCCGCTCCGGCGCCGCGCGGCGGCCGGGCGTGCGACCAGGGTTTCATGAGCAGCTTCGTCATCAACCTGGCCAAAGCCACGCTCTTCGGCCTCGTGGCCATGTCGGCCATCGTCTCGCTGTATTCCGCCATCAACGCCATCGCCGTTTATTCCGATCACAGCGTCTTCGTGGGCGGCTTGGCGATGGTGATCGCCGGCGTGGTCATCAATCCCCTGTTCTGCTTCATCGCCACGTACGGATTGGTTCGCTACGTCAACGTGCCGCTGTGGGAGGCGGTGGCGATCACCGCCCCCGCTTGCCTCGCCTGGTGCACGGTCGCGACGCGAACCCTCCTCGGTTTTGCCGCGCGCTGACGCCTGATCCCGAGAACGCGCGGGCGTACCGCTCGGAGTGGGCGTATGACGAGGGATGGAAACGGGCGACGCTTCCGTACCCGCCCGCCCCGGTTAACTAAGGCTTAACCAATGCGTTGACCGGGAACCCCCTTGCCCCGAAACTGCTTTCATCGGGCGAGGGTTGGCGATGCTGAACTGGCTGGGGCGGTTGGGCGCGGCGGTGGTTGTTCTCGGCCTGTCCGCGCTTGCGTCCCAGGCCGCGCCCCGACACGGCGCGGCGCATGCCGACCGAATCGGCAAGCTCGTCAAATCGGTGAACGCCGGTCCGAACGTGACCGCTCCCGTTGACACCGTCTCGGTCCACAGCGCTCGCGTGGGCGCCGTAACCCGAGTGCCCTATGGGTGGGCGGACTTCTGCACCCGGCGCCCGGAAGAATGCCGCGTCGATGTGCTCGACCCGGTCGATGTCGTGGCATCGCCGAAGGTCATGCGCGCCTTGACCGACGTGAACGCCGACGTCAACGCCAGCATCGAGCCGCTCAGCAATCTCGATCATTGGGGCACGTTGCTCGACCATTGGGATTACCCGGTCGACGGCAAGGGCGATTGCAAGATCTATGCGTTGTGGAAGCGCAAGCTCCTTCTCGATCGCGGCTTTCCCCGCCAAGCCCTGCTGATGACCATTGTTCGCGACCTGGACGGCAACGGCCACACCATTCTCACGGTGAAGACCGATCGCGGCGATTTCATCCTCGACAACATGGTCGGCGAAATCCGCCTGTGGGACGCGACCGGCTACAGCTTCGTGAAGCGGCAGTCCCAAATCGATCCCAACGTTTGGGTTTCGGTCGGCCCCGCCGTCGCCCCGGTGACCACGGCCGGCCTGAACTGAACGGGTTCGCGCACCGACGCCACCGAGCCCTCCTGTTGCTCCGCCTGATCGTCATGTCGGCCGCCGGCCGACCCGATGCGGGCCCCTCTTAGCTCAGCGTCCGTGCGTCGTGCCGAAGCTGCGATAGAAGATGTAGGCCGCGACGACGAAGATCACCCCGGCGAACACGCGTCGCAGGCGGTCCTTCTGCTCGCACAGGCGGTTGGCGCTGCGCAGCCCGATCAGGCCGCCGCCGAGACCGCCCAGGATGAACCAGGAGGCGACGCTCCAGGCGATCAGGCCGGAGCGGGCGTAGTTTGCCGCCGTTGCGACGGAAAAGGCGGCAACGGCGAGGAGCGAACTGCCGACGGCGTCGATCATCGGCATGCGGGTTGCGTACAGCAGGCAGGGCACGATCAGGAAGCCGCCGCCGATGCCGAAGAACCCGGACGCCATGCCGGCCGGCAGGGCGAGGCCGGCCACCAGGCCGCCCGAGCGCCGCTCGTAGTTCGGCGACTGCTCGGCATCGCGCGAGCGCAGCATCAGGGCGCCGACGGCGACCATCAGCACGCCGAACAGAACCAAGAGCTTGCGACCGTCGAACGCCTTGCCGAAGCTCGACCCGATCAATGCGCCGGCGACGCCGACGACGGCGAACACGACCGCGCTCGTCCAGCGCACGTGACCGGCCCTGGCGTGGGTCGCGAAGTTGAACAAAGCGGCCACGCAGACGGCAGCGGCGCCGGTGCCGATCGCGGTATGGGGATCGGAAACGCCGACCACGTAGAGCAGGAGAGGCGTCGCCAGGATCGAGCCGCCGCCGCCGATCAAGCCAAGAGCGAAGCCGGCCAGCGAGCCGCAGGCGAGCGACAGAAGCGCCTGCTCGATCAAATTCCAGCACTCATCTTGCTGCGATCATCTGGCGACCCTCGTGCCGCAGCCGGCTTCAGGCGACCGCGCTTCGATACTCGACCTGCGACGCGGCGGCGAGGAGTTCTGCGATGCGCGCGGTGAGAACGCTCGGAGTGAATGGCTTGCCGATCAGGTTGACGCCTTCATCGAGCCGGCGGCCGTGGACGACCGCATCCTTCACGTAACCGGTGGTGAACAGGATCGGCAGCTTGGGCCGCAGCAGCGATGCCCTGTCGGCCAGCTCGCGGCCGTTCATCGGGCCCTTGAGCACCACATCGGTGAACAGCAGGGCGACCTGCGGGCGCGTTTGCAGCAGGTGAAGACCCTCCGGGCCGGTGGATGCCTCGATGACCTCGTAGCCGGCCTCGCGCAGCGCGCTGGAGCTGAAGCGGCGCACCTCTTCGTCGTCCTCGACGATGAGCACGGTTGTGCCGAGCCGAGGCGCCCTGACTGGCTCAAGCAGGGCAAGCGCTGCGCGCGGCGCTGCGGCGCCGCGCGCGGCCTCGATGCGCGGCAGATAGATGTTCACCGTGGTGCCGCGTCCAACCTCTGAGCTGATGGCGGCATGCCCTCCCGATTGCCGGGCGAAGCCGTAAAGCTGACTCAAGCCGAGGCCGGTTCCCTTGCCGACCGGCTTGGTCGTGAAGAACGGCTCGAAGGCCCGCTTGATGACGTCGGGCGCCATGCCCGACCCGGTGTCGGTGACGGTGATCGCTACGTAATCGCCGCCGGCGATCTTCTCGTGTCCGGCGTACATATCGTCACCCAGTTCCGCATTGCCGGTGGCGATGGTCAGCACGCCACCCCTTGGCATGGCGTCGACGGCATTGACGCAAAGATTGAGGATCGCGTTCTCAAGCTGATTGGGATCGGCGAAGGTCGTCCAAAGCCCGTCGGCGAGCTTGAGATCGATGACGACCGCCTCGCCAAGCGTGCGCCCGAGCAGGTTGAACATGCCGCCGACCAGCGCATTGGCATCGATTTCTTCGGGTTTCAGCGGCTGCTGGCGCGAAAAGGCGAGCAGGCGCGAGGTCAGGGTCGCCGCCCGGTTGGCGCCGTCGATGGCGTTGCGGATCAGGGCCCGATGGCCGGGATCGGCGTTGGGGAGACGTCGCGAAAGCAGGTCGAGGTTGCCGATGACGACGGTGAGGAGATTGTTGAAGTCGTGGGCGATGCCGCCGGTGAGCTGGCCGACCGCCTCCATCTTCTGCGACTGGCGAAGCTGCTCCTCGATGCGCGCGCGCTTGGCCATCTCGTCTTCGAGAAGGGCCGCGGTATGGCGCCAGCTCACGGTGGCGCGCCCTTCGAGGGCGATGCGGCGGATCGCGAAGCCCGACACGCCGAACAGGGCCAGGGACGAGAGCGCGGCGACGAGCCCGTAGCCGTGCATGTTGCGCCACCACGGCGCCAGCGCCGATGTCCAGGTGACGCCGAAGCCGACCACCACGGGATAGCTGCCGACCTTTTGGTAGCCGAAGATCCGTCGCGTGCCGTCGATCACCGCCGGGCGGATCAGCGTGCCGTTGGAGTGACCCTCCTGCTGCAGGCGAGCCAGCACGTCGCGCGGCAGCATGGACATATCGATGGAAGGCTCGCTCGCCAGCACGCTGCCGTCGTCGCGGGCAAGGATGACGGTCTGGGCATAGGACCGCTCGATCTTGCGGTAGAAGTCGCTGAAATAGGCCTGATCGATGGAAACGTTGACGACGCCGTAGAACCTCGCCGGATCCGGCCCGTGCACCCGTACGGCCATGTTGAAGATGGGAAGCCCGGTCTGGCGCCCGGGCATCAACCGCGAAATGTATGGCAGGGCCTGATCGGCCGATTTCAGCGCGATGAAGTAATCGCGATCGGACACGTTCGGCGCGGCCTCGGACGTTTGCAAGCTTTGCGCCCGGATCTGCCCCGTATCGTCCGTGATCATGATGCCGACGACCTGCGGCAACAGCTTCTGCAGGTGAATGAGAAGGTTCTGCAGCGCGGACACGTCGCGCGCGTTCGACCAGTCCAGCGTGTGCAGGTGCTCGTTGATCTGATCGAGCATCAGCTGGTGGGTTTCGAAGATCTTCAGCGCGTGCTCGTGCAGGATGCGCGTGGTTCGCTCGACGTGGTGTTCAGCCCCTCGTTCGACATCGCGCCAGTTCTGACGGGCGGCAAGGCCGAACAGCGCCATCGGCAAGATGATGGAGATGGCCAGCAGCGCCACCGTGGACCGCGGCACGCGCGCCCTTCCCCTGCGGGTCGAGATCCGCGACGGCCAGGGCAACGCCCACCACCGCCGTGTCGGCTTTTCAGATGTGTTCGGCTTGGGATCGAGCATGGCAGCCGTCTGAAACGTCATCGGGGCTGACGTTCCGCCACCAGGATGTCGCAATCAAGGCTCTCGGCGAGAAACCTGGATCGCATCCGCCGACGCGCCGGCTTCGCCGCGATCCGATTCAGATGGCCGTGCCCGTGCTCCAGCGCCACAGTCGGTTGACCGGCAGGGGAACCAGCATGAAGGCGTGCTCCAAGATGGCAAGTGCGACGAGGGTGGCAACGAGCGCGTAGCCGGCTTTGGCCGCTGGTTCGGCCTGCGGATCGAGGGCGAACACGATCAGCACTCCGGCGAGGGCAAGCGAGCCAGCAAGCGCGACGGGAAAGAAGGCGTTCACCGGACCGCGCCGGAAATAACTGCGAAGGTGGACGACGGGGGCCGGCAGCACTTCGTCGTTGAGCACGGGCACGCCCAGGAAAAGGTTGAGCTTGGCGCTGATGCGCATCGCCCAGAGGACGGCGAAGGTGAGGACGCCGACCCTGTTGGCGCCGCCGGAGGTCGCCAGCACAACGGCGAGGCCGGTCACCGTCAGCGCGACCTCATGATACAGGATCGCGCTGAGCGCGCAGCGGAAGCGGTCGAGGCCGCGGGCTCCGACCGGGCAGGGCGATGTCCGTGGTCCGGTCACGGCGCCCGACAGGAAGGCGATCTCCTGCGTGCCCCACAGGATGATCGCGGCGGTGAAGGCGGCGTACACGCCGAAGGTGCCGGTCATGCCGGCCGTTTTGGCGAGAACCGCGAGGCAGACCGGAAACAGCGCCGCAGCGCCGATCACGCTGAGGCGCAGCGCGCGGGGACGGCGCAGAACCAGCAGCAGCACGAGGCCGGTGGAGAACCACCAGACGAACAGCGTGTAGAGCAGTGCCGCGCCCAATGTCATGCTCACCAGGCCGGTGCAAGGAGGGTGGTTGCCGGCAGGGCCGTCCGCTTCACCGGCAGAACGAACAGGCGGGCGAAGATCAGCGCGGCGTTGAGGGCCAACGCCGCCCGCTTCGCCTTGCCGGCGAGACCGCCCTGCGCCCTGGCGGCGGCACGGGCCTCGGTGATGCGCCACATCCGGTCGAGGCCGGCGTGGAAGGCCGGATGGTCGAGATCGAGCGCCACGGGGAAGCACTGCTTGGCGATCTCCTGGGTGATCGCGAAGACCTGGAAATCGTAATCGGTCGGGTCGATGCCGACCGCCTCGTGAAAGGCCGGACGCATGTGGTCGCGCACGTACATCGTGGCGAAAACGGCGAGCAGAAAGAAGCGGATCCACAGCCTGTTGCGGCCCTTGAGCAGGCTGGGGTCGGCGCGCATCAACAGGGCAAAAGCTTCGCCATGGCGGAACTCGTCATTGCACCACTTCTCGAAGTACTTGAAGATCGGATGAAACAGCCGGTCGGGGTTGCGCTCCAGCTGGCGGTAGATGGTGATGTAGCGGGCGTAGCCGATCTTCTCGCTGAGGTAGGTGGCGTAGAAGATGAACTTCGGCTTGAAATAGGTGTACTTCTTGACCTTGGTAAGGAAGCCAAGGTCAACACCGATGCCGGCATCCTTCAGCGCCTCGTTGATGAAGCCGGCGTGGCGCGACTCGTCGCGGGCCATGAAGGTGAAGAGTTCGCGCACGTCCTTGTTTTTGATCTGCTTCTTGATCTCGGAATAAAGCACGCAGCCGGAAAACTCGGCGGTCAGCGACGAGACAAGGAAATCCTTGAGCTCGCGCCGCAGATCGGGCGGCAAGGCGTCGAGGTCGGCCTCGAAGGGGCCCTCGCGCCGGAAATGCGTCTTGTTGTGGTCGGCGCGCAGTTCGCCGATCATCCGGTCCCACTCGCCGCGCACGAGGTCGACGTTGAGGCGGTCCATCGCCGCGAAATCGGTGGTGTAGAAGCGCGGCGACAGGATCGTGTCCTCCTTCGCCGATTCCAGCGAGGATGGATCAAGCGCCGCCAAGCCCCGGTTGCCGCCGCCTTCGATGGGAATCATGGGGCTCTCCCTTCCGAGAAGCTGACTTCGTAGAGTTCGGTCAATTCGAGGTAGCCCTCGACATGCGCCCAGAAGCGCTTGAACGGGCCGGCTCGGCGCACGCTGGCGCGGCGCTCGATCACTCTTCTCTCGCCGAAAGCGATGCCGGCCGGCGCGTCGTGGATCAGCACTTCGTCGCCGGGACCGACATTGAACCCGACGAGGTCCGCGTAGGCGTGCAGGCTGTCTGGCGTTTGTTCGAGATCGAGCGTGCAGGAAACCTCGATCGAGTTACGCGCCGACCAGCCTGCCCTCATCACGGTTCCGTTCCCTTGACGGCCGCCTGCCGGACGGGCGACCGATCCTGCCCGCCGGAAGCTTCCCGCACGTCGTCCAGCAGCCGCGCGAAGACGGCCTCGTTGGTCGGACCGAAGGCTTCGAGCTCGAAGCGCTCCGCCGTCGCCGGATCCTCGATGGACAATCGTCCATCGGCCCAGCGGGTCAAGCGAAATGACGAGCCCGCGGCAAGGTCGTTCAGCCGATGCTCGCGCACGAGTCCGCGCATGATGCCGCGCAGGAAGCCTCCGGTGGTAGGCGCAACGAGGGCGACCCTTCGTCCCGTCACGGCGTCATCGATCAGGATGCCGCCGTCGGGCTGGTCGGTGAAGGTGAGGTCGCGGCTGGCCACCGCTTCCGTCGGTGGCAGGGCGACGTGGTTGTTGCCGGTGATGCGGGCGGCTCCCGCGAGGGCGATGGTGAACAGCAGCAGCGCGCCGGCGGCGGCGATGACGCCCTTGGGAATGATCACCGTCTCCTTGCTCCGCGGGCGCCCGGCCGTCGGCACGTGATCCATGCTCATCCCGTTGTCCTATGGTTGCTCCGGCCTTTGCCGCCGTTCGTGGGAAGGGGAGCGTTCCGTCCCTCCGGCGGTCCGTTGCGCGCCATCAGCGGCCCGAGCGCCAGAAACGTCGCCAGCAGCAGAACGATCTCGCAGCCCCAAACCGCGCCGTAGCCCAGCGACGGCGGCATCGGGGCCGCCCCGAAGGCGCCGCTCGCGGCCAGGGTCGAGACGGCATCGCGTACCAAGCCGCCGGCCGCCACCGCCGTGCCCGCGGCCGAAGCCTGGACGGCGCCCCAGATCCCGAGAACGAAGCCTGTCTGGCCGGCCTGGGCAAGACCCATCGCCGCCGTCAGCGTGGAATGGGCGAAGATGCCGCTGCCAAGGCCGATCAGGCCGACGCCGGCGACGAAAGGCACGGTGGTGCCGAGCGGCCCGGCGGCGAGAACCAGGGTGAAGGCCAGCAACCCGATCGCCACGCCGACGCCGGCGAAGCGGTAGGGATCGGCGCCGGCCCCCAGGTGCCGGGCGGCGGCGATGAAGCCGACCATGCCGCCGGAGGCCAGTATCGCCGTCAGCGTGGTGGTCGCGCCGACCGACAGGTGAAGGACCTGCCCGCCGAAGGGTTCGAGCAGCACGTCCTGCATGGAGAAGGCCATCGTTCCCAGCGCCACCGCGATCAGCCGGCGAGCCGGCCGCCCGTGCGCGGCGAACAGCTTGAAGGCTTGGGCGAAGCCGGGGTCCGGCGCTTCGCGACGCGGCCGGCGCGGCTCCTGCTTCCAAAGGGCGACGAGGTTGAGTGCCATCGTGGCGAAGGCGGCGCCCTGGACCACCTGGATCAGCCGCACTTCCGAGAACGGGGCGAGCAAGGCGCCGAAGATGAGGGCGGACACGACCATGCCGCCCATCATGGCCACGCACAGCAGGGCCACGATGCGGGGGTGGGCGCGCGGCGGCGCCAGATCGGTGGCGAGCGCCAGGCCGGCGGTCTGCACCGTGTGCATGCCGGCTCCCATCAGCAGAAAGGCCAGCGCCGCCGCCCCCTGTCCGACGACCGGCGGCGCGCTCGTGTCGCCGCCGAGCAGGATCAGGGCGAAGGGCATGATCGACAGGCCGCCGAACTGCAGCAGCGTGCCGAACCAAAGGTAGGGCACGCGGCGCCACCCCAGCGCCGAGCGGTGCGCGTCGGACTTCAGCCCGATCAGGGCGCGCAGCGGGGCGAACACCAGCGGCAGCGACACCATCGTCGCCACCAGCCACACCGGCACGCCGAGTTCAACGATCATCACCCGGTTGAGGGTGCCGATCAGCAGCACCACCGCCATGCCGACCGTGACCTGGAACAGCGACAAGCGCAGCAGCTTGGCGAGCGGCAGGCCGGTGGTGGCGGCATCGGCGAAGGGCAGCAGGCGCGACCCCAGCCGCATCCAGCCCTGGACGAGGCCGGCCTGCAGCATGTCGGCCTGCGTGGAGCCGTCATGCGCGGCGGGCGCGTCGGGGCGAACGGTCATCCGACCAGGATCTCCTGCGCCTGGGAGATGTAGAAGCCGGAGGCGACGCGCGCGCCGAAGCCCAGGCGCAAAGTGCGGTCGAGAGCTGTCAGGCGGCGCTGGATCGCAACCGGCGAGACCGGCTCGATGGCCGGCGACCTGTCGCCGCGCGGGAACAGCTTGCCGAGCGCGTGCATGGCGCTGAGGGCCGGCGTGCGCGGGGCGAAGGTGAAGACGAGCGATCGTCGCGTGCGCGCGGCGAGGCCGACCACGGCGGCGGCCATGTCGCCGGCGCGATAATGGATCAGCGAGTCCATCGCCACGACATGGTCGAAGCGGCCGAGGGCGGGATCGAGCATGTCGCCCGACAGAAAGGTGATGCGGCCGTGGCCGAGCGTGCTCGGCAGCCGCTCGCGGGCCAGTTCGACCAGCCTGGGCGACAGGTCGACCGCCACCACGTCGGCGCCGCGCCACGCCGCCTCGACGGCGAGCGCGCCGGTGCCGCAACCGGCATCGAGCAGGCGGGCGCCGCGTAGGTCGCAGGGCAGGGTGTCGAGGAGGGTGCGGCGCATCGCGTCGCGACCGGCGCGCACCGTCGCCCGGATCCTGCTGACCGGCGCGTCGGAGGTGAGGCGCGACCAGGCATCGAGCGCGGTGCGGTCGAAATAGGTTTCAAGCTGGCCGCGTCGGGCGAGGTAGGAGCCGGCGAGGGTGGAATGCGTGCCCATCAGTCGAACCCCAGCAGGTCGAAGATGTCGCGATCCTTCATCGGCTTGGGCGTCAGCGGCTCGGTGCCGGCATAAAGCCGGGCGGCAAGCTGCAGGTATTCGTTCTGCACGGCGACGATCTCGGGCGTCGGCTCCATCTCGAAAAGCGTGGCCTTCTTCAGCCGCGACTTGCGGATGGCGTCGAGGATGGGGAAATGCGCGACGGTGTTGAGGCCGACCACGCCGTTGAACTTGTCGACCTGATCGGTACCCTCGGAGCGGTTGATGATGACGCCGCCGAAACGCACCTTGTAGTTCTTCGCCTTGGCCTCGATGGCGGCGACGATGCGGTTCATCGCGAAGATCGAGTCGAAGTCGTTGGCGGTGACAACCAGCGCGCGGTCGGCATGCTGCAGCGGCGCGGCGAAACCGCCGCAAACGACGTCGCCGAGCACGTCGAAGATCACCACGTCGGTGTCGTCGAGCAGGTGGTGTTCCTTGAGCAGCTTCACCGTCTGCCCGACGACGTAGCCGCCGCAGCCGGTGCCGGCCGGCGGCCCGCCGGCTTCCACGCACATCACGCCCTCGTATCCCGTGAAGACGAAGTCCTCGGTGCGCAGCTCCTCGGTGTGGAAGTCCACCGTTTCCAGCACGTCGATGACGGTGGGCATCAGCGTCTTGGTCAGGGTGAAGGTGGAATCGTGCTTGGGGTCGCAGCCGATCTGCAGCACCCGCTTGCCGAGCTTGGCGAAGGCCACCGACAGGTTGGAGGAGGTCGTCGACTTGCCGATGCCGCCCTTGCCATAGATGGCGAAGACCTTGGCGGTGCCGATCTTGAGGTTGGGATCGAGGTGGACCTGCACCGAGCCGTCGCCGTCGAGGAAGCCGGCGGCGCGGCAGGTTTGGGCGAAGGGCGGCTTGACGGGAGCGTTCACGCGGGACCTCTCGACGATGTCGGATGGGATGAAGCGCCCTGCGGCGCGGCGGCGTCCGGCACCAGGGCCGGCGGGAAAACCATCGCCCGGCGGGCGATCTTGCGCCCGATCCAGCGCGCCGGAGCGGTTTCAGCGGGCGAAGTGGGCTTTGGCATCGTAAAGCGTCTCGATCGAGATGGTTGACAGGCCGCGCTCGCGCGCGAAGGCCTCGGTGTTGCGGCGCGCCTTGCCGCGGACGAAGAAGGGGATCTTGCCGAGTTCCTTCTCGGCGTCGGGCAGCCAGACCGGCTGGAATTGGGGCCGGGCAAGCGGTTCGGGCCGGGCAAGCGTCGCCACCTCGCCGGGCGCGGCCTCGCTCGCCATCCGTTCGTCCACCACGCTTTGATCCGCTTGGCCCCGTCCCGCATGACCTCCGCTCGTCTCGCCGTCATCGGGCGAGGTGTCCGCGGCCGCGCCGGTGGCGGCGAGGTGCGAAGGCAGAGCCCCATCGTGGAACTCGTTGTCGCCGCGGAACATGCCGAGCAGATGCTCTTCCAGGCCCATCATCAGCGGGTGGACGAAGGTGTCGAAGATCACGTTCGCGCCTTCGAAGCCGGCCTGCGGCGAGTACCGCGCCGGGAAGTCCTGGACATGCACCGGGGCCGACACCACCGCGCAGGGAATGCCGAGCCGCTTGGCGATGTGGCGCTCCATCTGCGTGCCCAGGACCAGCTCCGGCCGCAGCCGGGCGATCGCCTCCTCCACCGCGAGGAAATCGTCGGACACGATCGCTTCCGCCCCGTAGGTGGCGGCACGCTCGCGAACGTCCCTGGCGAATTCGCGGGAATAGGTGCCGATGGCGACGACGGTGAAACCGAGCTCGTCGCGGGCGATGCGGGCGGCGGCCAGCGCGTGGGTGGCGTCGCCGAAGACGAAGACGCGCTTGCCGGTCAGGTAGGTCGAATCGACGGAGCGCGAATACCAGGGCAGGCGCGAGTGCTCGGCGGCGAGCAGAACGGCGGCGTGCTCGCGGGTTTGCTCGCTGCCGAGCGCGGCGACCTCGGCCACGAAGTCGCGGGTGGCGCCGACGCCGATCGGCACGGTCTTCGTCGCCGGCTGGCCGAAGGATCGCTCCAACCACTTCGCCGCCGTGCCGGCGATCTCGGGGTAGAGCACGACGTTGAAGTCGGCCTCGCCCAGGCGCGAAAGGTCGGCCGGCGTCGCCCCCTCCGGCGCGGTGACGTTGATGTCGATACCGAGGCTCGTCAGCAGGCGGCCGACCTCGACGACATCGTCGCGATGACGGAACCCCAGCGCCGCCGGTCCGAGGATGTTGCACGAAGGGCGGTCGCCCGGCGGCGCGCGCTTCGCGCCGGGTGCGAAAGGACGGGATGCGGCGTGCGGGCCGGCGAAGGCGCGCACCAGCTGGTAGAAGGTTTCCGCCGCACCCCAGTTCTCCTTCTTGGAATAGGAGGGCAGCTCCAGCGGCACCACCGGCACGGGAAGGTCGAGGGCGGCGGCGAGGCCGCCGGGATCGTCCTGGATCAGCTCGGCCGTGCAGGAGGCGCCGACCAGGATCGCCTGGGGGGCGAAGCGGGCATGGGCGTCGCGCACCGCGCTTTTGAACAGGCCGGCCGTGTCGCCGCCGAGGTCGCGGGCGGCGAAGGTCGTGTAGGTCACGGGCGGGCGCTTGCGCCGCCGCTCGATCATGGTGAACAGAAGGTCTGCGTAGGTGTCCCCCTGCGGCGCGTGCAGCACGTAGTGCACGCCTTCCATCGCGGTGGCGATGCGCATGGCACCGACGTGGGGCGGTCCCTCGTAGGTCCAGACGGTCAGCTGCATCTCAGGCCACCAGCCTGAGGCGGCGCGACAGCGGCCGGGCGAACAGTTCCGCGAGGTCGCCGGCCTGCTCGAAGCCCTGGATCGGCGTGAACACCAGCTCGA
>CALMGA010000135.1 GCA_937863205.1 uncultured Beijerinckiaceae bacterium | reverse complement strand
TCAAAGCGCGCCGCAGCCTGCGCCAGGGTCATCTCCGGACACGCCAGCACGCGATCCCGCAGATCCTGCCCGTAGGGCTGCCCTCGACGCCACGCCATCACCGCCTCCAGCCAAAGCCGGCAATCGGCGAATCACATCCACCACCCGCTGCGCAAGAGCTTGCGATGCCAGTCAAGACGGTGAGGGTCTAGAGGAACTGAACGGCGCGCGTTTCTGTGTGCCGGAGCGGAAACGACGCGAAGGCCGTAGGTCTCGTCCTCTCGCCGCAAGGCGTTCAGTCGACGCGGGCGCCGAGGATGGCCTCCGCCGTGCGCCAGCCCGGCCGGGCCTTGTCGCCGTCCTTGGCCAAGGCAACCAGCTTCCCGCTCCAGTTCTTCGCCGCCGTCATGTCGCCGCAAGCCCTCGCCGCTTCGGCCGCACCGAGGAACGAGCGGTATCGGTTCGGCGCCAGTTGCAGCGATCCTTCGTACGCGACGAGCGCATCGCGCGGGTGGCCCAGCGCCAGTTCCATGTCGCCCAGCGACTCCCGCATCGGCAGGATCTTGTTTTCGAGGTAGATGTGCTTCTCGTGGTTGTCGTCGCGGTCGGCGGCGTCGCGCATCGCGGCGAGCGCGGCATCGGCATGGCCCTCGTCCTTCAGGATCCAGGCTTCGGCGGCCTTGCCGTAGATGCCGACGTACTGCCCCCAGTACGCGCCGGCCCCGGCCACCACCTTGGGCCGCAGGGCCCGCAAGGCGTCCAACTCGTTGCGCGCGCTGGCGACGTCGCCGGCGCGGGCCGCCCCGTAGGCGCGGGCGAAGCGGGCGAGCGCCGCATCGAAGGCGTCGTTGGTCGGCACCGGCACCTTGGTCGCATCGTGCCAGTCGTCGCGCTCCAGCGCGTAGCGGGCGAGGATCACGGTGGGCATGCCGTCCCCGGTGGTGCGCGCGGCGGCAAGATCGGCACCGACGTGGGTGTCCTCACCCTTCTGCAGGCGGGCGTAGGCGATGAAATCGAAGGCGTGACCGTAGACGATGTCGTCCTTCACCGGATCGCTGCCGGCGGAAGGATCGGCGAGAACGTCGGAGCGCCGGTTGGCGGCGATCGACTTGTCCCAGGCTCCCACCATGCTCCAGATGTGCGAGGGCATGTGCTGGGCGTGGCTCGACGCCGGCGAGATCTGCGACTCCACCTCGGCCGCGTGGATCGCCTCGGGCGCCAGGGCGGTGTAGTCGTAAGCGTGGATCATGTAGTGTGGCGCGCCCGGGTTCTCGGGGTTCGACGCCATCACCTTGGCGAGGATGGCGCCGGCGCGCTTCTGACGGCTGAACGTCTTGTCGTTGAGGTCGACGCCTTCGATGATCGCGAGGCCGTCCAGGGCGGCGATGTCGGGATCGTCGGGATAAGCGGCGTGGGCCGCGTCCATCTTGACGGCGTAGGCCCGGCCGCGGGCGATCTGGTCGGGATAGTTTTGATAATAGGTGTCGATCGCCGCCACGAGGTCGCGCTCGCGCTGGGTGGCTCGCGTCGAAGCGTTGGCAAGGGCAGCCTTGGCCCGGCGCACGTCGACGCGGCCCGCCTCGAAGTTCGCCGGCCCGAGCGAGCCGCCGAGCGGATTGCCGCGCGCGCTCATCGCGGCGCCCCACCAGGCGATGGCGCAGACGGGATCGCGCTTGCTGACAGCGGTGAACTCGCCGGGATCCGCCTCGAAGGAGTGCAGCTTGGCGATCGCGAGCTGCAGAGCCGGTTGCACGGCGGCCGTGCAGCTGTTGGCGAAGTGAACGGTGCCGTAGCCGGTCGGGCCGCCGGCGCCCTTCGCCGTCGTGCAAAGATGCGGCGTGGCCGCCTGAAGCCGCAAGGCCGGCTCCGTCGCGAACGCGGCGATCAGGGCCGTGCTCGCGAGAAAGGCGGACGGGCGCAAAAGCTTGACGGTTCGCATCGGCGATCTCCCGGCGGCGCAGCCGTGTTGGACGTTCGTCATGTGGGGCGGCAGACCGCGCTCGGCAAATACCGCCGTCCGGCTGGACCCAGCGTGCAACCGTCGCTGCGCCGCGGCTCGCCCGGGATCAGCTGCCTCGGCCATCGCCGATATAGCGTCGTCCGGTCATCTCCTGCGCCACGCGAGGGGTTGGCCGGCAGTCGCGACCGACGGATGCGGTGAGCCCCGCTGCTTTAGGGGCATCGCCTGCCGCACGCCGTGGCATGCCGGCTGCTGCCTGTTGTTGCTGCGGCAGGAGATGGCCAAACACTGTGCCATTTCAGGCCAAGCCGTCGATGTTGCGAGACGAAGTGTTCGTGTTCGAGTGCGTGGGGAATGAAACGATGAAACATCAGGCGTCGCGGGAGCTCTTCGCCTATTGGAACGGGTTGCGCGGGGCTCGCACGGCGCCCGAGCGCAGCGACATAGACCCGGCCGCGATCCGCACCATCTTGGCCGATACGTTCATGCTCGACGTCGGGGCGCGTTTTCCGCTCCGACTGGCCGGCACGCGGGTCAACGCCCTTTTCGACGCCGAGAAGAAGGGCTGCTCCTTTCTCGACCTGTGGCGCGCCGAGGAGCGCCACAACGTCGCCGCCGTGATGCTCGCCGTCGCCGACGGCGCCAACCCGGTCGTGGCGGGGGCTGCCGCCGCGCCGCGCGGCTACGGCGAATGCACGTTCGAGCTGCTGTTCCTGCCGCTGCGTCACTTCGGCAAGACGCATGCGCGTATCCTGGGGATCGTGACGGCGACGACGCAGCCGTCCTGGCTGGGTTTGATGCCGATCCAGCCGCTCGGCCTGCGATCCCTGCGCATCATCGACGCGCGGGAAGACAGCGGGCACCAGCCGGTGCCGTTTCAGCCGATCGGGGTCCAGTCGTGCGTCACCCGTCCCGGTCGGGCGCTGGCGGCGGGAGCGTGTCGATTGTTCGGCGTTCCGCTCGTTCCGCAGGTTGGAGGGGCGGGCGAGGCGGCCGAGATCGGCAGGCTGGCACAGGGTCGCCCGAGTCTGCGCCTCATCGAGGGCGGGCGCCAATCGTCCTGACCGCGAACGCGTCAGAGATCTTCGAGGTCGAAGTCGAGGATCGCCATCTGCAGCGTGAAGCTGCGGCCTTTGGGATCATCGGCGGAGATGACGCCGAGGAAGTCCTCGCCGCGGTTCAGCTCGACCGAGTCGGTCTTCTTCATGCGCGCCACGATCTTGAGCTTGTCGTTCTCGAAGAGCCGGCGCAGGTAGTCCTGGAGAACCGGACGCTCCACCGGCAACTTCATGGCGAAGGCGAAGGACCGATCGCCGTCCTCGTCATCGATCACGATGGAGCCGATCGCGCGTTCGCCGAGATGAACGTCGGCGCCGTCCGCGTTCTTTCGGGCCGGTGACACCTTGATGTCGATGTTGCCGAAGGAGTGGCGCAGGAATTCCTGCAGCTTGCGCATCTCGGTCTTGTCCAAGGCGGATGGTCTCCAACGGCGAGCGGCGTGTGGTGCCAGATTCCCGGTGCCGGCGCAAACGGCGGGTCAGCGAACCGGAAAGACTGCGATGGACGATGCCGAAGCCCCCATCGCGGTGCAAGCCACCATCCTGGTCGATGCCGACGCCTGTCCGGTCAAGGACGAGGTCTACCGCGTGGCCGAGCGCCACGGCCTCCGGGTCGCGATCGTCGCCAACGCTGCGGTGGCCGTGCCCAGGGTCGATTGGATCATCCGTGTCCACGTCGCCCAGGGCCCGGACGTCGCCGACGATTGGATCGCCGAGCGCGCCGGGGCCGGCCGCATCGTGGTGACGGCGGACATCCCGCTGGCCAGCCGCTGCGTCAAGGCCGGGGCCACCGTGGTGGCGCCCAACGGCCGACTCTTCACCGAAGCCTCCGTGGCGTCGGCCCTGGCCACACGGAACCTGATGGCGGACCTGCGCTCGGCCGGCGAGACGACGGGCGGGCCGCGACCCTTCGCGCCGCGCGATCGGTCGGCCTTCCTGTCGGCGCTGGACCTCGCGATCCGCCGGCTGAAGCGGAGACCTTAAGCTCGCCCGGTCTGGGCGCGATGGCGGAGGAACTGGTCGGCGAGCACGCAGGCCATCATCGCTTCCCCGACCGGCACGGCGCGGAGGCCGACGCAAGGGTCGTGGCGGCCCTTGGTGACGACGTCGCGCTCGTCGCCGTCGCGTGTCAGGCTGGGCTGCGGCGTCAGGATGGACGAGGTCGGCTTGACGGCGAAGCGGGCGACAACCGGTTGCCCGGTGGAGATGCCGCCGAGCACGCCGCCGGCATGGTTCGATAGGAACGCCGGCTTTCCGTCCGGCCCCAGCCGCATGCCGTCGGCGTTGTTCTCCCCGGCCAGCGAAGCGGCGGCGAAGCCGTCTCCGATCTCGACGCCCTTGACCGCGTTGATCGACATCAGCGCGCCGGCCAGCTCCGCATCGAGCTTGCCGTAGATCGGCGATCCCCAGCCGGGCGGCACGCCTTCGGCCACGATCTCCAGCACCGCGCCCACCGAGGAGCCGCGCTTGCGCACCGCGTCGAGGTCGCGCTCGAACTCGACCGCCGCAACGGCATCCGGGCAGAAGAAGGGGTTGCGCCCCACCTCCGCCCAATCCCAGCGCGCGCGGTCGACGCAGCGCGTGCCCATCTGCACCAGCGCGCCGCGCACGCTCACGCCGTGCAGCACCTTGCGCGCCACCGCGCCGGCCGCGACCCGCGCCGCCGTTTCCCGCGCCGACGAGCGGCCGCCGCCGCGGTGGTCGCGGATGCCGTACTTCGCTTCGTAGGCCCAATCGGCGTGGCCGGGACGGAAGGTGTCGCGGATCGCCTCGTAATCCTTGGACCGCTGGTCCTCGTTCTCGATCAGGAGGGTGATCGGCGTCCCGGTGGTCACGGGGGTGCCGTCGCGGTCTGGTACCGTGCCCGACAGGATGCGGACCGTATCGGACTCGCGGCGCTGGGTGGTGAAACGGGATTGTCCCGGCCGGCGCTTGTCGAGGAAGCCCTGGATGTCGGCCTCGACGAGCGGGATCAGGGGCGGGCAGCCGTCGACCACGCAGCCGATCGCCGGCCCATGGCTTTCGCCGAAGGTTGTGACGCGGAACAGGTGCCCGAAGGTGTTGTGCGACACCGGCCGCCTCTCCGAAGGCCTAGTGCCCTTCGCGGATCAGGGCGGCGATGTCGGGTGCGTTCGGGTTCTTCATGCCGACGACGTGGTAGCCGGCATCGACGTGGAGGATCTCGCCGGTGATGCCCCTGGCGTGATCGGAAACGAGAAACGCCGCCGTTTCCCCGACCTCGTCGGTGGTCACCGTGCGTCGTAGCGGAGCGTTGTGCTCGTTCCACTTCAGGATGTAGCGAAAGTCGCCGATGCCCGAAGCGGCAAGCGTCTTGATCGGCCCGGCCGAGATGGCGTTGACGCGGATGTTCTTCTCGCCGAGATCGGCGGCGAGGTAGCGCACGCTGGCCTCCAGCGCCGCCTTGGCGACGCCCATCACATTATAGTGCGGCATCCACTTCTCGGCGCCGTAGTACGTCAGCGTCAGCATCGCTCCGCCGTTCTTCATCAGCTTCTCGGCGCGCTGCGCCACCGCCGTGAAGGAATAGCAGGAGATCAGCATCGTCATCGCGAAGTTGTCGGCCGTGGTGTCGACGTAGCGGCCGGTGAGCTGTTCGCGGTCGGAAAAGGCGACGCAATGCACGACGAAGTCGAGCTCGCCCCATTCCTCTTCCACGACCTTGAAGACCGCGTCGAGCGAGGCGGTGTCGGTGACGTCGCAGTGTCCGACGACCTTGGCGCCGAGTTCGGCGGCGAGCGGACGCACGCGCTTGCCCAAGGCTTCACCCTGATAGGTGAAGGCCAGCGAGGCGCCGGCTTCGGCCGCCTGCTTGGCGATGCCCCAGGCGATGGATCGGTTGTTGGCGACGCCCAGAACGAGACCACGCTTGCCCGTCAGGTGACCCGCGCGCGAGGGCTGCGCTGTGGTGATGCCCGGTTGATTCATTCTGCGTCCGGTTCCGATCCTGGCAGGTTCGCAGCCGTCAGGATGCGCCGCGGGATGCCCATCTGCAAGGCCTTGCCCCCGCGTGGGTTACCGGGGTTAAACCCCACCGCCCGAGCGAGCGCAAGGTCGGCGTCCCCGGCCGCCCGTCCTCGCTGACTCGGCAAGCGCCTCCGCGGCGGACATCAACAGCCGCGTCGACCCGATCTTCAGCCGGCTCCAGCGAACGAGCATGGTTTGCGCATCCATTCAGGTCGCTTTTTCGACGCGAAAGCGAAGCTGCGTCCCGAGGGCAGCGCAGGCGGGCTCGCGATCGTGCGCTCGGGGCGGGTGCCGCGACGCTCCATCCGCAGCCATTCGGCAGTGACGGCCGGGCGAAGTTTGCCATGGCGTCGCGCGCGGGAGATGGTTACTTTTTCGTTAACGGTGCGTTGGGTCGGCGTGTTCGGAACGATGCGGGAGAAGCGGGGTGACTTTGCGCGAAGAGATGAACGCACTGACGCCGAGGCTGCGACGCTACGCACGCGCCCTGGCCACAGGAAGCCCCGTCCCCTGCGAGGTGGCCGATGATCTCGTCCAAGCGACGCTGATGCGGGCGCTCGGCGCCCGCAGCCTCGGCGGCAGCGGCGATCTCGCCATCAGGCTCTACGCGACGATCACCCAGCTGCACCGTGAAACGTCTGCGGTCGGGCGCTCGCTCGCAGCTGCAGGAGCGGGGCGTCCGGCGCTGGTGTCCGGTCCGTCTGGCGTGCCGTCAGGTGCCGGACATGGCAAGCTTGCCGCCGGCCTGCTCAGCCTGCCGCTCGAAAATCGCG
Source organism: uncultured Beijerinckiaceae bacterium (assembly GCA_937863205.1). The sequence continues at coordinate 10,202 of CALMGA010000135.1, read as the reverse complement.
AAGCGCTGCTTCTCGTCACGTTGGAAGGTTTTGAACACGGTGATGCCGCCCGGATCCTTCGCGTGTCGCGAAGCGTGCTGATCGGCCGACTGACTCAGGCCCGCTCTTCCTTGGAACAGTTCCTTGAGGCGCGATCGACCGTGCGCAAGCCGGTCCGCAACGTCCCTCACCTGCGTCTCGTGACCTGAAGCGGCGGGATCGATGATCTCATCCCTTTCCGACGCCGAACTGCACGGCCTCGTCGATGGCCAGATTGAGGTTCATCGTCGCGCCGACATCCTTCGGCGCGCGGCCGGGTCGGTCGCCGACCGTGAGCGGATCGCTGCTTGGCAGGGTCAGGGCGACCTGATCCGCGACGCCTTCCAAGGAGTCGAACGGGAGCCGCTGCCTTCCGCACTCGATCTGCGGGCGCCGGCCCGCTTGCACGCCTTGCCGCTTGGTCGGCCTACGGTGGCCTCCGAGCAGATGCCGATCGCGAGCGAGCCCGATCGCAAGCGCGTTCGCCTGCTGGCCCCCTCGCTGACGGTGCTGGTGGCCGCGTGCGGTGTGGCGGCGACGTGGTTCGCCGGTGGTTTCTCCGCCGGGGTGCCGCAGGCCGTGCCGGCCTCCTTCGAAGACGTGGTCGCGCATAGGACGAGCGGCGTGCTCACGACCAGCGACGAGGGCGTCAACATCGAGCCGACGGCGATGCCGACCGCCGCCATTCCCGACCTGACGCCGCTCGGCTTCACCCTGACCGGCGCCGAGGCCCAGATCGGCGAACCGGTGTCGCTGGTGTTTCGCTACCGCAATGCTGCCGCCGAGCAGGTCGCCATCGGCGTGGCCCGGACAAACGCGGGGGCGGGACAGAGGACCCTCGGCGCCGGTCGGTCAATCCCGGGCAAGGCCATGCCGGTCGGAGACGCTCTTGTTTGGCACGCCGGCAATCGTACCTACGCTCTCGCCGGAACCCTGGGTCCCGAACGGTTGCGCACGCTCCTCGGCTCCTTACGCGATTTGGCTTTGGAGGAGTAGCTCATCGCGCGAAGGTGTCCGCGAAGCGCACGGCCTCGCCGCAGCCGGGTACAGCCAGTTCGCCATCCCACATCACGCGCCGTCCGCGGATCACCGTGCCGACCGGCCAGCCGGTGACCTGCTTGCCGTCATAGGGCGTCCACTGCGAGCGTGAGGCGATCCAGCCATCGCTGATCCTTGCCGCGCGCTTGAGGTCCACCACCGTCAGGTCGGCGTCGTAGCCGACGGCGATCCGGCCCTTGCCGGCGATGCCGAACAAGCGCGCCGGCCCGGCGCTCGTCATGTCCACGAAGCGCAGCAGGCTGAGCCGGCCGTGCGCGACGTGATCGAGCATGATCGGCACCAAGGTCTGCACCCCCGTCATGCCTGAAGGGGAAAGCGGATAGGGCCGGGCCTTTTCAGCGAGCGCATGAGGCGCGTGGTCCGACCCGAGGACATCGGCGATCCCCTGCCGCAGCCCGTCCCAGATCCGTTCGCGATGGGATGCGTCACGCACAGGCGGGTTCATCTGCAGCCGCGTCCCGAGCCGGTGATAGTCTTCGGCCGACAAAGTGAGATGGTGAGGCGTCACCTCGCAACTGACGAGATCCTTGTGACGGGCCAACAGGTCCATCTCGTCGCCGGTGGAGATGTGCAGAACGTGGACGCGGGCCCGCGCCGCCGTCGCCAGACGCACGAGGCGCTCCGTGCAGCGCAAGGCCGCGGTCGCGTCGCGCCAGACAGGATGGCTTGCCGGATCGCCGGCGATGCGAAGGCCCTTGCGCTCGTCGAGGCGGGCTTCGTCCTCCGAATGGAAGGCGGCCCGCCGACGCGCATTGCGCAGAATGGAGGCCACGCCCTCGTCGTCGGCGACCAGCAGCGAGCCGGTGGATGAGCCCATGAACACCTTGATGCCGGCGGCGCCGGGTAGGCGCTCGAGGCTGGCCACATCCCGCGCGTTCTCCCGCGTGCCGCCGACCCAAAAGGCGAAGTCGCAGTGCATACGGTGATGCGCCCGGGCGACCTTGTCGGCGAGCTCGGCCTCGCCGGTCGTGAGCGGGTCGGTGTTGGGCATCTCGAAGACGGCGGTGACGCCGCCCATCACCGCCGCCCGCGAGCCCGTCTCCAGATCCTCCTTGTGGGTCAGGCCGGGTTCGCGGAAGTGCACCTGCGTGTCGATGACGCCTGGCAGGACATGCAGGCCGGTGGCATCGATGGTTTCGCCGGCACTGGCGCCAGCGAGGTCGCCGAGGCGCTGGATCCGGCCCCGCGCGATGCCGATGTCGCAGGGACCGATCCCGTCGTGATTGACGAGCGTTCCGCCTTTGACGACAAGATCGAAGCCGTGGGCCACCTGCGCGCTCCTTGCTCGCCGAGGCGCGGGGCGCCCTGTTCAGCGATAGCATAGCGGAGGCCAGACGTGGGCAGTGCACTCCTTTCCGATCGCGCCATCGTCGCCGTATCGGGCGAGGACGCCGAGACATTGCTGAACCGCCTCATCACCAGTTCTGTTTCGGCCGTACGGGGGTACGATTCCGCGCGCTACGCCGCGCTGCTCTCGCCGCAAGGCAAGATCCTGTTCGACTTCCTGGTGTGCCGCGGTCGCGACGCGCTCTGGCTTGATTGCCGGCGCGATCAGGCCGCCGATCTTGTTCGCAAGCTCACCATGTACCGGCTTCGCGCCAAGGCGGTGATCGCGGTGAAACCCGACCTCGCCGTCGCGGCGGACTGGGGCGGGCGACTTCTCGAAGCGCCCGGCATCTGCTTCCGCGACCCCCGCCATAACAATCTTGGCATCCGCATCGTCGCTTCGGTCAGCAAGCTCGCATTCTTCGACCAATCGGCCAGCGATTACTGCGCGCACCGGATCGGGCTCGGCGTTCCCGAAGGCGGTACGGATTGGGTTTACGGTGACACCTTCCTTCATGACGCCAACTTCGACCTGCTGCACGGGGTCGACTTCGACAAGGGGTGCTACGTCGGCCAGGAGGTCGTATCGCGCGTCCACCATCGCGCTTCCGCGCGCAAGCGGATCGTTCACGTCAAGTTCCTGGGCGAACCGCAGGCAGTGGGCACCGAGTTGTTGGCCGGCGAGGTGCGTCTCGGCCAACTCACGTCGCTCGCAGGCCATGAGGGTCTGGCGAGCGCACGCATCGACCGGTTGACCGAGGTTGCCAGCGCGGCGTCGCCGATCACCGTCGGCGGCACTCTCGTGGAGATACGATTAGCGGCGGCAAGGCCTGTTGTTCCCGCCGTTGATGACACCGATTGACCCGACACTCGGGCGCTCCGGCCCGAGTGTCACGGATTTGGAAAGCTAGCATCCGACACTTGGCCGGACATCATGCCATGGAACGGCCAAGCTCAATTCTTAAGCGGGATGTTGGGTACGCTGCGGCCAGCCTTGCTGTCCTCCGCCTCGGAATGCGGCTCGTCGGAAGTGTCGTCTTCCTCGTCGACCGACTCCATGTCATCGTCTAGGCCCTCGTCGTCACCGCCGGCCTTGCGGGCCTTGGCGCGCCGCACTTCCGGCTCGGCCCGAACCCGCTTCTTGCCGGCTTCCACGATGTCGCGCTCGGGCCGCGGCAGCACCGGACCTTCGGGGTAGACGAAGCCGAGCTTCTTTTCGCCGTCCTCGCCGGCCGTCACCATCACGCGCACGGTGCCGCCGTTCTTCAACCGGCCGAAAAGCACTTCATCGGCGAGCGGTGTCTTGATGTGCGTCTGGATCACGCGCGCCATCGGGCGGGCGCCCATCTGCTCGTCATAGCCGTTCTCGACCAGCCAGCGGCGCGCCTCGTCGGTCAGCTCGATCGTCACGTTGCGGTCGGCGAGCTGCGCTTCGAGCTGCATGATGAACTTGTCGACGACCTTCACGATCACCTCCGGCGGCAGGTGGCCGAAGGAGACGATGGCGTCGAGCCGGTTGCGGAATTCCGGCGTGAACAGCTTGTTGATCGCCTCCACGTCCTCGCCGACCCGCTTGTTGCGGGTGAAGCCGAAGGCCGAGCGCGCCATGTCGGCGGCACCGGCGTTCGTCGTCATGATCAGGATGACGTTGCGGAAGTCGATCTGCTTGTTGTTGTGATCGGTCAGCTTGCCGTGATCCATCACCTGCAGAAGGATGTTGTACAACTCGGGATGCGCCTTCTCGATCTCGTCGAGCAGCAGCACGCAGTGCGGATGCTGATCGATCGAGTCCGTGAGCAGGCCGCCCTGGTCGAAGCCGACGTAACCCGGAGGAGCGCCGATCAACCGGCTCACCGTGTGGCGCTCCATGTATTCCGACATGTCGAAGCGCACGAGTTCGACGCCGAGCGACACCGCGAGCTGGCGCGCGACCTCGGTCTTGCCGACGCCGGTCGGGCCGGAGAACAGGTAGGAGCCGATCGGCTTTTCGCCGTCGCGCAGACCGGCGCGGGCCAGCTTTATCGCCGAAGTGAGCGCCTCGATCGCCGAGTTCTGCCCGTAGACCACGCGCTCCAGCGTTTCGGTGAGATGCTGCAGCACCTCGGCGTCGTCCTTCGACACGGTCTTGGGCGGGATGCGCGCCATCGTCGCGATGGTCGTCTCGATCTCCTTGATGCCGATCGTCTTCTTGCGCTTGGGCTCGGGCAGCAGCATCTGGCTCGCGCCCGTTTCGTCGATCACGTCGATCGCCTTGTCCGGCAGCTTGCGGTCGTGGATGTAGCGAGCGCTGAGCTCCACCGCCGCCTTCACCGCCTCGTTCGTGTACTTCACCTTGTGGAAGTCTTCGAAATACGGCTTGAGGCCCTTCATGATCTCGATCGCGTCGGGAATCGACGGCTCGTTGACGTCGATCTTCTGAAAGCGTCGGACCAGCGCCCGATCCTTCTCGAAGTACTGGCGATATTCCTTGTAGGTGGTCGAGCCGATGCAGCGCAGCGTGCCCTGCGCCAGCGCCGGCTTCAGCAGGTTGGAGGCGTCCATCGCGCCGCCCGAGGTGGCGCCGGCGCCGATCACCGTGTGGATCTCGTCGATGAAGAGGATCGCCTTCTTGTGGTTCTCGATCTCCTTCATCACCTGCTTCAGGCGCTCTTCGAAATCGCCGCGGTAGCGGGTGCCGGCGAGCAGCGTGCCCATGTCGAGGGCGAAGACGGTCGCCTCGGCGAGCACTTCGGGCACTTCGTTGCCGACGATCTTGCGAGCGAGGCCCTCCGCGATCGCTGTCTTGCCGACGCCGGGATCGCCGACGAGCAACGGGTTGTTCTTGTGGCGGCGGCACAGCACCTGGATGGTGCGCTGCACCTCCTTCTCCCGGCCGATCAGCGGATCGATGCGCCCGTCGCGCGCCTTCTTGTTGAGGTTGACGCAATAGGCGTCGAGCGCGCCCTCCTTCTTCTTGGGGTCGACGTTCTCCTTGCTGGTCTTCTCGTTCTCGTGCTCGTCGTCGGCGCCGCGCGGGCCCTTGGATGTGTCGGTCAGGCCCGGCCGCTTGGCGATGCCGTGGCTGATGTAGTTCACCGCATCGTAGCGGGTCATGTCCTGTTCCTGCAGGAAATAAGCGGCGTGGCTTTCCCGCTCGGCGAAGATGGCGACCAGCACGTTGGCGCCGGTCACCTCTTCACGCCCCGACGATTGCACGTGGATCACGGCGCGCTGGATCACCCGGTTGAAGCCGGTTGTCGGCTTGGCGTCTTCACGCCCGTCGCTGACGAGGTTTTCCAGCTCGCGATCGATGTAGTCGCGCAGGTTTTTCTTCAGGAGGTCGAGGTCGATGGAGCAGGCCCGCAGCACGGCCGAGGCTTCGGCGTCGTCGGTCAACGAGAGCAGCAGGTGCTCCAGCGTCGCATATTCGTGGTTGCGCTCATTGGCGATGGCGAGCGCCCGATGCAGCGATTGTTCAAGGTTCCGGGAGAAGGAGGGCATCGGCGGGCCTCTATTTCTTTTCCATGATGCATTGGAGCGGGTGCTGGTGCTTGCGCGCGTAATCCATCACCTGGGTGACCTTCGTTTCGGCGACCTCGTAGGTAAACACCCCGCACTCGCCGACGCCGTGCTGGTGCACGTGCAGCATGATGCGGGTGGCTTCCTCCGGTCCCTTGCTGAAGTATTTTCGCAGGACGGCGACGACGAACTCCATCGGTGTGTAGTCGTCGTTGAGGAGCAGGACCCGGTACATGCCGGGACGGCGCGTTTGCGTGCGCGTTCGCGTGATGACGGCGGTGCCGGACCCGCGGCCGTCGTCGTTGCCACCCTCCTTGCGAGGTTCCTTGGCCGCCGTGAGGGACTCCATGCGGATCGCCGTGACGACCGCCACCGAATCAGCCGCTGCTCCCTCGGCGGGCGGCAGGGCCGCTCCTGACCCGCATCGCCGCACGACACCGGGCACGGAGCCGTCGAGCGGCCAGCCAAGGCCGCATCCTGCTCGTTTTTCGGGAAAATCGCTCGCCAACTCGACTTGTCCTCGTCCCACACCCGAAATATGCGGCAGCAATCCTGGCTTTGCTAGGGCCCTCTCTGCCTTTCGGGCCTGCCGCATGCGCGACACGTTCCCACCTCAGCCCGCGCCGACCTGCCATGCAAGAAGAGAACCCGGCCGGATGACCAGCTGGACAAACGAAAAGGCCCGACCGGATGGTCGAGCCTTGTTGCTGCCGCAGGGCGGCTGTCCTTATCACGCAAACCTGCCGGGCGCGGGGCGCCCCGACGAGTCAGCGAAGCTCTCGCTTAGTGCTCGTGAACGACGTCCTTGCCCTTGTTGATCGCCATCTCCATCGGGCGGAACGCCTCCTTGGCGATGTCCTTGTAGATCTCGCCGACCTTGCTGGCCTGCGCGATGAAGCCCTCGAACTGCGACTTGGCGAACTCCGACTGCAGCTGGATCGCCGTTTCCATCGACTTCACGCTGAGCAGCTTCTCCATGAACGAGGAGGTGCTCTCCATCGAGCGCTTGGAATAATCGGTGGTTTCGCTGGCGATGGCCTGGAAGCCGCGAGCCACTGCGGCCGCGCTGGAGGAGAACTGCTCCATCTGATCCTTGCCGTACTTCTGGACGTCGTCGAACTGCGTGGCCATGGGGGTGTTCCTTACCGAAGAAAGCTGCGCGCGAGCGAACCGTCGGGTGGCGCCATGCGCGTTGCCGCTGCGCAGGCTCGATATAGTGCGGCGCACAAAGGCACGCAAGCGCGTTTTGTGCGCTGCAACAAAACCAATCCTGATTTTGACGAATCCGCCGCCCCGTGCCCTGCGGCGGACGGCGTAGTTTGGCCATCCTCAACGGCTTAACCGTGAAGTAACGGCGCCGACGTAGTGTGATCGGCGAGGCACAAGGGCGGCGGGCCGGCGTGTCGGGGATCGCAGAGTATGGTCGAGTTGCAAGCGGCAGCGCATCGCCTCCTTCGCCGGACCGCCCTTGTCGGGTTGATCCTCGCTTCTGCCGGCAGCCAGCCGGCGCTCGCGCGCCACCACCATGCCCACCGCGGGCGCGTCCTGTTGGCGCGCGCCATCGGTCATGGCCGCCCGCCTCGCCTTTTCTCCGTCCACGTTCGTCCGGGCTCCTACACACCGCCCTTCGCCGCCTATGCGGTTGACGGCAATTCGGGCCGCGTCCTTTACGCCCAGGACGAGAACGCGCCGCGGCATCCCGCCTCCATCACGAAGGTGATGACCCTGTACCTGCTTTTCGAGCGGCTGGAACACGGCCAGCTCTCGCTCGACGACCGCCTCGACGTGTCGGAGCATGCCGCCGCACAGGCTCCGACCAAGCTCGGCCTGCGTCCGGGCTCGACCATCCGCATCGAGGACGCGATCAAGTCGATCGTCACCAAATCGGCCAATGACATGGCGGTGGCGGTCGCCGAGAAGATCGGCGGCGACGAGCACACCTTCGCGCAGATGATGACCCGCAAGGCCCATTCGCTGGGCATGTCGCGTTCGAATTTCGTCAACGCGTCCGGCCTGCCCGACGACATGCAGCTGACCACCGCCCACGATCTCGCCATTCTCGGCCGCGCCATCCACGACCGCTATCCCCGCTACTTCCGCTTCTTCTCGACACCCTCGTTCCGCTACGCCGGCCAGTTCATGCCCAACCACAACCACCTCATGGAGCAGGTGGACGGGATGGACGGCATCAAGACCGGATATACCCGATCTTCCGGCTTCAACCTGCTGAGTTCGGTCAGCCGCGACGGCCATTGGCTGATCTCGGTGGTGCTCGGCGGCAAGACCCGCCTCGGCCGCGACCGCATCATGGCCGACATCATCGCCGCCCAGATCGACAAGTGCTCGACCACCCGAACCGCGCCGATGATCGCGGAGAACCCGGCGCTGGAGCATGTCGCCGAAGCGATCCCGGTCATCCAGCACGAGGGCGAGAGCGCGCCGCCGGTGGAGAACGTCGACGAGGACGCGGTCGAGGCCAAGGCACCACCCCCGCGCGAACGGGTGGCGGCGGCCGTTGAGGAGGGCGCGCCCGCCGTCGAGCCGGCCAGCTCCGGAGACAAGGCCGACGAAGCCGCCGGCGACCCGCCGCAGGGCAGGGAGGAGCCGGACGCCGATCCCGTACCCGAGCCGGTGCACCGCGTCCGCCAAACCGCGTCCAGGCCGCAAGCGGCCAAGCCGGTGCCGGTCGTCAAGGTGGCCGCCGAGATCGCGCAGCCGCGGCCCCGCCCGGCCTTCGTATCCGGCCTGCCGAGGTCGGGTGAACGCGACATGACGGCGACAGGGTCGATCCATCCCGGTCGCGAGCGGATCGCCGGCCGTTTCGATGGCACCACCTCGCACTACAGCGGCACACCAACGGCCACGCCTTCGACGCTGAGGCACGGTGCCAAGCCGGAGGTCGCGGCGGGTTCGTCGAGGCCGGCGAACGGGGACGCGCAGTCCGGTCCGCGTGGCGGCTGGGTCATCCAGATCGGCGCGACGCCGACGCTTGCCGAGGCCAACGCGCTCCTGGCCCGCGCCAAGGGGCAGAGCCACGGCGCCCTTGCTGCCGCGCACCCCTTTACCGAGAAGGTGCAGAAAGGCCGCGAAACGCTCTTCCGCGCTCGCTTTTCCGGTCTCGAAGGCGACAAGGCCGAGACCGTCTGCCGTGGTTTGAAGCATGCCGGCCTGTCCTGCTTCACCAGCCGGAACTGACGCCCGGCGCCAAACCGGAGCGGCCGCTTCCATCGCCAAAAGACGACCGACGGAGACAGACCGGGATCGTGCCGTCCGCCGAGCCCGCCGTTACCGCCCCGACCCCCGTTTGTTCGGCGTTCGCGTTCAGGAGTTCAGTTATGGCGGCGCAGCAGCACCTCTTTGGCTTCGTTGGCCAGCGCGGCAAGATCGGCCGTCCCGCCCTGGTCGGGGTGCCATTTCTTCATCGCCGAGCGGTGCGACCTCACGACATCGGCGCGCGACGCGCCGCGTCCAAGGCCCAGCACCTGATAGGCTTGTTCTTCGGTCATCCGGCTCGTGAAGCGGGCGCGGCGACCGCCAAAATCGGCGTCAGCCTGTGCTGTCGCACGCCAGCCGGCAAAGCGGCCGTGGAGATACGGTTCGAGTAGGCGCGCCCCGGCCGGGTCGAAGCGCACGCAGGTGGCGTAGAGTTCCTTGCAGCACGCTTGGTCCAGCGCGTCGAGATCCCGGCCGGCGAAAGCCCCCGCCAGCACGCGACCGCGCAGCCGCCCACTCGACGGGTCGGCCGCCATCTCGATCAGGGCGGACGCCGGCGGCGGCGAAGGCGGGGGTCCTCCAACTCCTCCCGCTCCGCGGCCCGCTCGCCCGAGCGTCCAAAGGCTCAGGCCGAAGAGGCAAAGCGCCGCCCAGACATTACCGCGAACCGCAACCAGCATGGCTGCCATCGCAAGGGCGACGGCCAGCGCCTTCGCGGGCAACTGCGGCAGCACCGCTGCCAACCAGCGTCTGGCCGTGCTCGTGCGCACCAGGAGGAACCACAGGAGAACGGCGGCCGCGAGCGGAACAATCATCATGATTGGGCGTCGCGACGATCCCCGATTGCGCGGTGAAGGAAACCGCTCGTGAGCTTCGCGCGACGCGCTTCATAGTGCAAGCTCGCAGCGGCCGAGGACGCTTCCGAGCCGCCGCCCAGTCCGGCGCCGCGGCGGTCCGCATCGGTGCCCTTCGGACAGGCCGGCGCCGTGGACTTAAGCAGCCTTTGGCGGAGTGCCCAACGCATGTCCACTGCGCTCGGCATTCAGCTTGCCGACCGCGTCGTGGATAGCTGCGTCCAGTTCGTCGGG
>CALMGA010000134.1 GCA_937863205.1 uncultured Beijerinckiaceae bacterium | reverse complement strand
ACTTAAAGGCAGCGCATGCCATCGAGGATGGCACGTCGGAGGGCATCATGCGCATCCTGTTCATCATCGTCACGGCAGCATCAGCTGTCTGCCTCGCGACCAGTTCCCTCGCACAAGGAGGCGGGGGATCAGCCGCTTCCGGAGCCGGAACAAGTTCTTCGGCAGGTACGACGGCGACAGGAGGAGGCGCAGCGGGTAGCGTCGGTGCACCTTCCGGAGGGACGATGGCCCAACCGTCGTCACAAGGTGCGAGTTCGTCCGCAGGCAACGCGGCGAGCGCGCAATCGACGTCGACGAACAACATCAATCCGAAACCCGGGCAGATCGGAGCGCCGTTGAAGCAGAACGATCTCGGTTATAGCCCGAACTCAAAGGGGCAGTGACCGTGAGAGCGTCGCTACATCTACGTGCCGTGATCATTTCGCTGTTGGAACTGTTGCCGGCGGCGGCGCAAGCGCGGCCGCGCATCGTGGTGGTCCCGGCCCCTTATCTCTACGGAACGGTCCCGCCCCATGGCGACGCCGTCTACGGGCCGCGTCGCAGCGGGGTAGCGCCTCCTACGGCGCCATCGGAGGGGCGGTCGATCTACGTGCAACCGGCACCGAACATGTCACATACGGGCGGCACTAACGACTGACGCGGGATCGCCCTATGAAGCCGGGCGTCACTGCATTGTGTGATCCGACGTTTGGGTCGCGGTTCCGTCACTCCAAACAGTGACAATCGTTGAGTAGCCGCCTGCCTCAATGCCAGCCTGATTCTATATCGGGCATATGTGCTTCGTCCAATTCGGGCGCGCGAGAGAGAAGGGCGGCGAAGGCGACGAGCGACGGCAACAGAGTGCCGATGATGCCGAACGTCATGCCGCTCCAGAACTGTTGCATCAACCGCTTCCCACGCTCGCGAGCTTATGCTGCCGTGGAATGAACTCTCGGCCGCCTTGCTGAAATGTTGTCGGGACGCGGGGCTTGGTGGAATACCTTTGGCTCCTCATCGATTATGGTCAACGAGTGATTTCAGGACGCGCATTCCCCTGGAGCACAAGCCCGCATCATTGATCGACCTCCGCCTGTGCAGGGACACCCGACCTGGAAGTCGAAAGACGAGCGCTGATCGCGAAAGCGACCAATCCAATCAGGTTCAGCGGGCCTGACCACCAAGGCCACATATGGCTGCCGGAAACCCTGTCCGCTTACCTCCGTGGCGTTGAAGGCAGCTTATTCACGCGATCACCAACGCTTCCGCCCTCACCGCATTCGCCACGGGCGGCTGTGCGGTATCGACAGAGCCCTGCCTCGGCCAGGTGTTCGGCCGCACTTCTACCAAACCGGTCGGAGCCGACGCATTGCGGCGGTCGAACCGATGGCTCAAGTTCACCGAACCTTCTCGGGATCGGGCCCATAGCCGAGATCACCCGGTCGCAGCGGAGCACCGATTTGCCCGGAGGCCGGATTGGTTCGGTAAGGGCGCGCGCTGCCGCGGTAGCCTTGACCGTGCGAAGCAGGATTGCCGACCATGTAGCCGGGATCGGTCGACGACACCGCTCCTTTTTCGCTCGCTGCACCGTCTTGCGCCCGCGCTGTTGCAGCCACGAACAGCATGCCGAAGATGAAAAGAAGAGCCGCTATTTTCATCGCGCTTGAACCTCACTCAGACTTCGACGTCGGAAACGTCGTATCCACGGCAAGGATGCTGATGCGCACGCGATTCCGCGGGCTTGCACCGACACCTGCTGGCAGTAAGGCTTGCGCACCAGAAAAAGATGAAGCTTCCGATGACAGTTCCGTCGCGCTGAATCGCAGCGCCTCGTTGCCCACGTCCTTCGCGGTACGCAATTGTCCGGCGCAACGATCTCACGCCTACCGCCTTGATCCATTCGCACCTCATCGCTGTTCCAAGACGGGATCGCCTATGCGAAGCTGACAGCCTCAATCCGGGTCGGCCTGGGCGTCTCGATGAAAGCAGAGGATCGATGGAGAGATGGGCATTGGGAAGATTCATTGCTGGTATTTTCTCCATCCTGCTAACGACCTGGCCTGCCCTCAGCGCCGGCTCCGCATCGGCTGATCGCTCGCCGCAGCTGACCGGCGTCAATCTTGCCGGAGCGGAGTTCAACCCGAACAGCAGCCGCCTTCATTTCGACTACACCTACCCAACAGCGGCGGAGATCGACGCTTTCGCTGCGGTCGGCTTGCGGACGTTCCGCGTTCCCGTGCTGAGCCGGCGCCTGCTCGACGCATCCGGCGCACGCGTCGCGACGGAGAGCGCGGACTGGCGCGCCTTGTCAGCCCTGATCGATCACGCGGCGCAGCGCGCCTCCGACGTCATCATCGACCTGCACCAGTACGGCTCGATGCCTTCCGGGCTCGTCGGGCGCAGCGAGAAGGCGACGGAGGAGTTCATCGCATTCTGGCGTGCGGTCGCCAGCAGTCTGCGCGACCGGCCCAACGTGATCTTCGGATTGATGAACGAGCCCAACGCGCAGGATGCCAAGGAGTGGCTCGGAGCCGCCAACGCCGGGATCGCAGCCATCCGGCAAGCCGGCGCCAAGCAGCTCGTCCTGGTCCCCGGAAGCTACTGGGACGGCGCGCACTCGTGGACGGGAAGCGACAATGCCGCCGTCATGATCGGTGTCATCGACCCTGCACGCCACATCGCTTTCGAGGTCCACCAGTATCTCGACGCCAACAGTTCGGGCACCTCGGCGCAGGTCGTCCCGGGTGCCGGTGCGACTCGCCTCGCCGCCTTCACCGCCTGGGCGCGTCAGCACCGTGTGACCGGTTACCTCGGCGAGTTCGGCTTCGCGGCGACACCGGAAGCGTTGCGCGAAGGCGAGGCCATGCTGGCCTACCTGAAGGCGAACCGCGACGTCTGGCTCGGCTGGACCTATTGGACAGGCGGTCCCTGGATGGGAAGCTACATGTTCACCGTGGAGCCTACCGGCAACCGTTCCTCACCCCAGTTAGAACTTCTTAAGCGGTTCAGGTGAGAAGCCATCATGAACGCAATCCCGGCACCGGCTTGTCAGCGCTGAAGACCGTGTGGCCGCGCTCGCTCGACGTCTACCGGATCGGCACACCGGCGACCGTGCTCAGCGTCGAGCTTGCGGTGAGAGCCAGCCGGCTGGTGCTTGACTGAGAGGTCCCCGCCTTCGACGTTGCCACCATCACTGCCGTTGACATGCCCGCAAGCCTGCCACCGCCCGATACTACAACCGCCACCATCATGCCGGTTGACAAACTGTTCCAAGCGACATGCTGATGTCGATGAACTTCTCCGGCATCAAGCCCTTGCCGACGGGGCACACTACCACCGATGCGCAAGGTGACGACGTGCCAGTGGGCGGGCGCAGTCCGGCATCTTTGCCGCCATGCGCCTTCTGCCCGGCCTCGGTCCAATTCCTGATCCTGCAATCATGGCAGCTCCGGGCTGCACGACGGTGCCGCTGCAGGCCGATAGTCCAGTGGTGTTCGCGCAAACCCGATCGCGGCGCGGTTGTTGTGCAGCTGAAGCGCTGCCCCTCGAACTTCGGAAGACAAGCTGGTGGCTGCGGAACTTAGCTTATGATAGGTTCGTTCTCGCAACGAGGGCGAGTCCTGCTGGAGGAACATTATGCACGGTTTCTGGGACGGCGTCGCCTTCGGCGCGATCGCGACCATCCTACCGTCGCTTATCGCTTTCGCGGTGCTGATCGCCCGGGCGCCGGAGATCAAGGCCGAGCCGCGCGAGCTGATGCCGGCGACGATGGAGAGCGGCGACGCGGGGCTGTGAGGCGGCCGACCACCGGCGCGCCGCTTACGACCACAACCACCCCCAGACCAGCCCAGCAACCCTGAAGGCCGCCCAGCCCATCACACCGTAAAGGGCGAGCATCAGGCCGAGCAGCCCGGCGCCGACGATGACAGCGGGCCCGATGCTCGGTTTCCGCATCTGGGCACTGTCGCTCCGCTGACCCTTATCCATGCAACCTCGTGCTGAGAGACGGATTCGAGAAAGCGCAAAACGTGTGCCTCGAGCAACACCCAAATGGGAGTTGACGTTTTTTCCATTTCTCAGCGTCGTCGCGCCCCGCTAACTCCGGCCGGTGGGGCTGTTTTAACGTTTCAGCTCACGCTTGTCGGTCCGTGGCCGCGCCTTCGCATTCTTACGACGAGCCCCTCTCGTCACCTCGTCGGTATGCATCGCGCGACAATGGCTCCGCCGGGTATGCTGCCCTCAAGGATTCGCGCGGCCTTGTGACAGGCCTGTTCTGACGGGAACACCAGACGCGTCATGGCCACACCCGTGCCAGCGTTGGCCGGACCCGATGTCGCGACGACGATCATGATGTGCTGCTGGTCCGGTTGAGAAGCCAGCGCAACTTCGGCCGTAGCGCATGACGTGGCGACCGCCATGGCAAGGAGCCTGGGACATCGTCGGTCCGACCGGCGCTGGATGCTCATGCCGCACCCGATGTCGCGACGACGATCATGATGTGCTGCTGGTCCGGTTGAGAAGCCAGCGCAACTTCGGCCGTAGCGCATGACGTGGCGACCGCCATGGCAAGGAGCCTGGGACATCGTCGGTCCGACCGGCGCTGGATGCTCATGCCGCGAGTTTTGCCTCAAATGCGGCGATTCACCAGCGGCAAAGCGAGAGCACCTGTCGGTGCCCTGCTCGTTCACACCGTGACTACGTGCCAGACCGTCCCGCCGTGACCGGGGCAGATTTCGAGGTGCTCCACCGCCGCCGCTGGAGAGATACGGCATCGAAAGAGAAGTGCGGCGGCACCGCGACTGTGATTGTCGATGCGATCGGACCTGATCCATGACGCACACCGACGCGCCTGAAATCTTCGGCGCTGAAGGTTCATTAGCGCTGAGCCATGAGGCGCCATTTGGCGTGGAGACGCGCCGTGATCGTCCTGACCCTCGCCTCCTCGGCACGCCAGAAAGCTTCGCCGTGGCGCGGCGCGACGGCGAAGCTCGTGCGTGTTGTGATCGCGTGGTCGTGGATTTGCGGCGTCGCGACCTGCGCTGTGGGAAGTGCGACATCGGCCGCGAGCGGTGAAGCGATTGCGGCGAGGTGCGCCAGGGCATGCGAGCAGTAGGTCACCGACAGCTGGCTCATCTGCTCCTGACCGTGACCGGCGCGGTACTTCATCAGAGTGCGACACACATCGCCGTGGGTCAGCCGCCACGCTTGCGCGAGATAGGTCGTACCATAGCGGATGTTGGTTGCGGGATCGGCCAGCTCCGTCAACGATCCATGGAAACCAAGCATGGCGGCCGTTGCTGGCCGGATCTGCATCAGGCCGATCTCACCGACCGACCCGATGCGGGTGGGATCATAGTCGCTTTCCACTTTGATGACGGCATCGACAAGGTCGACTGGGATATCGGCAAGGCGTGCTTGACTCTCGGCAAGAAGCCGGAAACGAGAGATGCTCATGGACTGCGACGCACCGGGATGCGACACGTCATTCCTGTTCGCGACGCGCGCAACACACGGAGCGCAGTTCCACGAGGTGAGAGCGGCAAGCAAAACCCCGACACATGGAACCGCCCTGACGATCACTCAACCTCCGGACGAAGCATGGATGCATCAGCGCATCGATGTCATTCGTGCAGGTAATATGTCGCTAAATCGTCAATCGAGCGTGCGATCATGCACTCGTTTCGGAGATCGCGACGTTCTCGTTCGGCGACGCATATTTACATCGCTCGCAGGTCCGGTGGTCAGCTTCTCATGACCTTCCTCTAGATCCGACGCGCATTCTTCGTCTGGTCCGGACCTTGCAGCACATCATAGTGGCGTTGATGGTAGCTGGAGCTCTCATGGCCGGTATCGTACTGGTTGCTGCAGGGTTCGGGCTTGGCTTCGCGTGCCGCGATTATATTTCAAGACGGCGACGGCGTGCGGCGCGTTTGGCAGCGTTGTCGCGTGATGGATGAAACTGTGGAAGCGTGCTGATGAATCGCTGGCTCGACGGGATCCGATGCTCGCTTCCAGATCAGGAGGATCGTATCGGAACTGCTTGGTCCCGTCGTTGGACGGCGATGCTGGCCTGCTTCGCCATCGCTGCCGCGGCGCCTTTCGGAGCCGGCGCCCAGGTCCAATCCAGGACACCGGCACCCAAGTCTTCGGCCAAGTCGACGTATGGGACGCCGGTGCCGGGCGTCTCCGAAGCGGCAGCCATGCACGACGCCGACATCGCCGCCGCCCGCAAGCGCAATCCGCCCGCTCGCAGCGGCGGCATCAAGGATTAGGTGACGAGCGCCGCCCGACCTTACAGGTGCATCAGAAAACCAGCGGCTCGCATATCACGCTGTCTCCAGCGCACGGTACCTGACGTCAACCGGTCGCCGGAACACGTTCCGGCGACCGGTTGACGGGAGCCCGGATGTCAGCTCAATTCGCCTGCCCGAACCGTCGACCACAGCGCCGGCTCGTAAGGAGACTGGACGCGGACCCAGCTGTAGCGTGTCTGCGACCAGGGTCGGACGTTGGCGTTGAGGTTGTCAAGCACGATATCCTGGTGCTGGGTTCGCACGACCAGGACGAGGTGGTGTTCGCCCCACGCCGTGACGACCTCCGACAAGAGAAGAGCCCGCGACGGCCAGCCCCGCGCCAGGAGCAGGTGGCGCTTCGTCACGGCGTAGTCGTTGCAGTCGCCCGAAGTGGGAGCGATGCGCCACGTGTCGAATGTGGTGTCGTTGACGTACCGCTTGGGGTGGATGGACCGGTTCACCTGGGCATTAACCTCGATCAGGTCCAACCTGTGCTGGCTCGTCAGGGCGACGGGATGCGGCTTCCGGAACTGCCGATTGTGGACGCGGCAGTCATCCTCGTAGCGCAGGCAGAAATGCGTGTAAGCGAATGGGCCCGCGACGGGCAGATCGAGTTGAAGGTGGTTGCCGAGCCCGCGGCCCGAGAGCGCGGCTTCCGTGTTGCAGGAAAGGAAGCTTGCAGCCAGAGTGAGGCCGACCAGGACCGTTTTGACCAGACCGCGCATGACACGCCCCGAAATCGAGTACGGTCCGAGTCGTAGCGAAGCCGATTTTCCGTTCCGGTCGCGTTTTGCCTTGCCTTTTCTTGAGCACGGAAAGCATTTGTTGACTCAAGCTTTCAGCATCGACGTAGGCCATCCGGAGCAGGCGTGCTGAGGCGCCATCGCACTCCTCCGGAGCGTCCCTGCGTGCCCGATGGCATCCGCCTGTACGTCATCGGTGACATCCACGGACGACTTGACCTGCTCGACGGCAAACTGAACGACATCATGGATGACGTCTCGCAGCGGCGTCGGGCGCACAACAGGATCATCTTCCTCGGCGACTACATCGATCGCGGCCCCGACTCCCGCGGCGTAATCTGTCGTCTCATCGAGATCGGGAAGCGAGCGGATGTCGTTACGCTGATGGGCAATCATGAAGCGACGCTTCTGCGAACGCTCGATGATCCCCTTCATCTCCCCTGGTGGTCGGCAAACGGCGGCGCCCTGACCCTGCTCTCCTACGGACTGGCGCCAAGCATGACTCGTCGCCAGGAGGAGAGTGTAGATGCCATTAAAGGTCTGCGCTCCGCAGTCCCGGCCGAACACCTTGAGTTCGTGAGGTCTCTGCCGCTGTCTTTCGAGTGCGGTGATTACTTTTTCGTCCACGCCGGGATCCGGCCGAGGGTCAGGCTTGAAGATCAGCAGGCTGATGACCTGCTATGGATCCGGGACGAATTCCTCAACAGTCGCGTCTCGCATCCCAAGATCGTCGTGCACGGTCACACACCGGTTCCCCTGCCGGAGGTCAGGCGTAATCGCATCAATGTCGATCTTGGCGCTTTCGCCACAGGCCGTCTTTGCTGCCTCGTGCTCGAAGCCGACCAGCAGAATTTCATCTAATACGAAGGTATTGTCTTCTGGATCGACGACCGCGAAAGCGCCATTTTCTCATAGTTGAAAGCGAACCGAGGCGCCGGCGGGCCAATCGGTTTCGCTGTCACTCTCGCCCTTGCCCGTTGACGCTAATTGCCACAAAAGCTACACGTCGTTGGATTTCACCTTTCCCGATTTACACAGTTCGGCTAAGAGCCGACGACCTGGAGCGTCGTCGATGACTGGATTGCCTCTTTCGTTTGCAGGACGCTGCGCTGGCATCCTTCTGGTCTGGCTTGCATCATGCGCGAGCTCGCAGGCTTCCGAGGCACAACTGTTGCCGTTCTTTTCGAAGCCGTACCCTTCTGGCTATACCCGCCCGACCCGGCTGCCCGACGCCGAATGCTGGGCCTATCGGCAAGTGAACACCCTGCTCGGTTCCTACATCGAGCGCGTCTGGATATGCGGCGCGCCGCTGATCGAGAGATACTGATCCGCACAGGATCTTACCCGCGAGGAGGCGTTGGATGACGGCGATGCTGAGGAAGCCGCTGACGATGGTGCTGCTCGGCGCAGCCTGCCTCGTTCCGGGCGTCGCTCTCGCCGCCTGCCCCGGCGCAGCGCCCGCTGAGGCGTTGCAGAACTTTAATGCCGACCCGACCGGGTTCATCAAGTCACATGGCGGTGCCTCCGACCTCGGCGCTCAGATGACCGCGATCGCCGCCGCCGCCGTGAACGGCCGTGACAAGGCCTTTGGCAAGAACCTCGGTGCGGCGCTTGGGAGCGCGTCGAGCGATCAAGGCAAATCGGTCGGCGGGGCACTGGGCAAGCTCGGCGCCTCCTGCAGCGATCCTACGGATCCTGCCGACCGCGGCGACAAGGCGTACATCAGCACCAACATCGCTCCGAACATCCTCACCAACATCGCCGCCAATGCCGCCTACGGCGCGGCCGTCGATGGTGGTCAGCAGACGGCGTCCACGGGTGGCGGGGGTGCGCCAGGTGGTGCAGCGGGTGGAGGCGCCGGCGTCGGTGGTCAGACCGGCACCGCCACGACGGGTTCGTCGGGATCCTCGGGTACCAGTAGCGGCGGCCAGTCGACATCAACGCCGACGACACCCGACAGCTTCAGTTCGCCTGGGGGCAGTTCCGTTTCAGGCGGCACCACCACGACCACCGCCCCGACCTCGACCGGTACAGGCACAGCCGGTACCTCAGGCGGAACGGGCACCGCTTCAGGCACGACCGGTACGTCGGAGACCTCGGGCGGGACGACCTCGTCACCCACCACTTCGACGGTGCTCGTCGGCGCTACCAATAACGAATAGAGCGGTCAGCACTTCCGACAGGACGCGCGCGATGCTTCAAACCTCCCGGGATGCAGCGAAGAGTAAACCCGCGTCCGCTTCGGCGCAGGACTCGTCGGCGCTCGACCTGTTCAGAATGCTGTTCGGGCTGGCTCGCCGACACCTCCCGATGTTTGTCGCCATCACCGCCGTCTGCATCATGATGGGCGCGCTTTACGTTTTTACGGCCGTGCCCCTCTATACGGCAACGGCGACCATGATCATCGACATCAAGAAGGTGCAGATTTTCCAGAAGGAGAATAACGGGACGGACGCGCCTGTCGACGCCGGTACGGTTCAGACTCAGGTCGAACTTCTCAAATCCCAGAACGTCAGCCGATCCGTCATCGAAAAGCTGCATCTGACGGAAGATCCCGAGTTCGTCTCGACGAACCCCGGCCTGATCGGTTCCATCTTCGGCCTCTTCGGATCCCACGCGCCGCCTTCCGAGAACTTTCTGGAACGTCGTGCTCTGGGCAAATTTGAAGCAGCTCGTACCGTGACGCGCTTGGGCCAGACCTATGTCATGGAGGTGAGCTTCAAGTCGCACGATCCGAACAAGGCCGCCCAGATCGCCAACGCGATCGTGGACGCCTACGTAGATGACCAGCTCGCGGCGAAGTACCAAGCGACACGGCGGGCCAGCGTGTGGCTGCAGGATCGGGTCAAAGAGCTTCGCTCGCAGACGACGACGGCCGATGCCGCGGTCGTCAATTTCAAAAACAGCAACAACATCGTCGAGACCGGCGGCAAGCTGATGAACGAGCAGCTGGTCGGCGAGGTGAACACGCAGTTGATCCTGTCCGAGGCGGCGACAGCCGAGGCGAAAGCGCGTTTTGACCGCATCAGCGAGGTCCTGAAGCAGCCGATACCGGATGCCTCCGTCACCGACGCCCTCAAGAATGAGGTCATCATCAAGCTGCGGCAGTCATACCTTGATCTCGCCGCAAAGGAATCGATCTGGTCCGCCAAATACGGCGTCAACCATGGCGCAACCGTGAGCTTGCGAACCCAGATGCTTGAGTTGCGTAAAAGCATCAGCGATGAGATGCGTAAGATCGCGCTGAGCTACGAGAGCGACTACAATATCGCGAAGGCGCGCGAAGAGTCGATACGGGCCAGTCTGACGGCAAGCGTGGGGAAATCAAAGTCGACCAGTCAGGCGCAGATCGAGCTACGCAACCTGGAAAGCACCTCCGCGTCGTACAAATCGATGTATGATATTCTACTCACGCGATATATGGAAGCCGTTCAGCAGCAGTCCTTCCCGATCAGTGAGGCGCGGCTGATCAGCCCCGCCGTACCACCGAACAGTCCGAGCCAGCCGAAGAAGGCTGCCATCATGGCGTCGACGCTTCTCGGCGCGATCATGCTGAGCTTCGGTGCGGCGTTCGGCAAGGAACTCATCGACCGGGTGTTCCGCAGCGGCAAGCAGATCGAGGAGCACCTTGGCCTGAACTGCATCGCAACCCTGCCGACCATCAAGGCCGAATCGATGCCGGCTTCCGCGAACAATGCGGAGGCGGCGGGACCCAGGCAGATCGGCAGATTGAGTCCGATCCTGAGGTACACGGTCGCGAAGCCCTTCGCGCAGTTCACCGAGGCCCTTCGCTCCGCCAAGATCGCCGTAGACGTCGCGACATCCGGGCAGCGCTGCAAGATTGTCGGCGTAACCTCCACCCTGCCCGCGGAAGGCAAGACGACGGCCTCGGCCAATCTCGCGCAGATGATCGCGCACGCCGGCGGCCGGGTGCTGCTCGTCGATGCGGACCTTCGCAACCCTTCACTGACCCGCGCGCTCGCCCCCGAGTCCAAGAAAGGGATCATCGAGTTGCTCGGAGGAAGTGTCGGCATCGCGGATATCATCTGGATTGATGCTGCATCCGGCCTGCACCTGCTGACGACGGGCGGCGACTCGAAACTGATGCATACGAACGAGATCCTCGCATCGGAGAAGATGGCGACGCTCTTCCAGCAGCTTCAAGCGCACTACGATTACATCGTGATCGACTGCGCCCCGCTCGCGCCAGTGGTCGACACACGCGCGATGGCGCACTTCATCGATCACTTCATCTACGTCATCGAATGGGGAAGCACGAAGATCGACGTCGTACAACAGACGTTGGAGGAAGCGCCGGAGGTCCTCGACCGTGTCGTCGGAGCGGTCCTCAACAAGGCAGATATGACGGTACTCGGCCGGTATGAGACGCACCGGAGCAACGCGTACTACAAGAAGTACTATGCCCGGTATGGCTATCACCAGTAGCCAGGAGTTCCTCCCTCCCGGTGGAAATATCCTGAGATACGCAACGATCGTCGGCCTTCTGGTGTTCGCGGCCTTCTCATTCTGTTGGGCTCTGAACGAAGCGGTCGCGACATACGTGGGCTCCGACCTCGTCCCCTATGCGGCGCGCATCGTCGATGGCGAACGGTTCAAGGCCGATGCGCTGCTAGCCTTGCGTCCTGAGCTGGACCGGCTCGAAAACTCGACAGGTGAGGTGCGACCAGCCGTCCTCCGTTCGGTGGCGCTGATCGAACTGCGTCTGGCGGAGATCGACCTCATCGCCGGTCACTCCGTGGCGGGCAATCCGCAGTTCGACCGGGCTGCAACTGCAGTGCGCCGAAGCTTGGCGGTCAGCTCACAGGACTCATTCCTATGGTATGCATCGTTCTGGCTCGACAAGGCCCGGCACGGCTTCCGGCTTGAGAACCAGCGTGATCTCACGCTGTCTTACCAGACCGGGCCGAATGAAGGGTGGATCGCAGTGCATCGCAATCGCGACTCGGTCGCGCTGCTGACAGCACTTCCCCCCAACCTGCAGACTCTCGTCCTGCAGGAGTTCAGAAATCTCGTCGCATCGAACTACATCGACGATGCGGCGAACATCCTCACCGGCCCCGGCTGGCCGCAGCACGACGCGCTCGCTTCGGCGCTGGAAGGCCTGCCTCTAACCCAGCTGCGATCATTCTCGGCCGTCCTCGACCGCCGTGACGTGGAGGTCGCGATCCCCGGGCTCCAGCGCAAGCCCCGCAAACCGTGGGATTTCGCGCCGGGGTAATGGTCCGGCGCTGGTTCGCTGTCTCGTGGTGAATGCTTGCGCCATGCCCGTCCCGACCACCGCCATGCAGACGATGGCATAGCCGGGTATCTGCAGGGAGTAGTCGATCACGGAATGTGCCCCGCCGATGGCGGCAACCGTCGCAGCTATCAGGGGAACGACGTTGTCGCGACGGCGGACTATCGCGCCGCGAACAAGAATGAGCCATATGGCGACATAGCCGACACAGATGAACAAGCCGAGAGGAAGGCCGACTTCCGCAGCGAGTTCCAACGGAGTGCTATGGGCGATCTCCCAGATGCCCCAGATCGATGTGGAGGCGGATCGGTACGCGGGAAACGTTGTTTTGAAGGCGCCCAAGCCGACGCCCAGAATAGGATGATCAAGGATCATCACCCAAGTCGCCTTGTAGACGTCGAAACGACCCTCGTCGGCGAAGCCCTGCATGTCGAAGCGGTGGCTTGCCACGCTCGCGAGGAAGAAGGCGACCGTGACGAAGCCGGCGGCGAGGGCGATCTTCTGCTTCCAACGCAGGTTGGCGATGGAGCGGCGCAGCATCACGAGAACGGCTAACCCAATCGCCGCGAGCGAGCAGACGATACCCGCGCGCGAGTTCGTCATCGCCAGGGCAATGAAACAGATCGCGAAACCGATCGAGCTTTTGCCGATCGATCGCTGATCCACCTTCCGGAGGAGCAGTGAGAATGCGTCGGCGGTGCGTATGCCCGACCAGCGGTACCGCGATATGACGGACACGACATGTTCGGCGGAGAGAAGCAGCCAGATCGAGGCGCAGCTGCCGAAATACGTCGCTGCCACGTTGCGATTGGTGAACGTTCCCAAGACGACGCCGATATAGTTCGTGCGCTCACGCCACAGCAGGAGAGTTGGCTCCACTAGGGTAGTGATCACACCATAAAGAGCATAGCCCGCACCGGACCATGCCACCCACCGCAGCAGGATCCGCGCGCGTCGTACGTGAGTGCCGTGAATGAGACCTAACGCCAGGACCTCAAAGCAAACGAGAGTGGGGCCCAAGGAAGCAATGGCGTCGACACGGGCGGGGCGCAAGGCGGGTTGAGCCAACCGCAATGATTGCGGAAGTGCAACGCCCAAGACCTCCTGCAATCGGACCACGCTCGCGAAGGCGGCGACCGAGCAGAACAGGAGGCAAAGCAGAATGTGGTCGCGTCGAGAAAGCAACCGAACGGATGAGCATGCGAGGCAACAGGCGAGCGTGACGCACCAGATAAGAGTTGATCGGGAGTCCGTCGACCCGAACGGGAGAGGCGCAAAGCAGACGACAGAGGCGAACGCGTAGAAAGCGCATTGTTCGCGTCGATCGGAAAACTGCGCCGAAAGAGGAGAGGGTTTCACGTCAATAAGCGTTCGGTATGATCGAACAGAGGATACTGAGTTGGGATTTATCTACCAACATGAATTTGCTGACTTATATCTCAAGCTTTCGTGGCATGAGCGCTGATTGATAGCATGACAAGCCAGTCCCGACTGTCTGACGGGTTCACGGCTCAATCAGGCCAAAGGCTCGCCGTCATGTCTCAATAGACGGCTCACACGAGAACATGAAAGTGGAAGAACAACGTGAGGAGAGAAGTTTCTACTTAAGCACAGGGTATGAGACGCAATGGCTCGCCTTCACCTCCACATTTTGTTGCCTGCTCCAGAGATGGGCGCGCGAGCACCGAACCGACAATCAAGCCCTTCCTTCGCGCATCTCCTCCGAAGCTTTCTCAGCATAAGCTACGCTCCAGCCGAGCGCGAGTCCGCTTATTGCTGCCCATATCCCACGAACGGCCGCGATGTCGAGCCTGACGCGGAGCACTGGACCGGCGTAGGTTCGATCGGCCGCCAGCGCATGGAAGCTGGCGATCCTCACGGGTAGTCAGCGCGCACCTCAATATCGGCTATGCCACAAGCCGAAGCAGCCAAGCGGTGGCCCAACTAGTTGATGCCGTTCTCCGCAGCGAAGCTGTGATGGTTCAGGCGACCTTGGATCGCCGTGGTAGCGCATCTCAGGTGCGCGAACTGATTCAACTTTGCATATCGAACGATCAATATCAGCTACTATCGGGCACGAATGGACTCGCGTGCCGCCTGGATGTCGAGTTTTTCAGCACTACAGGCGATTTCGGCTTGCACCAGATGCAACAGGAGCGCACCGGAGCAATCGAGATCATAACCAAGCATTAAGAAACCCTTAAATGTCATTGCAAGCAGGCGTTCTGCATGCTATCGCCTCTCCATTAGGTCTACAGGGCTTTCCTTATGGCTAGTCTGAGAAGCATTGCCCAAGAAAAGACATTATCGCGCCTTTTTGAGGATCGGCGTCGCGTTTGCTTGACAGCGCAGCATTACATCCTGTTGGTCTTGGTGGCTGACGTCCTGATCTCAGGATGCGTCGGGCTTGCAAGCCATCATGCTTATCGCATCGTCGCAATCGACGTCTACGGGTTTAAATCAGCAGCTTCAGCCGTATCGATCGGCGTAGTAGCCGGCATTCTGTATTGCTCCTTCGCGAAGTCATCCGGCCTGTACTCTCTTCCTTCCCTGATAGGAGCGACGGTCAAGATCGGCTCGGTTCTTCTCTGCTCTGTAAGCGCCGTCCTTCTCTTAGCGGCAATGCTTTTCATCGTGCGGGCAGGTGCGGAGGTGTCGCGGGGAACATTTCTCTTTTTCGCGCCGCTGTTTTTCATCTTCCTAACTGTCAACCAGTCTGTGGCTCGCGTCGTTGCGTCTGGATTGATCAGGAGCGGTACCCTTTCTGGTCCCTCCGTCGTGCTGATCGGCGATCAGTCCGAACTGGCGCAAATCGACCGTCGCACCCTCATGGCGACCTATGGATTCCGCGAAGTCGGGCGCATCGAACTGACAAGCGGAGAACCCGTCGACCCCGCGCGCTTGAATTCGCTCCTAAACTTGTCGCGCAATCGTGCGGCGAGTCGGATTGTCGTGTCGATGAAGTGGGATGATGAGGCCCGCCTCTGCAGCCTGCGTGAAGGATTGAGGCAATCGGCGCTGCCGGCAACCCTGCTGCCCGACGCCGGCGTGCGGCGACTGATGGGTGATCAGGTCGCTTTGGCTGCCGAAAGACTCCCTCCGGTCATCGAACTGCAACGCGCCCCGCTGACGCGATCCACACAGCTGTTCAAGCGATGCATTGATGTCACCGTTGCGATGGCAGCCTTGCTTCTGCTGGCTCCCCTGCTGCTCGTGACCGCAGTCGCGATCAGACTGGACAGCCCTGGCCCGATCATCTTCAAGCAGCGCCGTCACGGTTTCGACCGACGTCCATTCTTCATCTACAAATTTCGTTCGATGAGCGTCTTGGAAGACGGCAGCACGATCGTTCAAGCCAGCAGAACCGATGATCGCGTCACTCGCGTCGGAAGGGTCCTGCGGAAGACGAGCATCGATGAGCTGCCGCAACTCTTCAACGTGCTGCTAGGCAACATGTCGCTGGTTGGGCCGCGCCCACACGCGATCGCTCATGATGATGCCTACTCGCTGCTCGTCGAGCGTTACTCGCATCGACACCATGTCAAGCCTGGCATCACCGGCTGGGCGCAAGTCAACGGCGCACGCGGTCAGACGATTGCAGTGCAGCACATGCAGCGACGCATCGATCTTGACCTCTGGTATATCGATCACTCCTCCATTTGGCTTGATTTAATGATACTTGGCCGGACTTGTTTCGAAATCGCGAAGATTGATGCTTTCTAAAGCGTTGCTGATAGTTTTATGGTTGCAAATACGCAACAGCCGGATTTAAACAGCACTTGGTATCCGGAGCTAGGTCGACCGCGCATGGGAGGTGTCCTACTGTGTGATCCTTTCTATGCCGGTTTCGAGACTGCCCTTGTCTAAGCGTTCCTTCTCAGCAGTCGCTGCTTTCTGCTCGATGTGCTTCGCGGCGCTTCCACTCGGCGGCTGCGGCACGTTTCCTGTCGCCGGCCCTTACGCCGACTCGGTCAAGGTCGTCGGATCCGTCGTCGTGCCCTACGTGCTCGTTCCCATCACCCAGCCAGTCGTGGAGATTTTGGAGCAGACGGAGCCGAAGGGCTTGGCCGGCGTGTTCAAGGACCGGCGTCCGCCAGCCTACATCAAGTTCGGGATCGGGGATGTCGTTTCCGTGTCCGTCTTCGAGGCCGCCGCAGGTGGCCTCTTCATCCCTGCCGAGGCGGGCGTGCGGCCAGGCAACTACGTAACAATCCCTGACCAGGCGGTCGACAACGATGGCAACATCAGCGTGCCCTATGCTGGCATCATCAAAGCCAATAATCGCACCAACGTCGAGATCCAACGCGACATCATCGAGCGTATTAAAAACAGAGCGATCGAGCCACAGGTGGTCGTCTCGCTCTCGTCGCAGCGCACCAATCTCGTATCGGTAATCGGCGAGGTGAACACGCCGGTTCGCTTCGCGGCGGCGGCGTCCGGCGCCGGGGATCGCATCACGGACGCGATCGCGCGTGCTGGCGGCATCAAGGACCAGGGCTATGCGACCTGGGTCACGCTCCAGCGCGGCGGAAAGACCGCGACCGTTCCCTTCGAAAACTTGGTCACATCACCGGCGAACAACATCTATGTTCAGCCAAACGATCGCATTTACGTCTACCAGGAACAGCAGAAATTCATCGCTTTCGGCGCGGCGGGCCAGCAGGGGGTGTTTACCTTCGATGCTTGGCGCATCAACCTCGCCGAGGCGGTCGCGAAGGCGGGTGGCTTGCTCGATGTGCAGAGTGATCCGGGATCGGTGTTCCTTTACAGGCGCGAGCCGCGGGAGGTGGCCGCGCAACTCGGCGTCGATATCTCCCACGTCCCCGGCCCGACCGTCCCCGTGGTCTTCCAGATCAGCTTCGCCGATCCCGGCGGCTACTTCCTGGCGACGAAGGTCGTGATGCGTAACCAAGATGTTATCTTCGCCGCCAACGCGAAATCCGTCGAGGTCAGCAAGGTGCTCAATCTCGTTAACCTAGTTACGGGAAGCGCGACCAACGCGGCGGTGGCGGTCACCGCCGCGCGAGCGATCCCGTGATCTAGGCGACGCGCGCCGGTCGGAGTACGCGCGGTGCGCGTCGTGCACGTGGTCAGGCAGTTTTATCCTGCTCAAGGTGGGCTCGAGACCTTCGTGCTGAACCTCGCGCAGAGACAGGTCGCTGGCGGCGACGTCGTCAAAGTCGTCACGCTCGACCGCATATTCGACTCAGTTGCTCGGCTTCCGCGTTCCGAATGGCTCGGAGGGTTGGAGATCAGGCGCATCCCGTTCGTGGGATCACGGCGCTACCCGATAGCGCTAACCGTTTTAATGAGTCTTCGGAATGCCGAGATTATCCATGTCCATGGCCTAGACTTCTTCTGCGACTTCCTGGCCGCCACTAAGGTAATCCACCGCAAGACGCTTGTCCTCTCGACCCATGGCGGCTTCTTCCATTCTGCCTTCGCTTCGAAAGCGAAGGCTCTGTATTTCAAGACGGTCACTCGCTTGGCTTTGACGCGCTACGGATACGTGGCAGCGAACAGCATGGCAGATCTTTCAACCTTCCAGACAATCCGTTCAGCAGGCATCGGTGTTGTCCTGAACGGCGTCGATACATCGAAGTTTTCAGGGGTCCACAGGTCGTCGCGCAAGAAGCGGATCATCTATTTTGGGCGGCTCGCCGACAACAAGAACGTCCAAGCGATCCTACCGGTCCTGAAAAAGCTGCAAGCCTTGGACCCGATGTGGTCATTGGTGCTGGCCGGTCGTCCCATGGACGGTATCGTCGAGAAAATCAGGCGAGATGTGGAGGCGCTTCGTCTAGTCGGTGCGGTCGAGATCGTCGAAAATCCTAATGACGAACGGTTGAGATCGCTCGTTGCCGAGTGCTCGATCTTCTGTTCTCCATCACGTCACGAAGGCTTTGGAATTGCGGCGATCGAGGCGGTCTCGGCTGGTCTCTATCCGGTTCTGAGCGATATTCCCGCGCATCGCGAGTCCATCGCCGCGCTGGGATGTGGGCTTTTGCTCGACTTCTTTGATCCAGATAATTGCGCCTCGAAGATCGATGCGACTTGGATGAGCGATCCGTGGTCAGACTTCGTAAGTCGAGCGCCTCAGATGCTCCGACGGTATAATTGGGATGCAGTGACCGCTGTTTTTAATAAAATCTATGGCGACGTGGTCGGCCGCGATCACCGTCTAATTATTGGCGTGCAAGTTCAGGTTTGTGATCGGGATCTCGCCGTGAAGACTCTACAGGGCGCCCTCGACACCGGCAGCGTTGCCAAAGTTACATTTCTCAATGCTCACCTCGCGAATATTGCCGCTTCTGATCAAAATATTGCAAATGCACTCCAAGACTTTATTGTCTTTAACGACGGAATTGGTGTTGATATCGCCAGCAAAGCTTTATATGGAGAGAAATTTCCAGCAAACCTCAATGGCACAGACTTCATCCCTTATGCGCTTGACAAATTGCGGTCGGGTCTGCGGCTCTACCTTCTCGGCGGCACCGATCAAGTCAGGTCTCGTGCGGTAGAGCACTACGTCTTAAGGTGGCCCAACCACAAAGTCATAGGTTCACATCCTGGATTCTTTCGGGAGAGTGATGCCGGTGTCTTGGCGGAGCGCGTCAAGCAGACCCGCCCTGATATAATACTTGTCGCAATGGGATGTCCAAAGCAAGAACTCTGGTTGCAGAGATTTATTCCTGACGTATGCTCAATCGGCATCGGCGTAGGAGCATTGTTTGATTTTCAAACAGGCACTTTTCCTCGAGCGCCTCCTCTAATTCGAGAAATGCGCCTCGAGTGGCTCTATCGTCTTCTTCTTGAGCCACGCCGGCTTGCAAAGAGATATTTGGTAGGTAATATAGTCTTTCTCTATCAAACAATGCGTCAATACCTCCGGGGCGATCGCGCTTGAAAACGAGGGACAAACCGGTTAATGCGGACTGAGGGCGAGTCGACACCCTTGTTCCCGACGACCTCTAAGCAGTTATTGAGCCGCTTCTGCCGCCTGAACCAGTGAAGCAGAAAGGCGGCCGGCCGCCGAGCGCGGACCGCGCGGCTCTGGCCGGCATCATCCTTGTGCTGCGCACCGGCATGCAGTGGAAGCACGTGCCCCGCTCGGCGTTGGGATGCAGCGGCAAGTCGAACTGGCGACGGCTGTGCGCCTGGTAGGCGGCCGGGGTGTGGGCGGCGTTGCACCGCGTGTTGCTGGAGCGGCTGCACGATGCCGGCGCGCTGGACTGGTCGCGCGCGGCGCTGGACAGCGCCAGCGTGCCGGCCAAAAAAGGGGCGAGGCGACCGGCCCGAATTTGGCCGACAGGGGCAAGCCGGGCACCAAGCGCCACCTCGTCGTCGACGCTCAAGGCACGCCGCTCGGCGTCACGCTGAGCGGCGCCAACTTCCACGACAGCCGCATGTTGGCCGTCACGCTGGACGCGTTGCCGGGTGCGCGCACCGACCGGCGCGGCCGTCCGCGTTGCCGACCGACCAAGGTGCAAGCCGACAAGGGCTACGACCACCGCCGCTGCCGGCAGGAGTGCCGGGCGCGCTCCATCACACCACGGATTGCCCGACGCGGGGTGGACAGCAGCGAGCGGCTAGGACGCCACCGCTGGATCGTGGAACGCACCCTGGCGTGGCTGGCCCGCTTGCGCCGGCTGGTGGTGCGCCACGGGCGTCGCGTCGATCTCCACCTCGCCTTTACCGTGCTCGGCTGCGCCCTGATTGAGGCGGCGCTGCAGTGCGGCCTCGGCCTGTGCAGCGGACCGCGCTACATGCCGATGTACGGCATCGCCGCCATGGGGCTCGAGAGCGGTCTGCCCCTGCTGCCTCGACTCGAGTTCGTGATGGTGGGGCCATCCCCACCGGCGAGCGGCGTCGTCAGGGCAGTCGCGGAAGTGCTGCAGCACCTCGCCACGTCAGGGTTCCAGCCAACGTGTCGTTCGGCTTGCAAAATTGGTTCTTCCGCACTTTCGGTGTTGATCGTGCGGTGAAGCGTTGGTCCTCGTCTCGGGCGAGCTTCGCGATTTCGACCCACAATCCATCCCTGCCATCGGTCCCGGCCGGCCTGCACGTCGACGAGTTGAAGCTTGATGCGGAGCATCTGCTGATCACGGCGCGCCCCACCGCGAACGAGGCTGTCTGCCCGGCTTGCGGGGGCGCTTTGTAACGCGACAATCTGGATGCGACTCGCGCGGCGATCAGGATGAGACTGATCGTGTCGCGGCGATGGTGATCATGGCGGGGGTTGCTGCCATAGTGCAAGCGGTTTCGGTGGCCTGTGTCGCGGCGCGTCAATCGACCGAGGTTTTGATTGTCGCGCGGGTCGGCGGACGTCCGGGACCGCGCTTGCGTTCCATCGCCACCCGCCGGCGGTAGCTTTCGACGTTCATCTCGAAGATGGTCGCGTGGTGAACGAGGCGGTCCACCGCCGCGAGCGTCATGGTCGGGTCGGGAAAGACCTTGTTCCACTCGCCAAAGGGATGGTTGGCCATGATCAGCATTGAGCGCCGCTCGTAATACCAACGGCCATCATCTTTGACCTGTGTAGGCCCACTCGCGCATGGCGATG
>CALMGA010000133.1 GCA_937863205.1 uncultured Beijerinckiaceae bacterium | reverse complement strand
GGGCGGCTTCGGTCGTGCCGGGGGCAACGGTCAGGGCCGGCCGTTGCAGGATGGCCAGGGCGTCGGCCGCGGCAAGGCGGCGGATGCGGTGCG
This sequence comes from uncultured Beijerinckiaceae bacterium, assembly GCA_937863205.1. The sequence goes on along the minus strand of CALMGA010000133.1, from coordinate 6,561 downwards.
CGACGAGCACCCGGTCGAGCTTCTTTTCGGTCAAGCGGCGAGCCTCGGCTGGCGTCAGCGCCTTGGCCCAGAGTGCCAGCACCCAATCGGCGCCGATGTCGTCCGCGAGGTCGAGCACCTGCGGGTAGTAGCGCCAAAGCTGCTGGCGGATGCGGTTGGCCAGGCGGACGCGCTCGCCCTTGAGCTCCTCGGCCATCCGCGACCACTCGCGCAGTTCGACAACGACCGGATCAAGGGTTTCCACACGCCGGAAGCAGTGGCGGTCGGTGCGCAGCGACGAGGCCAACACGAGGGCGTCGCGCCGGTCGTCCTTGGCCCCGGCCGGGGAAAAGCGGTCGCGGAAGCGGTCGAGCTGCTTGGGGTTGATGGCGAACACGGCGATGCCGCGGTGCATCAGCGCCTCGACCACCGGCCCATGCGGCGTTTCGATCGCAACGGCGACCTGGCTTGGCTGCTCGGCCTGGGCACACAGCCAGTCGACCAGGGCGCCGATCCCGTCGGCATGGTGAGCAAACGCCCGCTGCACGGGATCGCCGGCGCCGGTCAGGCAGACTTGATGTTCGGTGCTCGCCCAGTCGATGCCGACAAAGACGAGCGGCTCAGTGTTCATGGCCACCTCCCGCTTGCTGTTCTGTTGAGCCGCCGCGTCGCTTCGCCGTTCCCTGTACTGGCGCTCGGGGCTGCAAACAGCCGAGGCGCGACTCCCTACTGGGCGCGCAACACGGGCAACCGGTTGAGGCGCGCGTCCCCCCCAGGTGCTCAAAGGCACAGGGGGCGAAAGGCTGCTCTCAACCAGCCGGCCCGATACGGCTATGATGCCTCATAAACCGCAGGCAAACAGGTACAGGGGGGCGGTCCATCACCGGGCTTTGCTCGCCTAGCGTCAGCGCCTTGACCCGGTTGGCGACGTAGGCGTCGAGCTGCGAGGTGGTGATCGTCCCCGTGCCGACGAGGTCGGCCTTGGCCTTGGCGCCGGGAAGCCCCAGCCCCTCCACCACCGCCTTGGTGAAGGCGCCGTTGTTCCAGCTCGCGCTCTCCTGGCTGGACTGGCGGCCGGTGGAGGCGGCGAACACCGTGACGCCGTGCTCGGCGCTGGCGAAGTCGCTGATCACGGCGTTGATGTCGTCCGCCCCGCGCCGCGCCTTGCCGGAGATCGCGCCGGCGTGGCAGGCGTCGAGGAACAGCAGCGTCTGCCGGCCGGGCAGCGCGTCTAGCGCGGCCCGGATGTCCTCCTTTGGCACGGCGGTGGAGCGCAGCCGCTCGCCATCGCTGTCGCTGGCCAAGAAGTAGAATCGCCCCTGCGGGTCGAGCACGCCGTGGCCGGCGAGGAAGACCACGCCGACGTCGCGGCTCGTCACCGAGCGGGTCAGCCAGTCGAGCCCCTCGCGGATGCCGCCCGCGGTGGCCTCCTCGTCGACGAGCGGGCGGACCTCGACGTCGCCGTAGAGGCCGCCCTTCTGGTTCAGGAGCGCGGCGGCGAAGTCGCGGGCGTCCTTGGCGGGGTACTCCAGCGCGTAGTCGCGGTTGCGGTAGGTCGAGACGCCGATGGCCAGGGCATAGAGCTTCGGCTTCAGCAGCTCGGCCCCGCTCACCACCGCGGCGTGCGTGAGCCGCACCCTGGCGACCTCGCTCGTCCTGTCGCCGGAGCGAGCGAGCAGGCCGACCTCGCGGGCGCCCGGCGGCAGGCCCGACAGGCTGACCGCGAGGCTGCCGCGGCAGCCCTGCAGGGCGCCGTCGGTGCGCCCGAGGCCGCGCGTCTGCGCCAAGCACTGCTTCAGCCCGCCGCCCTCGTCGAGGCGGCCGAGGCCGCGACCGGCCGGCACCGGGCGGCCGTCGACCAGCGCCTCCACCGCATCGACCGGCAGGCCGGAGGGCGATCGCACGAGATAATCGACCTGCACCTCGTTGCCGACGCTGCTGCCGTCAGCCGGCGAGAGGATGGCGATCACCGGCGGCAGGCGCTCGGTGAGCGGGACGGCCGGCGCCGGCTTGCGCGGCCGGGCGGCGTCGGCTTGGCGCAACGCCTCGGTCTCGTCGAGCGTGTCGAGCACGCGTTCCACGACGTCGGGGCGGGCGTAGGTATCGCGGAAGCGCGAGGCGGGGAAGAAGTCGGCGGCTTGGGCCCAGCCGCGATTGAGGTGCCAGCCAATCATGTCCTCGCCGCCGGGCGAGGACATGTAGTAGCCCGACGGCGTCCAGGCGACCCAGGCACGCGTGGCCTTGTTGACGAATAGGGCGAGAAGCTCCTGCCCGTCGGACCGGCGGTGCCAGCGGATCGTGCCGTCGCCGAAGGCGGCGACGACGATGCGGCCATCGGCAGAAAGGTTGACGCCCCAGGCCGGCCCGGGAACGGCTAAACGCCAGCGTATCTTTCCGGCATAGTCGTAGCTGCGGAAAGAGCGATCGGCTCCCAACAGAAAACCACCTGTGTTCAGGTGAATCGCAAGGGAGCGGGCGTGCTCATCATCGTCATTCACCCGATTAAGAGCGATGGTCCGTCCCTTAAATTGGAAGTCGAAGCCATCTCGCCAATCTCGGATGTCAACGCCGCTGTGGCGCTGCTGCAAGGCGGCGACCTCCGCCACCGGCAGGCCCGCCATGTCCTGGCGGTCGAGGGCGACTGCCGGGGTGATCGCATGGGGGAAGGCTAACGCAAAGAGCGCGAGCCAAGCCAAGGCATAGATCAGGTCCGGCGGCCCGACGATGTCGATCAGACGCCGCTTCAGCTTCACGAAGAGGCTCATCCTGCGGAGCTCCGGACTGCAGACGACGCTTCAAGGTGTCGGGTGCGGCTACCGCTTACCGTAGCCCGAACGCGCGCCGCCGTGCATGACGACCCTTTCGTCACCGCACGTACAGGCCCCGCCCGCAGCGCCGGACGCGGCGGTTCTCCATGTAGCCGGTGACGCGGTTGAACACCTCCACCGTGCGGTAGACGCAGTAGCGCCCGGAGTTGCGGCCGTTGTAGTAGACGTTGCCGTTGTCGGCGTCGATGCCGAGGAACCGGTCGCCGGCCCGGCCCGGCTGGGCCGAGAGCTGGACGAGGCCGAGGGCCAGGACGGCGATCGTCAGGGTGCGCTTCATCATCGGTCTCATGGCGTGCTCCTATCGCGGGAAGTGGGGGTGCGGACGCCGGCCTCGCCGTCCGGACGCGCTGCGCATCCGGCATGGGCGGATGCGATGGGCGGGAGGCCGGCGGTCCGCCGGCGGGCGGAACGGCCGGTCCTGCGCTCATGGAGTGATCTCGTAGTCGAACACGTTGGCGCCCTGGGTCTTGCTGCCGCCCGCGCCGGCCGGTTCGATGCCGACGCCGCGCAGGGCGCGCTCCTTGACCTCGTCGAACACCGCTGGGGCGTCGGCGAGGTCGTCCATGTCCATGCCCCTGGCGGCAAGGTCGGCGATGCGCGTCTGTCTGGGCAGGACGAAGGCGAAGAGCCGGTTGTCGCCGAGCGGCTCCTTCAGGCGGAAGGCGAAGCGGTCGCCGTCGCCGGGCACGGTCACAGCCCGGCTCGGCTCGGCCATCCCGTCCCGCTCCGTCGAGGCGATGTATTTGTTGGGGTAGATCTGGTAGGCGCGGCCGGAGGGAAGCTCGACGTTGTAGAGCAGCAGCTTGCCGGGGATGGCGCTGGTAACGCGGAAATGCACCTTTGTGCCCAGGGGCACGCTGTGGCCCTCCACCAACTCGACCACGATGTCCGGGTTTAGCCCCGCCGCGACCGCGGCGGCGTTGACGGCGGTGAGCGACGTCGGGTCGGGCGGCGCGCTCGGCGCGGTGTAGAAGCGGGCGTCGGTCACCTTGCTGCGGATCCAGTCCTCGAAGGTGGAGACCGCAGCGTAGACGCCCACCGTGTCCTTCTGGGCGCAGCCCGGTCCCCAGCTGACGACGCCGATCTGCACCTTGCGGCCGCCGACCGCCTCGGCGAGGGGGCCGCCGCTGTCGCCGTTGCAGGAGTCGATTCCGCCGTTGACGTCGCCGGCGCAGAGCGTCGTGTCGTCGAGCAGCTTGTCGGCCCCGACGTGCATCGCGGCCTGGAGCACCCTGCCGCAGGTCTTGCGGTCGACCACGGGCAGCTCGGCCGCCATCAGTGTATCCGACGTCGATCCGCGATGGGGCTCGCCGTCGGTCTGGGGAAGGGTCAGGCCGAAGCCGGCCACCAGGGCCTTCGCGTGCATATCGAAGGGCACCTGCTTGGCCTCCTTGCCGAGCAGGAGCTGCGGCGGCGAGGTCGCGCCGGAGCGCAGGTGCAGCAGGGCGAGGTCGTTGCGCGGCGTCGGATCGTGCGAGTAGTTCGGGTGCACCAGCGCGTTGTCGACCGCGATCAGATGGCCCCCTCGCCGGAGGTTGTCGGTGCCTTCGAGGACCGAGAAGCCTTCGCTGCCGGCGGCGCAATGGGCCGCCGTAAGCACCCAGCGCGGCGCGATGACGGTGCCGCCGCACGTCGCACGCTTATGGCCGGCCCCGTCGAGGATGTTGACGAGCACGAGGCTCGGCCAGTCGCCATGCGTTGCCGGAGTGCCGCCGACGACCCGATCCCTCCCGACCGGCGCGTCGGTAGAGGGCAGCTGGTAGAGATCCGGCGTCCCGTTGTCGGACTGCGCGAGGCCCGGACGGGCGAGGCCGACGCAAAGGAGCGCGGCGATGGCCAGACGCTTCCGCATCGATGGTGGCAGGAACGGGAAGGCGGTACGGGCGCCGGGCATGTTCGACCTTCTGACGGAAACTGAACGATGGTGATGGACGATCGTCCGCTCGCGACGGACGCCGATGGCCGACGCCGGAGGAATCACCGCGTCGGCGGCGGGGGCGGCGGAAGCTGGGGCTGGGCCTGCTTCAGCAGCTGGAAGAGGTCGTGAGCGGCCTCCGACGACGACCTGTCGAGCCGCGACAGGTCGGGGTTGGCGGCGTCGAATGTCTCGTCCCGGGTTGGGTCAGGCATGGGAAGGCCTCGCTGGTTCGCCGGCCGTCGCGCCGCGGCGGTGGTCCTGAGATCAAGGATTTGGCGCACCAGCAGAGGCCGGGATGCGAGCTGGTCGCGCAGCAAGGCATTGCGCCCGATGATCGCGCGGTCGTCGGCGCTGAAGCGCACCTCGTCGCTCACGCGCTGTTCGGCCTGGACCAGGGCGGGTGCCCAAACCGTCGCTGAAGCGACGAGGAGACATCGCAGGACGAACCGCGTCACTGCACAAGCCGCAACCGAAGCTTGCGTAGGCAGTCGCCGAAGACCTGCTCCGCCACCCCGGTGGACCGCACCAGCGTCGTTCCGTAGGGCGACCTGCGCCGCACCAGGAAGCCCGCCTCGGCGAAGGTGACGCTCAGCTTGCGGCAGGTCTCGGTCGACATCGTCATGGCCAGGAAGCGTGCTAGGTTGGACTGGTCGATCGTGCCGGGGCCGTCCCGCCAGTCCTGCAGCAGCCGCGGCCTCGTTTCCCCCGTGAACAGGGCATCCTCGATGCGGGAGCGGCGAAGGTTCATCCGCTTCATCTTCGCGGGGTCGCGCATCAGCTGTCCGAGGTAGAGGTTGTGCGCCTCTTCGAGCCCGGCGAGGTGGTCCGCCGTCTCGATCCGCCGTGCCTTCATCAGGAAGAAGAACTCGGCGAACTGGTAAGCCGTGTCGAGGCGCAGGATCTCGAAGACCTCCTCGCTGCGCTTCAGGCTTGCGTCGCATAGATCCCGCTCGAATTGATGTCGCGCCCAGCGGACAGTCTCAAGGACGGACAGGTCGGCAGAAAGATCGCTGCTCGACTCACCGCCAAGTCCTTCGACCATACCGTATCGTCCGCACTAGGAATATAGATGATGCCGGAACTCCCCTTCCAAACGACTTGGAAAGAGACTACCGTCTTGTAGACATTAGCTCTGTCATCGTCGCGCCTGCCATGTCAAATGAGGAGGGGGCCGGCACGCAAGTCGATCCCCAGTATGCAATCATCGAGGGGCGATGTTCATCCAGAGCAAAAGGGTCGGCGCCGCGACGACGGCGTTTTTCGCCGCCCTCCTTCAGGTCGCGACGGCAGCCCACGCCGAAACGACCCGGAACCTCGGCGCTGAAGCCGCCGCGCCCGTCCGCGTCCCGCGCCCGGCCCTGCGGCGGCGCCCGATCGTGGTGTCGCTGATCCCGGTCGGCTCGTCGGTTCTCCCCGTCGGCACCCCCGTCGGCTTCAAGCTGATGTCGTCGGCAGCGGGATACGCGCACCTCTACGTCCTCGATGCCTCCGGCAAGAGCCAGATCTGGCTGGAGAACGTGCCGATCCGCAGTCGCCAGCCGCTGGTCTACCCCCGCCAGGGACTGGTCGTGCGGGCCTCCCCGCCGGCCGGTGACGACACCCTGATCTTCGTCGTGTCGCGCCAGCCCATCGGGGGGTTTGGCGGCGCGGCGCGGACCGAGACGCCCGCCGACGCGCAGATCTCGGCGGCCGCCTTCCGCGGCGCGCTCTCGGCGCGGATGGCCGCTCTGCCGCGCGGCGACTGGGTGTTCACCGAGACCCGCGTACGGGTGCAGGACTGACCTTGTCCGCGACCTCCCTCTTCGCGCCGCCGACGCCCGCCCATCCCTCCGTTCC
>CALMGA010000132.1 GCA_937863205.1 uncultured Beijerinckiaceae bacterium | reverse complement strand
CGCTTGACCGCGCCCGCGCAGGTGAGCTTGGGGCAAGGGTCGTCGAGCCGGTCGTAGACGCGGAATCCGTGCTGAAAGGGGCCAAGCGTCCCGTCGGTGCGGCGGTGGTCGCGCAGCGTCGAGCCGCCGGCGGCGACCGCTTCCAGCAGCACGTCGCGGATCACGGCGGCGAGCTTGCCGGCGCGGGCCGTGGGGGAGCCGTCGCGCCGCGCCAGCGTGCCGGCCGCCCGCCGCGGCGACAGGCCGGCCCGGTGCAGCGCTTCGCAGACGTAGATGTTGCCCAAGCCGGCGATCAGCGATTGGTCGAGCAGGGCCGCCTTGAGCGGCGTCGCCCGTCCGGCAAAGAGCCGCGCCAGGGAGGCGCCGTCGAAGCCGTCGCCGAGCGGCTCAACCCCGAGGCCGGCGAACATGGGATCGGTCAACATGGGGTCGGTGAACATGAGATCGGCGGCGGGCGCTTCGCCCGGCAGCAGCCGCATGAAGCCGAAGCGGCGAGGGTCGTTGTAGACGACGCGCAGGTTGCCCGACAGGGTGAAGACCACGTGATCGTGGCTCGCCCGCGTCGAGCGGGGATGGTGGAAGATGCCGGGCAGTTCCACTTCGTCGGGTCGGGAGCCGTTCTCGATGCGGAACGAGCCGGACATTCCCAGGTGCATCACCAGCACCGCGCCGTCGTCGAGCCGCGCCGCCAGATATTTGGCGCGGCGATCGAGCGCCTCGACCCGCCGGCCGGCGAGGCGGCCGGCGAAGTTCTCGGGAAAAGGAAAGCGCAGGTCGGGACGGCGCTGTTCCACGGCGATCAGCGTCGCGCCGACAAGAACGGGCGCCAGGCCGCGACGCACGGTTTCGACCTCGGGCAACTCGGGCAAGGGGTCAGGTTCCGGTGGCGGGTTCCGCCGATATGGGGAAGATCGAGGGCGCTACCACCACCCCTTGATCTTGAACCAGATGGCCGGGAGCAGCCCGCTGATGGTGATCACGATCAAACCGTAGGCATAGCCGTACGACCAGTCCAGCTCCGGCATGGTCTTGAAGTTCATGCCGTAGAGCGAGGCGAAGAAGGTCGGCGGGATGCCCACCACCGAAACGACGGTGAGCACGCGGAAGACGTTGTTCTGCTCGATGTTGGCAAGGCCGAGCACGGTGTCCAGCATGAACTGCGTCTTGTTGGCGAGGTGTTCCTCGAACTCGCGCAGCGAACGGGTGTCCTGGCCCAGCGTGTCGAGGCGCGCGCCGAAGTCCGGCGTCATCCATTCGCGCCCCTTGCTGTTGAGGAAAGGCACCATCCGGCTCAGGCCGAGCAGGCTTTCGCTGACCTTGGAAAGCAGGTCGCCGTTGGCGCCGACGCTGCGCAGCAGCTTCGCCAGCGCCGCATTGGTGCGCTGCGGCCGTCCGCTCCCGCTTGATCCCAGACCTCGGGTGAAGACCTGATGCGACATGGCATCGAGGTCGCCGCCGATCCGTTCCAGCACGTCGGCGAGCTGGTCGGCGATCATCTCCAGGATGGTCACGGTGGCCCCCAGGCCGCCACCGGACAGCTCGCCCTTGGCGCAGGTCTGGTGCGCCAGGGTTTCAAAGGACGCGAGGTGGGCGTAGCGGACCGTCGCCAGGCGGCTGCGGTTGAGCACGAAGCCGATCGGCGTGGCGCGGGGGAAGCCGTCGGCGTCCTTGGCCGAGGCCGGCATGCTCATGAACAGGCTCGATCCTTCGCTGGACAGGCGCGAGGATGCCTCGATTTCCGACAGTTCGGCCAGCGTGGGAATGCGCGTGTCCATCGCCCGCCTGAGGTGGTCAAGCTCGTCGGGCGTCGGGTCGTAGGCGTCGATCCAGTTGACCTCGTCGGGGACGGCCGCCCCCGGCGCGACGGCGACGGCTTTCTTCAGTCCCGATCCGTAGAACGTCAGCATCGCGGGGTCGCCCTTTCGCCGTCCCGGCCCGGGAGGGTGGGCACCCTTTAGCCCATCGGCACAGGGGAACAGATGTTTATGCCCGACGTTGAGTCGGCGTCCCATGCAAATCCGTCCAAGCAAATCCGTCCGCGGGCCGGATCGTGGGTCGGATCGTGGGCCGAGGCGAATCAATGAGTTCTGACGACATGAAGAGTGCGGCCTTGGATGCTGCTGGGTCGGCCAGATCGTCGGCGCACGATGCGGCCGGCAGCGCGGCGAACCAAGCCTCGTCGGCCGCTTCGCAGGTGGCGGATCAAGCGAAAGGGGCGGCATCCACCGTCAGCCAAGCGGCGGGCGACATGCTTGGCCGGGCCAAAGAACAGGTGCAATCCTTGTCGGATAACCTGCCGGGCAGCGCGTCCGATGCCTACCAGAGCGGGCAGCGCGCCCTGTCGCAGGGTGGCGGCCATGTCGCCCGGCAGGTGGTCAAGCAGCCGATCGAAGCCCTGCTCCTGGCCGGCGCCATCGGCTACCTTGTCGGTTGGGCGACAAGCCGCAGCTAACTCCTGCCAGCCTCGTACGTTGGCACGTGGATTCATAACAGGTCGTCATCAGGAGATGGTCATGAACCGAGCGGTCTGCTCCAGCACCGAGCTGCAGGGCATCTGTCTTCGTTCGCTTAAAGCATGTCCCGGGTTCGAACATGTCAGCGAAATCCTGATACAACCACGCGAAACCCTGGAAGGTGGCACCAACTGGACGCTGGCGGCCGTGCGACCGCGCGTGAGCAACAACGTGCTGCGTGCCGCTCGCGGCACGATCGAGATGCTGCAAACGACCTACGAGTTGATGGCGAGTGAGATGGCCGCGCGGCCGGCTCGGAGGGTTGTGGGCGTCCGCTGACCCGCCGCTCGCCAGTCGCCAGGCCGGCATCACGCCGGCCGCTGGCCGGCACCGGCAAAACGGGTTGCTGGAGCTTCGTCGCGACGAACCGCTGCCCTGGCAGCGTCCCAGCTCGGACGGCCTGCCGCCGGCATGTCATTTCACAACATCGGGCATATGGGAGATTGTGCGGGATCATCGCGTCCGGATAGGTTCTCGCGATCCGGGGGTGAATGCCATGGTCAAGCCAGATGTGAACGAGACGGCTGCGAGCGTGACCGTCTCGACCAGGCCGACACGCCTGCGCACCAGCGACGGCCGCGTGGCATCCGGCGCGCGTCCGCTCGCCCCCTCTGCCGACCGTCACCGAGCAGCGGCTCCCCCCGCCGGGGCTCATGCCGCCCACCACCTCATCAACGAGGAAGCGACACCTGGGGCCGGGGTCCTTTCCAGCCATCTGCCCGGCTCGGGACGGGAAGTGGACGGCGGAGCCGGGTGAACGGGCCGACGGCGCAACCCACCGGTCAAGAGCTGTCGGATCACGCCTCCGAGCCGGTTTTCGCGAGGTTGCTCCCGCAAGGTCGCCCGATCAGGCCGCTCAGTCGAGAAGGCCCTTCATGGTCCGACTTCTGGCATGGACGGCCTCGGCCGCCTGCTGGAGCCCGGCCTCGTTGATGGCGATCTCGCCCACGGCCTCGCTGCCGAGGTGGCGCTGGATCATCTGCCGGGTGATCGCCTCGTCCTCGCTGAGCGTTCCCGTGGCGAGACCAATGATGTGGTCGGCCAGTTCGTTGACCGAGAAGCTCGATGCGGTGGCGGTCAACGGTGCATTGAGGATGAAGCGATCCTCCAGGCCGAGCGCCAGTTCGACCGCCATCAACGAGTCGAGACCGATTTCCGAGAGCGGCACCGTGCGCGCCACGTCCTCGCGGGGGAGCCGCAGCACGCGGGCGATCTCGTCGACGATGAGACCGCTGATGACCTTGCGGGCCTCGTCCGGTGACTGGCTCGCCACCATGGCCGCGATGTCGATCTTTTCCTTGTCGCTCGACGCCACCTCGTCCTGCCCGGCGAGCTTGCGATAGGCCGGCGCCTTCAACACGTTCAGGTGCTGGCGCGCGGCCGACCAGGTGATCGGCGCGATGGCGACGACGGCGTCCTCCGGGCTCGTCGAAGGATTGCCGAGCACGCCGCCCATCAGGCGCAGCGCATCCTGCGCCATCATGCCCTTGATGCCGACGCGGCTCGCCAGAGCGTCGCGCATCGCGCCGGTGCGGGCGAGAACGCCGACGTCCTCGATCGCGCCCCAGGCCACGGCGAGGCCGGGAAGTCCGGCGCGGCGGCGGCGGCGGGCGACGCCTTCGAGGTAGCCGTTGGCGGCGACATAGGCCGCCTGACCTGGGTTTCCGATCAGCGTCGTCGCCGAGGAATACAGGACGAAGTAGTCGAGCTTGAGGTCGCCCGTGAGCCGGTCGAGGTTGTCGGCTCCGGCAACCTTGGGCGCCAGCACCCGCTCAAGCTTCTCGAGCGTCAGATTGGCGATCATGGCATCATCGAGCACCATGGCGGCGTGGATCACGCCGCCGAGCACCGGCAGGTCCCGGCCGAAGCGGGCGAACAGTCTGGCGAGCGCCGCCTTGTCAGCGACATCGAGCGCTTCGGAGCGCACGCGCACGCCGGCGGCCGTGAGCGCGGCCAGCGCTTCCCCGGCCTCGTCCGAAGCCGGGCCGCTGCGCCCGACCAGCATGATGTTGCGCGCCCCCTTGGCGGCGAGCCACTGGGCGGTGGCCATGCCGAAGCCGCCGAACCCGCCGGTGATGAGGTGCATCTTGTCGGCGGACACGTGGAAGCTGTGGCGCGGCCGACCGCTGACGTCGGCGAGGTCGGGCGGGCGCACGACCAGCTTGCCGACGTGACCCGACTGCTGCATCAGGCGGAAGGCTTCCACCGTTTCCGCCGCCTCGAAGACGCGGTAGGGCAGCGGCACCAGGTCGCCCGACGCGAAGAGGCGCATCACCGCCCGCATTAGCAGCCGGCTCGTCGAAGGCTCGTCGATGAGCAGCTGGTCGAGATCGACGCCGAAGTACGACAGGTTGCGCCGGAACGGCCGCAGGCCGATGTGCGTGTTGGCGACGTAATCGCGCTTGCCGAGCTCCACGAAGCGGCCGAACGGGCGCAGGATGTTGATGGACCGCTCCATCGCCTCGCCCGACAGGCTGTTGAGCACAACCGCGACGCCCTCGCCGGTGACGCGCCGCACATCCTCGGCGAATGCGCCCGAGCGGCTGTCGAAGGCGTGCTCGGCCCCCAGCGCGGTCAGCAGGGCACGGCGTTCGGGCGAGCCGGCGGTGGCGATCACCCTGGCCCCGCGCCAGCGGGCGATCTGGATCGCCGCCAGCCCGACGCCGCCGGCGCCGCCGTGGATCAGCACCCACTCGTTGGGCTTCAGCCGGGCACACAGCATCAGCGCGTGATAGGCGGTGAGGAATGCGACGGGGATGGTCGCCGCCATCTCGAAGGACAGATCGTCGGAGATCGGCGACACCACCGAGGCGGCCGTGGTCACATGGGTCGAGAAGGCGTTCTTGGCGAAGGCCATCACCCGCATGCCGGGCTTCAGCCCCTTGACGCCGGGGCCGACCCGCTCGACGCGGCCGGCGCATTCGAGGCCGAGCGTCGGTCCGGCGAAGCCGTGCTCCAGGATCTCCTCCGGCAGCAGCCCGAGGCCGAACATGACGTCGCGGAAGTTGAGGCCGATCGCCTCGACGGCGATCTCGACCTCGTTGGACTTGGGGGCCTGACGCCCGATCGCATCCCAAAACAGCCGGTCGATGCCGGATCCTTCGCCGCGCTTGAGGCGCGCCGCGTCGGCATGGGTGTCACGCCTGGGCGCGCGCGCATCCTGGGTACGGCCGCCCTGAGCCCGGTTCAGCCCGCGCTCGTGAGTCGCCCCCATCTCGAAGCGCAGCACCCGAGTGGTGCCGTTGTCCAGAACGATCTCGGTCTCGTCGGTGCCCGACAGCACCAGGTCGCGCAAACGCTCGGCCAGCATTTCGGGGCGGATCGCCGGGGCGACGTCGATGCGGCGGATATCGAGGGTCGGCACCTCGTTGGCGAGCGTCCGGCTGAAGGCCCAAAGACCGGCGGCGACATCGGCGGCGCGGTCGCTCGACGCCTCGATCGCGCCCGACATCACCAGCCACAGCACGGTCGGCTTCGAGCCGAGGGCGTCGGCGATCCGCTTCAGGTTCATGCATTGGCGCGTCAGGCTCTTCACCGGAGCGAGGCCGGCGTCAGCCCCCTGCACGTCCGAAACGGGCGCGTTGGCGAAGACCACGGCGAAGACCGGCGCTTCGCCGAGGCGATCAGCGTCGATCTCGCCGTCGAGAAGGATCGAGACGTGCAGGCCTGACGAGGCGAGAAGCGTGGCGAAGGCGGAGGTCGGCTGGGCGTCGCCGTCGCCGACGATCAGCGCGGTGCCTGCGCCGTTCCAGATCCGCCGCTCGGCGTCGACCTGCGCGCTCAGCAGCAGGGCCGACCCGGTGTCCAACTCCACCGGGAGGACCTCGGCGCCGCCCAGGCTGACGGCCTGCATGGTTTCCAGCCAGTCGGCCTCGGTCACCGACAGACCGTCGAATGCGCCCTCGTTCCTGGCGTCGCGCTTGGGGTCGTGCTTGCCCTCGCTTGCGGCGAAGCAGGCGTCGAGTCCGAGCACGAGGTCGCGGAAGAAGGACGGCGCCGGCTCGACCGCGGCGAAGATGGCGCCCTGCGCCATCGCCCGCCGCAGCCCGGCCCAGAAGCCGGGCCGGCGTCGATGCTTGTGCAGCACGTTGGCGGCCAGCACGAAATCGAAGCTTGCGGCCGGCACCTCATCCATCGTGTCGAGGAGGTCGATGTCGCCGCGGTCGGCGAAGCTCATGCGGGCCCGCTCCAGGCGGCGGCGGTCGGGGTCGAAGATGGTGAGGCGCGCCTGGGTGCTGTCGCACAAGCGCACGATCTCCGTGCTCAGCGGGCCGAAGCCGATCTGCAGGATCCGCATGGCACGGTCCTTGGGCCAGCTTTTCACGGACCTGCCGGCGAGGTCGGCGAGATAGGCGGCGGCGGCATGCGCCGTCGAGGAGCCGATCTCGAATCCGTCGAGCACCTTGGCCGACAGCGGGCGGCCGATCGTGTCGCCCTTGCCGGCCTCGATGGCGGCGACGGCGGTCATCGTGCTCGCCGCCATCAGCAGTTCGGCCGACAGGCTCTGGTGTTCCAGGGCCACCGCGCGCAGGATCTCGTCGGGATGGGGCAACTGCGCTTCGGGGTCGATGTGGCGCCCGAGCTGGTCCTTGTGGGCGAGGCCGGACCGGTCGAGCGACACCAGCACTTCTTCGAGCCAGGGCTTGACGGAGGCGGGCACGCGCCCGGTGTCCACGATGGCGTCGAGATCGACCAGGTTGGCGGTGGCGAGTTCGCGCGCCGTTTGCAGGGCGAGGCTGGTCGCCCAGCCTTCCAGCAGCACGAAATCGTCCGAGATCGGCCTGTCGGGCGCGACCGCGCCAGCGCGAGGCTCGATCAACGGGTGCCGGAAAGCGGAAAGGGCCAGCGGCCGGTCGAGGCGCGACGACGTCGGCTCGCTGGCCAGGATCGCCGTGGAATAGATGATCTTGCGCACGGCATCGGCCGCCCGCGAGGTGCGGATCGCCTGGAAACGCGCTTCGCGGATGAAGAGAACGACTTCGTTGCTTTCATCGGTGAGGATGAAGTTGGCGATGATGATGCGCTCGTCGCGGCGCAGCACGTCGATGCGCCC
>CALMGA010000131.1 GCA_937863205.1 uncultured Beijerinckiaceae bacterium | reverse complement strand
CACCGAACCATCTACGCTCGTCGGCAATGACTTCTTGATGGGCTCATCTGTCTTGGCCGCACCATGCGTATGCGTTCTGCCGGCCCTTCAACAACTTAAGATGCTGCATGCGATCATGGTCCGGCGGGGCGAGACCGTCGTGATGGCGCTTCCTGGAGCTGAGGTGCTCCCTCGGCAGGTTCGGTCATGCGGCTTTGGCGATGCGCGTCGGAATGTTCCAGGTTGCCAGGGCGCGCTCGACATCATCGATCGATGTGACCACGGCGACGAGGCAGCCGGCGGCGCGGAGTCGGTGCACGACTTGGCTCTGCGCCTCGGACAGGCGGCCGCGTGCCGTTTTCACCTCGAAGTAAAGGATGCGGGATCCCGGGCAGGCGACGGACAAATCGGGGATGCCGGGCATCAAGCCGGGCACACCGTTGCCGGCGCGCCCGCCGGGCGTGCGCCGGGCCGCGTTGGCATTGGCGTAGACGATGTGATCGGACGGCAGGACGATGCGGAGGAAATCGACGATGCCGTTTTGGATGCTGCCTTCGCTGGCGGTTCGGGCGGTCATGGAGCCTGCTCTTGATAGAGCCGCACCGTGGCCTGCTTCGTTGATGAAAACGTTAACCGGCCGACATCCGACGCAGAATGGCCAAACAGGGACCGGACGCTGTCGGGTGGCGAAGGCAAGAGGCGGCCGTTGACGCCTCGATGTCCGGACCGGCCTGCCCGGGACCATATCCTCGGCCTGCCGCACTCGCGCCAAGGCTGTCCTCCGCGAGCGCGGACTGCGCCCTGGTCGGACGGACCGCACCGTTACGACCTTTCAACCACCGAGGCCTACAACGGTCTCGGGCGTTCCGGCTCGAGGACGGCGTCATGGCGTCATGTGTTGTCGATGCGGCGATCGTCGGCGGCGGCCTCGCCGGCTCCGCGCTCGCCGCCGTGCTGGCTCGGCAAGGTCAGCGCGTGGTGCTGTGCGACGTTCACGACGCGTACCCGCCAGACTTCCGCGCGGAGAAGCTGACACCCGACCAGCTCGCCGCGTTGCAGCGGCTGCACCTCGCGACGCCGGTGCTGTCGGCGGCGACACCGGTCGACGAACTCTGGATCGCCCGGCGCGGACGCATCGTGGAGCGGCGGCCCAACCGCGAAGTCGGGATCGACTACGCCGACCTCGTCAACGCCGTTCGCAGCCTGGTGCCGCCAAGCTGCCGGCGAACGGACCGCGTCGCGCGGGTCGAGGCTTCGGGGCAGCTCCAGCGCCTTCACCTCGGCAGCGGCGAGGTGGTGGCCGCGCGCCTCGCCGTCATCGCGACCGGGCTCGGGCGTGGGCTGCTGCGCGACCTCGGCGTGCGCCGCGTCGAGGAGCCCGGCGCACCATCGCTGGCCATCGGCTTCGACCTCGTCAGTCCGCCCGGCGCGCCGACGCTGCCGGCCCTGACCTATTATGGCGAGGACGCGGGAGACCTGTCCGCCTACCTCACCGTGTTCCCCATCGGCGGCCGGGCGCGCGCCAACCTGTTCGTGTACCGCACCGGCCGCGATGCCTGGGCGCGGCGCTTCCGGGCAGCTCCCGGGGAGACGCTGCTCGCGGCGATGCCGGGCCTGCGGCCAATGCTCGGCACGTTCGACGTCCCGGAGCCGCCAGTCCTGCGCCCCATTGATCTCTACCGCAGCGAAGGTCACCTGCGTGACGGCGCCGTGCTCGTCGGCGACGCGTTCTCAACGAGCTGTCCGGCCGGCGGCACCGGCATCAGCAAGGTGCTCACCGACGTCGAACGGCTCGCCGCGCTCCTGCCCGGGTGGCTGGCGACGGACGGCATGGGCCGAGACAAGGTCGCGCGGTTCTACGCCGATCCGGTGAAGCAGGCTGCCGACAAGGCCGCCCGCGCGATGACCGACTACGCCCGCTCCATGGCCATCGACCAGGGGCCGCTCTGGGCGGCCCGCCGCGGTCTCGCCTTCCATGTCCAGCGCGCGCGCTACCAGCTGCGCCGCCTCTCTTAGCGAAGCAGGTTGATCAGCGAGGCAGGTTGCGCCTTGCGTGCTCTTCGCACTTGCGTCGAGTCCGCCGTCTCGGCATTGCCTGACCTTCACTGATCGACGATCAGTCTGAAACTTGCCTCATCCGACGCGTCGTTCACAAGACGTCGACCATCCCGGCCAGCACTTCGAGACAGGCGACGCCGAGCGCCTTCGAACGCTCAGGCGACCACCCCGCCAGCGCATCGGGATTGGGGTCATGATCCTTGAACGGCATCTCAAGCGTCATGGACAAGGCGCCGAAGCGTTCGGCGACCTGATTGGTCGAGATCGACAGATTGGCCTTGCCCGGCGCGCTGATCCCATAGCCGCGTTCCGTCTGGAAATCGGCCGTGTGATCGGCGAGCCGTCTTGCATAGGTGGTGAAAAGGGCCCCGCGCGCTTCGGTGAAGCTCGGCACGCCCTGGAAGCCGACGAGGAAGGACGCCGGGATGGCTTCGTCGCCATGCACGTCCATGGCAAAGGCGACGCCGGTCGCATCCATCGCGTCGCGGACACATAGCACCTCAGGACTGCGTGCGAGCGAGGGGGCATGCCATTCGCGGTTGAGGTTCACGCCGGCCGCGTTGGTGCGCAGGTGACCGCGCCGAGTGCCGTCGGGGTTCATGTTGGGCACGAGGTGGATCGTGGCACCCGCAAGCAGCGCGTCGCGTCGCCTGTCGGGGGCTTCCGACGTCAGCCATTCGAGCGCACCTTCCATCCACCACTCGGTCATCGGCTCACCGGGATGCTGGCGCGCGTAGAGCCAGACGTGTTTGCGGCCGGTGCCGATCCGCAGTTCGTCGATGGTCTGACCGTCCAACGATCGGCCGAGCGCGCGATAGGCGACGCCCGGACACGCAGCGATGCGGGCAACGAGAGCGTGGTGCCGTTCCATCGGATAGGGGGCGAACAGGGCGAACCAGGCGAGATCGCCGATGCCCTGCCACGCAAACGAAAGCACGCCGTCGGCGTAGCGGGTCGGCGTCGTTCGCCACGCCAGCCGGTCGGGACTCGCGCGGACCTTGTAGCCCTGCCAGCCGTCGGCGAATGCCGCGCCGCCGGCGTTCACGATACGCAGGTTCGCCGTGCCTCGTCCGGCTCCGGCCAAGCGGAAGTAGAACCATTGGTAGAACGCCGAATAGCGATCGCACTTGATGGCAAGGTCGATGGTGTCGCCGCGAATGTCCACGACGTCGATGTTGCCGCCGTCGAACGCGGCATCGATGGAAAGGGTCATCCGGCGTCATAGAACCAATGAGTGCGCCGGAAAAGCCTCGGTTGTCCCCGACCTAGCCGATCGCGCCGCGAAACGGTCGGCAAGGAGGATCCCCGCCTGCTCTACCGACACGTGTCAGGCGGCTCGACGCGGCTCCGCCGCCCTCCCTACGTTGGACCGGCGGGCGCAAGTCTGGCGCCCGGAGTAGCCGACCACGTGGGCGCGCCCGGCCAAGCCGCACCTTGGTGCCGGGCAGCGGCCGGCGCACGACGCCCAGGACCGCCGCGATCATCGTATCGGGCCGGCCTTGAAGACCACCGACAGGGCGCGGCGATGAAGCCTGTGCTCGTCGAAGTCGAGCAGCATCAGCCCGCGCGGGAAGAAACCCTTGGGCAGCTGCCAGCCGTGGGTCGAGGACAGCAGCTTGCCCGGATCGAGCAGCACGAACTCGTTGGCCTCCGGCTCCAGCGGGGTGACGCTGATCTCGCCGAAGCCCCGGCTGCGCTCGATCGGGCCGTGGGCGGCGGCATATCTCTCGACGAAGCCCTTCGGGTCGGCGAGCAGCTGGACAGTGCTGCCGACCACCGGCCAGCCTCCTTTGCCGGGAATGTGCGCCAGGGCGCAGCGCGGGCGCGACGTCCCGTCGCGAAGGCAAGCGTCAACGTGTGCCCCCACCGTGAACGTTCAACAACGATCAGTCTCGCATCGCCCGACGCGCGGCGCCGGGGGCCGGAACGGCCGGGCGGCGAGCGGACGACGGCGGCCCGCGGTCGCGGTGCGAACGATCGGAAACGCCCCGGCGGCGTCGATTGACGGCGGACGGTTTCGAACGCCCTAATGCGCGCATGCCGAGCCCGACCTGCGTCGGCGCCGCGGCCTCCCCACAGTCGAGATTGTTTCATCCCACATGGTCCGATCCGTGTCCTTCAGCGCTGCGCAGGAGGCCGCGCGGCGGCTGCTCGACGGCCCGCAGCGCTACACCTGCCTCGCCGGCGGGACGCGCTCGGGCAAGACCTTCCTCATCATCCGCGCCATCGTGGAACGGGCGACGCTGGCGCCGGAGTCGAGCCACGCCATCCTGCGCCACCGCGCCAATGCGGCGCGCGCCTCCATCTCGCAGGAAACCCTGCCGCGCGTGATGCGGCTGTGCTTCCCCGATGTCGCCATCAAGGAGCACCGCACCGACGGCTTCTACGAGCTGAAGAACGGCGCGCGCCTCACCGTCGGCGGCCTCGACGACGCCGGTCGCATCGAGAAGATCCTCGGCCTCGAATATGCCAGCGTGTTCCTCAACGAAGCTTCGCAGATTTCCTACGATTCCGCGCTCATCGCCTTCACCCGGCTGGCGCAGGTTGTGCCCGAGCTGACGCAGCGCGCCTACGTCGACCTCAACCCCACCTCCGTGGTGCACTGGACCAACGTGCTGTTCGGCGAGAAGCGCGATCCCGTCTCGCGGCAGCCGCTGGCCGAGCCGGCGGCCTACGCCCGCGCCTTTCTCAATCCCAACGACAATGCCGCCAACCTGACGCCCGACTTCCTCCGCAGCTTGGCCGAGCTGCCGGAGCGCAAGCGCCGCCGCTTCTACGAGGGCGTCTACGTCGCCGAGGTCGACGACGCCTTGTGGACCTTTGAAACCTTCGAGCGCCACCGCTGCACGGAAGCCGAGATCCCGCTGGCCGAGCGCCGCGCGGTGGTGGTGGCGGTCGATCCTTCGGGAGCGGCCGGGCGCGACGATGCCGGCTCGGACGAGATCGGCATCGTGGTGGCGGCGCTCGGGTGCGACGGCGACTGCTACGTCCTCGCCGACCGTTCGACGCGCGACGCGCCGGCCGCCTGGAGCCGGCGCGTGGTCACCGCCTACCACGAATTCGCCGCCGACTGCGTGGTGGCGGAGGAGAACTTCGGCGGCTCGATGGTGGAGGCCACCATCCGCGCCGCCGACCGCAACGTGCCCGTGCGCTCCGTCACCGCGAGCCGGGGCAAGGCGGTGCGCGCCGAGCCGATCTCGCTTCGCTACGCGGCGGGCCAGGTGCACCACGTCGGCCGCTTCCCCAAGCTGGAGGAGCAGCTCTGCGCCTTCACCGGCGGCGGCTACGCCGGGCCGGGCAGCCCCGACCACGCCGATGCCGCGATCTGGGCGCTGACCCACCTCTTCAGCGAGGGCGCGGAACCTCCGGTGCTGGGCTTCCTCAGGACCATCCTGGAGGGCTGAACCCTCCTCATCTCCAACCATGAGAGCGGACACGAGCATGGTCGATCGCGACAGCGGCCGGGCGTCATGGACGCTCGACCCCTACCGGGTGAGCGTTTCCTTCGCGGCGCGAAACGCGAGCAGTGCGGGCGCGGACTGGTTCGGCCCGCTGCAACCGATCGCGCCGGCGGCCCCCGACGACGTCGCCGGGCGGCAGTGGGATTATCAGGCCGGCTTCAACCTGGCGCTGCAGCCGCGCGCGGGCGCATCGGTGTCCTTCGCCACCCTGCGCGACCTCGCCGACAGCTGGGACCTGCTGCGCCTCGTCATCGAGACGCGCAAGGATCAGGTGTCGCGCATGGCGTGGTCGCTGAAGCCGCGCGCCGGGGCCGGTTTGGCCGCGCGCCCGGTCGAGGCGCGGCTCGCGGCGGCGACCGCCTTCCTGCAGCGCCCCGACGGCGCGCACGGCTGGGCCGACTGGCTGCGGATGCTGCTGGAGGAGCTGTTCGTCATCGACGCGCCGACCCTGTACTGCCGCCGCGACCGCGCCGGCCGGCTCACCGCCCTGATGCCGCTCGACGGCGCCACGATCAAGCCGGTGATCGACAGCTGGGGCCGAACCCCGCAACCGAGCGTCGGCGCCGACGGCCGCACGAACTGGCCGACCGCCTACCAGCAGGTGCTCAAGGGTTTCCCCGCCGTCGACTATTCCACGCGCGACCTGCTCTACCGCCCGCGCAACATCCGGGTGAACCGCGCCTACGGCTTCTCGCCGGTGGAGCAGGTCGTCACCACCGTCAACATCGCGCTGCGCCGCCAACTCTTCCTGCTCGACTATTTCACCCAGGGCAACATTCCCGACAGCCTGATCGGCGTGCCCGACGGTTGGACGCCCGACCAGATCGCCTCGTACCAGAAGTATTGGGACGCGTACTATTCCGGCGACGCCGGGCGGCGGCGGCGGGCCAAGTTCGTGCCGGGCACGGCGGCCAAGACCTTCGTGCAGACCAAGGAGCCCGAGCTCAAGAACGCCTTCGACGACTGGCTCGCCCGGTTGGTATGCTTCGCCTTCTCCGTGTCGCCGCAGGCGCTCGTCTCCCAAATGAACCGCGCCACCGCCGAGGTGCAGAAGACCTTGAGCGAGGAAGAGGGGCTCACCCCCGTGTTCGCCTGGGTGCAGAGCCTCGTCGACGAGGTGCTGGCGCGCGAGTTCGAAAGCTCCGACCTGGAGTTCGCCTGGACGCCGACGGCCTCCGTCGACCCGGTGGCGCAGGAGCAGGTGCTGGCGAGCTATACCAGCCGCGGCATCCTCACGCTGAACGAGGCGCGCGCGGCGCTGGGGCGGGCGCCGCTCGCCGAGCCGGCGGCAGACCGGGCGATGGCGCTGACGGGGGCGGGATATGTGCCGCTGAGCGGCGCGGCGCCTGCGAAAGCGACGAAGTTTGATAAGGCCGACGATTGGGACGAGGATCAGCACCCGCGCTGGCCGGTAGGGGCGGCCGGCTCGCAGGGCGGTCGCTTCGCACCCGGAAGCGAAACGGGTGGATCATCGACGCAAACAGCGAGTGCGGCCGTCGATCCGAGTGGCGTCGCGCCCGTAGCAAACGGGACGACGGATGATGCGGAGGTCGGTGTTTGTGCTCCTCCCAAGCTGAACCCGCCGGGCGACTGCACCGATGAACAATGAAGAGATCTTCAAGATCGGGTGGAAAATGCCTGCGGCGCTGCATCCGCCTGCGTCGGCGGCGAAAGCCCAGAGGTGGTACAATATAAACTTGCTAGGCACTACGAGTGCTTGCGTGCCAGAATGAAGATAAATGATACCTGCTTCCGCGGCGGCGATGACGGGGATAGAGATGCAATCGTCATACGAAATAGGGCCATTAAAAACTGCTGGGCTTTAGGCGGGGGACTACAGAGGAACTTCGACAAAGAGATACAGAAATGAATGAAGAAGAAGAGCAACTTCATGCGGCGATCCAGGAGGTCTTTGCCAATCGAACTCTGCCGGCAGGACGCTTGATTGAAGAAGGCGCGCACCTCGGATATCAATCGGAAGCGCGCCTCGTCGATGAGTACTTCCGGAAAAACAAAGCGGTTATCGATCGTCATAATTGCGTGCTTTCCGCCTTTACCTACATGAACACAAAAGCTTCTTTCTGGCTTCTTCCACTTTATATGGAATCGATACTGACCGATTATCGCAGAGACGACTTTCTCATTGATGTCTTCTTCGATGTTCTCGCGGGGAAAGTCTCTCCATAGAAGAAGTCGCTGGGGAACAGGGATCTCGACATGAGGAAGCTTGCGACGGACCGGGAAGCGGAGGTGGTCTGCCGATTCTGTCGATGGCTGAAGAACAAGCAGGCGCTTCCCGCGATTATCGATGAGGACAGCGATGCCGCCATCCAAATCTGGTGCACGCAACCCTGACGGAAGGGACGCGCATGCCCCGCATCGTCCTGAGCCGCTCGGCCGTCGCCAAGCTCCTTGCCGACCCGATGCTGCAGCGCTGGCAACAGGACGAGCTTGGCTGCAAGCGGCCTCTGGTACTTCCGCTGGGCTTATTCGATCCGGAACAGCGATGGCCTCGTCACTGAGCTCGGCGACGGCTTCTCGCTGACCTTCTCCGACCTTACGGCGTTGGATCAGCCGACCCTCCGACGTGTGCCCGTCGCCGTCGCGGACGGGCTCGAAATCCTCGTCGCCGCCGGCGAGCGCCGTCTGTCCGGCAACCTCCTGATCGGCTGGCGGGGCTGGACCTGCACCTGCGAGCCGCTGGACGGGTCGTCTCAACGTTAACCATCCCGGCCCTGCCGGACGTCCTTCGCATACCGCCGTCCCACGCCCCGCCATCCGCGGGGCGTTTCCGTTCGTCCACCAGGGAGCCTCCATGCTGCGCCTCGACATCCCCATCACCAAGGTCGACGCCGCGCGCCGCCTCGTCTACGGCCTGGCCACGGCCGAGACCGCCGACCGCGCCGGCGAGATCTGCGACTACGCATCGACCAAGCCGTTCTACGAGAAGTGGTCGCGGGCGATCGCCGCCTCCACGGGCGGCAAGAGCTACGGCAACCTGCGCGCCATGCACGGGCAGGTCGCCGCCGGCAAGGTCACGGCGCTCACCTTCAACGACGAGGCCAAGCAGATCGAGATCTGCGCCAAGGTCGTCGACGATGCCGAATGGAGCAAGGTGGCGGAGGGCGTCTACACCGGCTTCAGTCAGGCGCCTATGCCCGGCGCTGGACGGACGAGAGCGGCGCCACCCGCTATACCGCCGACCCCCACGAGATCAGCCTCGTCGACCTGCCCTGCCTCGCCGAGGCCCGCTTCGAGATGATCAAGGCCGACGGCTCGCACGAGTGGCGGCCGTTCCGGGAGGATGGCAACAAGACCGGCGCACGCAACAGCGCCGCCTTCGACAAAATCGGCGCGCGCAACAGCGCCGCCGATGCCGAGCGCATCCAGGCGATGCACGATACCTCGGTCGAGCTTGGCGCCTGCTGCCCCGCGCACAAGGCGCTCGCCGCCGGCAGCCTCGGCGGGCTCGACGCGCTCGACCTGTTGCTGGCCAAGCGCCTCGCCGGCTTGGGCGACGCGCTCACGCAAAGCGTCGGCAACATCGTCAGCAAGGCCGTCGACGAGGCGGTGGCCGGCTTGTCGGCGCGGTTGGAGACGATCGAGTCGCAGCCCCAGCCGCTACCCTTCGCGCCCGGCCTGCGCGCCGTCACCAAGGGCTACGACGGTTGCGGCGAGGAGCGGGCCGCCGACGTGGAAGCGCTGCTCGCCGATCCCGGCACCCTCAGCCTGTTGGCGATCAAACTGGCGCAGCGCCAGAGGCGCTGACCGAAACCTCAACCGAAACGAAACGGCTCTCTCCCGCAGGCGGGCGAGGCAACGACGCCAAATGGAGAACACCATGCCCTCAACCGATATCCAGGACGTCATCTCCGGCCTGAAGACCGCACAGCAGCGGCCGCTGGGCTCGCTCAACGGCGAGGCGCTGGCCAAGAGCACCTTCACCGAATCCATGAGCGCCACCTCCGGCCTCACCTTCTACGACCTCGAACTCGGCGCCAAGTTCCTGTATCCCGTGCCGACCCCGCTGCGAAACATGATCCCGCGCGTCAGCGGCCGCGGCGGTTTGCAGGCGAACTGGCGGGCGATCACCGCCATCAACACGCAGGGGCTGCGCTTCGGCGTGTCGGCGGCCAACCGCGGCGGCGTGCTCGCCGTGGCGACGCAGGACTATTCCGCCGCCTACAGGGGCATCGGCGTCGAAACCTCGGTCGACTTCGAGGCGCAGTACGCCGGCCAGGGCTTCGACGACATCCGCGCGGTTGCCGCCAAGACGGGGCTGGAATCGCTGATGATCGGCGAGGAGGCGATGATCCTGGGCGGCAACGCCTCGATCGCGCTCGGCACCACGCCGACGCCGACGCTCAGCGACGTCGGAACCGGCGGCTCGCTCGCCGCCAACACGGCGCTTTCCGTGGTCTGCGTGGCGCTGACCCACGACGGCGTGCTCAACGCCACGCTCGCCGGCGGCATCCAGGGCCAGATCACCCGGACCAACGCCGACGGCACCACCGACACCTTCGGCGGCGGCGCGGCGCGGCGCTCGGCCAACGCCCTCCTCACCACCGCCAACGACGGCAACGCCACCCATGCCGTGCGCGCTTCCGTGGCGCCGGTCTCCGGCGCGCTCGGCTACGCCTGGTTCTGGGGTGCCGCCGGCGCGGAAGTGCTCGGCGCCGTCACGGCGCTCGCTTCCCTGGCGATCACCGCCAACGCCAACGGCGCGCAGACCGCCGCCTCGCTCGGACCCAACGACAACTCCACCAACGCCCTCGCCTTCGACGGCCTCGTCACCCAGGCGCTGAAGGCCGGCTCGGGCGCCACCGTGACGGTGCAGCCGCAGGGCACGGCCGGCACCGGCACGCCGCTCACCTCCGACGGCGCCGGCGGCATCGTCGAGATCGACGCGGTGCTGAAGGCGATGTGGGACGGACACCGGTTGTCGCCCGATACGATCTGGGTTTCCTCCCAGGAAGCGCTGAACGTGTCGCGCAAGATCGTCACCGGCGTCGGCGCCACGGCGCTGCGCTTCGTCCGCGACGTCAGCGACGACCTCGTCGGCGGCGGGGTGATGGTGCGATCCTACCTCAACCGCTTCTCCATGCAGGGCGGCAGCACGCTCGATATCCGTTTGCATCCCAATATGCCGGCCGGCACGCTGCTGATGACGACGGCCACCCTGCCCTACCCGCTCGCCGGCGTCGGCAACCTGATGCAGATCCGCACCCGGCAGGACTACTACCAGATCGAATGGCCGATGCGCTCGCGCCGCTACGAATACGGCGTCTACGCCGACGAAGTGCTGCAGCATTACTTCCCGCCGGCGATGGCGGTCATCACCAACATCGGCAACGGCTGAGGAGGCGCACGTGAAGTTCCGCCTCCCCGAAGGTTGCGCCGCCCTTTCCCACGCCGGCGAACAGCTCGCCGTGGCCGCCGACGGCACGGTCGAGGTCGACCCGGCTGCCGCCGCCGACCTCGCGCCGCACGGGCTCGCACCGGTCGCCGACAAGCCGGCCGGCGCCGACCAGAACGGCGGCAACGGCACTGGCAAGGAGGCCGACACGGGCGCCGACCAGCGCGCCGAACCGGCGAAGAGCGGGCGGCGGGCGCGGTGAGTGCGCCCCTCGACCTCGCCGCCCTTGCCGACTGCAAGGCTTGGCTCGGCCTCACCAGCAGCACCGACGACGCGGTGCTCGCCTCGCTGATCACGGCCGTCAGCCAGGCGATCCTGGCCGACCTCGGCCGCTTCGTCCTGCCGCAAACCGTGACCGAGGTGCTGGACGGCGGCGGCGAGGCCAGCTTGGCGCTGCGGCACTGGCCGGCGACGAGCCTGATCTCGTGCTCGGGCGACGGCACGCCGGTGGCGGCCTCGGCGCAGCCGGGACAGAGCGGCACCGTGCTCGATGCCGCCGATCCCGCGCCGCCGGGCACGATGCAGCGGGTGTCGCTGCGCGGCGGGCGCTTCGCTCCCGGCACCGGCAACGTCGCGCTGACCTACCGAGCCGGCTACGAGATCCTCGGCGAAACGGCGAGCGTGCCCACCAGCGCGCCCTACACGGTGAGCGCTTCCGCTCCCTTCGGCCGGTGGTCGCTCGACACCGGCGTCGCCGGGGCGCCGGGCCCCTACACGGCGGCCGGCGGCGTTTACACCTTCACGGCGCAGGCGGCCGGCGCCGCGGTCGCGCTCTCCTACGGCTACGTGCCGGCCGACCTCGCCCGCGCGGCGCTGGACTGGGTCGCCGACCGCTATGCCGCGCGCAGCCGCATCGGGCAGAGCGCGAAGACGCTGGGCGGCCAGGAAACGGTGAGCTTCGTCGTCAAGGCGGTGCCCGACTCGGTGTCGCGCCTGCTGCAGCCCTACCGCCGCGTGGCGCGCTAGCGATGTCGGACATCGACGACGTGACGGCCGCCCTGCGCGAGCGGGCTGCGGCGCTGCAGGCTCGCCTTCTCGCGACCGTCGAGGCCAACCTGTCGGGCGACGTGCTGCAGGCTCGCTCCGGCGCGCTGCGGGCGTCGGTCACGACCGACTTCGTCCTTGGCGCCGACGAGATCAGCGTCGGCGTCGGCTCGAACGGCGTGCCCTACGCCGCCATCCAGGAATACGGCGGGCGGACGCCGGCGCACGACATCGTGCCGGTCAAGGCTCAAGCGCTGGCCTTCGCGGGGGGCGGCGGAGCCGTGTTCGCCCGGCGCGTCCACCATCCGGGATCGCTGATCCCCGCCCGCGCGCCCTTCGGCAGCGCCCTCGACGCCCTGCGCGACGAGATCAACAGCGGCCTCAAGGCAGCCGTGCTCGACGCGCTCGCCACCGGCTGAAGGAGACATGGCAATGAGCAGCCGCGAACAGGCGATCGGCGCCCTGGTGGCGCGCCTCGCCGGGGCTTACGGCTGGGCGGCGCCGCCCTCGCGCCGCCTGAAGCTATGGAGCGACGTGCCGCCGGCGATGCGCCCAGCCTGCTTCGTTTTCGAGGGCGGCAGCGAAAGCTACGAGGGCACGAGCAGCACGACCAAGCGCAAGCTGCTGCTGCGCCTCTTCATCTACGTCGACGCCCACGATCCCGGCAGCCCCGGCGCGGCGCAGCTCAACGCCATCATGGACGCGCTCGATGCCGCGCTCGCGACGGCCGGCGCGGATGCGGCGCTCGGGCGCTGCACGCTGGGCGGGGCCGCCTACCGCTGCTCGATCGAGGGCAAACCGTTGAAGGATCCCGGCGACCTCGACGGCGACGGGCTGCTGCTGGTGCCGGTCACGATCGTCCTTCCCTGATCTCCAAACCTTTCCCGAGCGACAAGGAGCCGACCATGCAAGATCCCGACGAGCTGGAAGCCAAGGTCCGGCAGCTCGACCAGCTGGTCGAGCACTGGTTCTTCCAAGCCTTCCACGGCTCGCTCGTGGCCCGCACGACGGAGGTTTGGAACCACGTCCACGGCGCCAAGGAGGAGCTGAAGCGCCGCCTCGCCGCCTTGCTCGGCGAGCCGGCGCAAGACTGAACCCACCCTGCCAATCGGAGAGCACCCATGTACAGCTTCGGCTCCGGCGTCCTGATCGGGACGCGCACCGACATCGTCAACGCGACGCCAGTCAACTTCGGCCTGGTGCAGGAGGTCACCATCGAGGAGGCGGCCAGCATCAAGGAGCTGTACGGGCAGTTCCAGCATCCGGTCGCCATCGCCCGTGGCACGATCAAGACCACCGGCAAGGCCAAGGTTGCGCGCATCTCCGGCCTCGCCTTCGCCAGCCTGTTCTATGGCGTCACGCCGACCGCCGGCCAGGTCGCCACCGCCTTCGCCGAGGCGGCGAGCGTGCCGGCCAGCGCGCCCTACGCGGTGACGCCGGCCAACGGCGCCACCCTCGTCGACGACCTCGGCCCGCTCTACGCCGCGACCGGGCTGCCGCTCATCAAGGTGGCGAGCGCGCCCGCCGCCGGGCAATATGCGGTCGCCGGCGGGGCATACACGCTCAGCGCGGCCGACAGCGGCAAGGCGCTGCTGTTGAACTACACCTACGCGATCGCCGCCACCGGCCAGAGCTTTCCCGTGCTCAACCAGCTCACCGGCACGACCCCGACCTTCGCCGCGCAGTTCTTCACCACCTTCAACGGGCAGGCGGTGTCGCTCAAGCTGCGCGCGTGCACGTCGAGCAAGCTGACGTTCGGCACCAAACTCGAAGACTTCGTGGTGCCGGAGTTCGACTTCTCCTGCTTCGCCGATGCCACCGGCACGGTGATGAGCTGGTCCTTCGCGGAGGCGTCGTGATGAGGCTGCAACCCGCGGAGATCGCGCTGGGCGGACGGCGCTGGAGCGTGCGCCCGCTCACCGTCGCGCAGGTGCAGGCGATCGAGCCGCTGCTGTACCAGGCCGAAAGCGCGCAGGGCACGGTGGCGGCGGCGGTCGCCATCGTCAGGATCGCGCTGGGGCGCGACGATCCGCAGGCGGCGGCCGATCTCGACGGGATGGAGGCCGGCGCGCCGGAGATCGCCGCCGCGCTGGCCACCGTTCTGCGGCTCGGCGGCTTCATCGCCGGCGGAGACGACCTGCTGGGGGAAGCCCGGCCCGGCGAGGCGGCGCCGGGCTAGCCCGGCCGGACTGGCCGGCCCTCTACGCCCGGCTGATGGCCGGCGGCGGCTACACGCCCGCAGCCATCGACGCGATGCCGATGGGCGACGTGATCGCCCTGCTCAAGCATTGGCGCGCCACTCCGCCGGTCCACGAGATCCTGGCCGCCCTGGCCGGCCTCAAGCCCGCGCCCCGCCCCAGCCCGGCCGATCCCAGCAACATCGGCGCGCTCATCGCGCGCTTTCCCAGCGGCAACGTTTCCCGCTGAAACGCCCGCACCCGGAACTCCGACCCGAGAGCCCGTATGGCCGACACCGTCCGCATCGTCTTCACCGCCGACGTTTCCGACCTCAGGCGCGGCCTCGATGCCGCCACCAGCGGCGTCGCCGACACGACCGCCGTGCTGAAGGCCGGCGCCGATCAGGTCGGCCTGAGCTACGGCGCCCTGACCCGGGCTTATGCCGCGGGCGCCGCGCAGCGGCTCGACCTCGTGCGCCGCGGCAGCGACGACGAACTAGCCGTGGCGCGGGCCGGCGACCGGGCCCAGACCGACATCGCGCTCGACGCGGTGAAGCTCAAGCAATCCCAGGTGAAGGAAGAGGCGCAGCTTTCGCAGCTGAGCCACGACGAGGAGCGGGCGCAGCTGCTCGCCCTGGAAGACGAGCGCGAGGAGATCGAGCGTCGCCACCTCACCTTCCTGCAGTCGACCTATCGCGACAACGCCCGCGCCTTCGCCGACGCGCAGCGCCAGATCGACGAGCTGTCGGCGCAATCCGCCCTGAAGCGCGGGGAAATCGAGCGATCCTACCTTCGCGAGGTCGATGCCGACTACCGCCGGTCCTTCGAACAGGTCGGGTCGAGCGTCGCCGGCCAGATCACCGGGCTGATCCGCGGCCAGGAAACCTTCCGGGCGGCGGTGAGCAACGTGCTGCTCTCGATCGTGCAGAGCTTCATCCAGGCGCGCCTGCGCACGGTGGCGGACTGGCTCGCCGGCGTGGCGACGCAGACGACCGCCACCGCGGCCGGCGAGAGCGCCAAGACGAGCGCGGTCCTGGCCGGCACCGCCGCCCGCT
>CALMGA010000130.1 GCA_937863205.1 uncultured Beijerinckiaceae bacterium | reverse complement strand
ACAGCTGGAAATCCTGCAGCAGGCCGAGGTTCCAGGAGGCGTAGTCCGGCACCCGGCCGGTGTTGGCGAAGCCGTCGCGCAGGCCGTTGCCGTAGATCACGTCCGTGGTCAGCGTCGTCTTGGTCGGGGCGTAGCGGTAGGCCGCGCCCACCGAGGCGGTGATGAGCTGGGCGTGGTCGGTGAAGACGTAGTTGTTGGCGATGTAGGCGAGTTCGTCGGCGCCGAAGAGGAACTGGTTGGAGATCACCTCCTTGGCCTTCTGCTCGGCGACGGCGAGGTTGCCGTAGGCCGAGAAGCCGCCGTCGCGGTAGGTCGCCTTGAACTCGATGCCGTCGTTGAAGGCGTGATCGTAGTTGAAGGCGGTCAGCACCAGCGCCTGCCCGAACTGCCCGTCGTCGAGCAGGTTCTTGGCGATCTTGTAGTAGCCGTCGAGCCCGACGGCGAGCTTGGCCGTGACCTGCTGGGTGATGCCGACATCGAAGAAGTGCGAGCGCTCGGGCCGCACGGGATCGTTCTGGTTCACTTCCGGCGCGGCGGTGGTGTTGCCGAAGGGAACGAGCGGCGTCGGCGCCGACAGGGCCAGCTCGGGCGGAGTGAAGTAGCGGGCGTAACCGGCGTGGATCACCGTGCCGGTTGTTGGCGTGTAAACGACCGACAGGCGCGGGCTGAGCTGGTTGGCGGTGACGTATTCCTGCATGGCGTCGAAGCGCAGCCCGGCCTGCACGGTGATCTGGCGCGTCAGCTTGACCTCGTCGGACACGTAGATGCTGCCGACGAGACCTGTTCGCCGCTCCGCGTCGAACAGGCCGAAGGGCGCGTCGACCGGGTTGCCGTCACCGTCGAGCGGCTCGACCGTGGACGTGTTGATCGCCTGCGCCCGCTCGACCTGGAACGTCGAGCCGAAGCGAATGGTTTGGCGCTCGTCGATGCGGTAGGCGTTGTCGTTCTGGATGCCGTTGACGAGGCTTGTGCGGAAGACGTCGGAGGCGACGCCGTTGAAGACGAGGTCGCCGACCTGGTCGGGGATGAAGTGCAGCGTGGAATAGCGCTGGAAGTAGGACGTCTGGCTGTCGAGCGGCCCGAGCGTGGTCTGCACGGCGAGGATGTTGAAGATCGAGTGCTCGTTCTGGGTCTCGTTGAGCTGCGTCGAGTCGAAGTTCGCGACGCCGAAGGCGGTGAAGGCCGGTGCGGCGCCCACCGTGTTGGGGATCTGATAGTGCGAGACCGTGGCGCCGGACATGAACACGAAGCGGCTGGAGTCGCCCAGCGGCGTCGAGGCATAGCCGAAGTAGCGGCCCTGCCGGCTGCGGTCGTGGATCGGATCAAGGGTCGACGTCGCGCTTTCGATGCCGATGGCGTTGCTGACGAACCGTCCCGTGAAGAAGTAGTCCCACGCTCCCGCGACGCCCGAGGTTTCGATCGTGGGAATGATGGTGTCGCGGCTGCCGCCGTAGCCGGTGACGACCGTTCCCGGCGCGTCGGCGCCGTTGCGGGTGGTGATGTCGAGCAGTCCGGCGGTGTGCAGGCCGTACTCCGCCGGCAGGGCGCCGTCGATGAGCGAGATCGAGCGGATGAAGGAGGAGTCGAGCACCTGGGAGAAGCCGGACACGCCGTCGGGCAGCAGAATGCCGTTGATGCGGTACTGCACGTTGGCGTGCTCGTTGCGGATGTGGAAATCGCCGCTCGCCGAGGAGTCCTGCGACACGCCGGGAAGTTGCAGCACCAGCCTGTCGAACGGGGTCTGGTTGCCTTCGGGCAGGTTGTCGACCTGCGCCTTGCCGACCGTGGTGACGCTGGCGCCGCCCTGCGTGAAGATGCGCTCGCGGGACTGCTCCGCCCGCGCTTCCCCGGCCTTTGCCGCAGCGAGCGCCGGGCCGACCGGACCACCGTCGGCGCCGGCCGGACCCGTCCCGTCCTCCGCCCCGGTTGCGCCGGCCGGGGTCGCGATCCCCGGCGCCGCAGAAGCAGGAGCTGCGGAGGTTGCGGCCGACTTGGCGAGCTGCGTCTCGGGCCGGGGGCCGAGGCGGGGCGCCGTCGAGGCGGACGGCGGCGCCGGCACGGCGGCGCGACGCACCGGCTTGGCTGCAACCGGCTTGGCTGCAACCGGCTTGGCTGCAACCGGCTTGGCCTTGGACTTTGGCGTCGTGATCGTGACGGACGGAAGCGTGGTCTGGGCGTCGGCCGGCCGCAGCCCGAGGCAGGCGAGCACGGCGGCGACGCCGGTCAGGGTTCGGCTGGCAACGACGTTCATGGACAGCATCTCGGACGAAAGCAACATTATAACATTGCTCAACTGCTCTCCCTGGATCAACACCCCATCGCTGCCGAAGCGGAGGCTGTCACATTTGCGCTACAGATCGGGCACCGCTCCGATGGCTTCGCGGTGCGGGAGGCAGATCCGATCCGCTGCACCTGCGGCACCGGCCATGGAGCTCGATCGTCGCCTCGCGAAGCTCGAAGCCTGCCCGCAAGGCTCGCCCGGCCAGTCGGCGCAGCAGTTCGTGCTCGCTGAATTCCTCGACGCGCCCGCAGCCGTCGCAGATGGTGAAGACGGGACGCTCGACCTCGTCCCCATTCTTGCAGGCGATATAGGCCCCGAGCGTTTCGACACGGCGCACCAGACCTTCGCCGATCAGGCGATCAAGGGCCCTGTAGACGGGCGTCGCCGCCCTGATCCCGCAAGCCCGGACGACGCCGAGGATTTCATAGGCGGTCATGGCGCGATCGGCTTGGCGAAGCACCGCGAGCACGCTGAGGTGATCCGTGGACTGACGAGCCATGGGCGCCACCTATGTTATAACATTGTAGCTCACGGGCGGAAAACGGCAAGCCGTCAGCGAAACCTCGAACCGATCTGCGCCAGGAGATAGCAGCCCGTGCCGACCGCCGTGATCCAGAAGCTGGTCGGCCAATCGGTGTAAAAGGCCAGGGCCAGGCCGGCCCAGGCGTAGCTCACGGCGAGCACCACCGATACGAGGAGGCCGGAGGCGATCGTTCTCGTCAACAGGATCGCGGTGGCGGCCGGCGAGATGAGCAGCGCGAAGTTGAGGAGGATGCCGACGATCTGGATCGTTTCCGCCGTTGAAATGGCGAACAGAACCATGAACAGGCACGACATCAGGCTCGTCGACACACCCTTGGCCGCAGCGAGTTCGGGCTGCAGGCTGGCGAACACCAGCGGTCGCGCGATGGCCGCGAGCCCGACGAGGCAGACGACGCCGAGACCGGCCAGCAGTTCGACCGTGTCGCGCGAGATGCCGAGCACGTTGCCGAACAGCAGGTTGGTGGCGAGCGAGGCATAGGCTGTGTAGAAATGGAGGAACAACAGTCCCAGCCCGAGCGAGAACGACAGCACGATGCCGATCGCCACGTCGCGGTGGGCCCGCTCGCCGAGCAGGGCGATGCCGAGACCGCCGGCGATCGCCGCCACGGTGAGACCGACGAAGGGCGACTGGCCGATCAGCACGGCGCCGGTCGCGCCGGGAAAGCCGACGTGGGAAAGGGCATGGCCGGCGAAGGTTTCGCCCCGGATCACCAGGAAGTATCCGATCGCCCCGGCGACGATGCCGACCAGCGTGCAGGCCGCGAAGGCGTTGCGCATGAACTCATAGGCGAACACGCCTACGCATCCTCAAGATGATGGGGGTAGGTTTCGAGTTCGCCCTGCCGCGACAGGATGAAGATCCGGCCGGCGATCTTCACCACCTCGATGGGCGTGCGGTACAGGCGCGACAGGACGTCGGCGTTGATGACCTCCTCGACACGGCCAAGCGCAGCCTCGCCGTTGCCGAGATAAAGCACGAGGTCGACGGCATCGAGCAGCGGGTTGATCTCGTGAGCGCAGAACAGGACGGTGCTGCCGCGCTTGCGGGCCACGCGCCGGACGGCTTCGACGATCGCCCGCTGGTGGCCGGGGTCGAGGCTGACCAGAGGTTCGTCGAGCAGGAGAAGGCGCGGATCGCCGAGAAGGGCCTGGGCGAACAGGACGCGCTGGCGTTCGCCGCCCGAAAGCTCGCAGACCGGGCGTCGCGCGAGGTGCGTCGCGCCGACTTCGTCCAGCGCGTCCCGGGCAAGGGCTCGCTCCTCCCGCGAGGGAAAAGGCCAACCCCAACCGCGACCGCCCAGCGCGCCGAGGACGAGATCGTGACCCGTGAGGTTGAGTTGCGCCGACCCGCGCCGGAACTGCGGCATGTAGCCGATGGCGGCGTTGCCGCGCCGGGGCGGACCGCCGAGCACGCTGAGGCGGCCGCGAACCGGCGGAACGAGGCCGAGCATCGCGCGCAGCACGGTGGTCTTGCCGGCACCGTTGGGTCCGAGCACGCCCACGAAAGCGCCGTCGGGGATGGAGAAGGTCGCGCCCGACAGGATGCGGCGCTTGCCGAGGGCGAGTTCGACGTCGGCGAAGACGACTGCGCTCACATCGCCTTTCCGGAGAGCGCGGCCTGCACCTGCTTGAGCTGTCCCGAAATCCAGGACTGGACCGTGAGGTCCTTGGGTTCGGTTTCCGTCACGCCGACCACGGCGACGCCCTTCTCCCCGGCGATGGCCCGCAGGCGCTCGGTCGTCTTGTCGGTGACCTGGCTGTTGTAGAACAGGATCCTCGCCTTGCCGGACCTGAGGCTGTCCTCGAAGGCGGCGGTCTGCGCGGCGCTGGGCTCCGCATTGTTCATGACGGCGACTTGAAACTCGTCGTTCAGCATGGTGAAGCCGAGCGCTTGCGCCATGTAGCCGAACACCGGCTCCGTGGCGGTGACCGGCGTGCCCGCGTACTTGGCCTTGATCGCCTCGACCTCCGCCATGATCGGCGCGAAGGACTTGCTGAAGGTTGCGAGATTGGCCTTGAAGTCGGCCGCATCGGCGGGATCGGCCTTTTCAAGGTCGGCCGCGAGTGCCGACGCCACGGCCGGCAGGGTCCCGGGATTGTACCAAAGGTGCGGATTGTCGCCGCTCTTGGCACCGACGAGGTCGGCCGCGATGATCGTCCTGCGATCAGTTCTTTTGGTGGCCGAAAGGAGCTTATTCATCCAGGGGTCGTAATCGGCGCCGTTGTAGATGACGATCTCGGCCCCCGACAGCGCCTTGGCGGTGGAGGGACTGGTTTCGAACAGGTGCGGATCCTCGTCGGGATTTGCCAGGATGCTGGTGACTTCGACGTGGCTGCCGCCGATCTGCTTGGCGAGGTCGCCGTAGAAGTTCTCGGCGGCGACGATGTGAATGGCTGTCCCGGCCAGCGTCGGGGAGGCACAGGCCAGCACGGCTGCGATTGCGGTGAGCGGAAGGACGGCGCAACGAGATCGCATGAGCCTCGCCTTTGGTAACGGTATAACGTTGCTTTGTCCGGATTGCCCGCACGAGTCAAGATCGGCAGTGACGGCCCGGCTGGCGGACGGACGCAGCCGGTTGGCGCCCGGCGCGGCTGCATGGACGGGCACCACCATGCTGTTGCCGACTTCCCCCGCGCAAAGCGTGAAAGGCGGATCGCAGCCAAGCACCATTGGTCCGCGTTTCCGCCCCTGGAGCATCGGACCCTAAAACGGGTCCGATGCTCTGCTCTAACTCATTGTGCCGCATCGGATTAACCCGAAAACCGCTCCGCACTTTTCGGTCCGATGCTCTAGCAGCCTTGTGGCCTGCGCGAGGTTCGGTTTTTCCAAAATGAAATCAAAGCTGCTCAGAACCGCTGCCTCGACGCCCGCTCAGGTCGCGCCACAGGCCGATCCCAGCGTCGCGCCACTCCAAAGGTCCACGCGCGGCGGGGCGCCGGGCACGCAAACGTCCGGCTGGACCAGGGTCGCGAGCTTGGCCAGCGCCTTGTCCTCGCTTTCGTCGTATGGGATCTCGCCCACGATTCTCCCGTCCGTGTCGAAAAGGGACACGGCTGCGGAATGGTCCAGCGTGTAGCCGCCAGGGATCGGCACGCGGCGGTAAAGGACGTGAAAGGCGTTGGCCATGGCCGCCACCTGCGACTCCGTTCCCGTGAAGCCGCGGATGCGCGGGTCAAACGACGACAGGTAGCTGCGCATCTGCTCCGGCGTATCGCGCTGCGGGTCGAGCGTGACGAAGACGACGTTGAGCTTGCCGGCATTTCTGCCCATGCGCTTGAGGACGTCGCTGAGCGCGGACAAGGTCGTCGGGCAGATCTGCGGACAGGACGTGAAGCCGAAGAAGACCGCGGCCGGCTTGCCGAGCAGGTCCTTCTCGCTCACGGGCCGGCCGGTCATCTCCGTCATGGTGAAGGGGCCGCCGACCTTCACGTCATGGAAAGGCGAGTACTGCTGAACGGCGACGATCGTGAACAGGCCGAGGACGATCACGACGGCGAAGGCGCCGAAGGCGATGAGAACCGATCGAGGGATCATGGCGAAGCCTTGCTTGCCACCGCTAAACCTTCCGTGGCCGGGCGGCCAGGTCCGGCGTTGCGCGCCCGGCGTGCTCGAAGATCGGGATCAGCGGCACCTCCTGCTCGCCTTCGCCGGCTTCTCCGGTCGGATCGGCATCGGGTGGGATTGCCGGATCCGCTCCACCGGCGAGGTCCCGGGATGGACGCGGGTGCGGCCGTCACCGAGCGCTTCAATCCATCTTCATGCCCGGCATGGAAAAACCGGTGTGGCTCGACGGCGCTTTCGCACCGATCCCTTCGACGTCGAAGCGCACCGGCACGGCGCCGGCGTGCGCGAAGGTCAGCGTGCCTTCGACCGTTTCGCCCTTCCGAAGCCCGTGCTTGAGGCCGGTGAGCATGATGTGCCGACCATCCGGCGACAGCGTCACGGTGCCGCCGGGCGGGATGGTGAGCGGGCCGGTCGGACGCATCCGCATGACGCCGTTCTCCATCGTCATGTCGTGCAGCTCGAAGGCCGCCGCCACGGCGGCGGACCCGCCGGTCAGCGTATCGGCGGCGGACCCGTGATTGGTGATCGTCAGGTAACCGCCGGCCACCTGGGCGCCGTTCGGGGTCGCGCGCGTCCAAACATGCCCGATCACGAGGTCGCCGGCCCTGACCTCCTGCGCCATGGCGAGGCGAGGGGCGAGGACCAGGGCGGCAAGCAGGACCAGCCGGCCGGCTCGGAGGGTGAAGGGCATGGTTGGAGAGTCCTGAACGGTTTCGGCAGCGCACACGGGCGGGAGCAGGCCCTAAACAATTAAGGGATTGTGGAGGGCCGGTCGAGACGGGAAAACCCGTGTTCACGTCGTCATGCCGATGGCGGACCCTGAACTAAGCAGGTTTCGCAAAAGTGCCCCGCGGCTTTGCGATCAAAACCTGCGGCCTGTCAAAGAGCTAAGCGGATGAAGCGTTGGGCTGGCAACGCGAACCTGCTGAGGCGTAGCATGCACGGACGACGTCCCGCTCCGGCCAGCGACGGGGGATCGCGGGCGGTCGTCAGCCGGCTTGCCGTCCCCGATTGCCAATCGAAGCTGCCGCTTGATCGGCCATCAGGTCAAGGCGGGATCGGCGGGACGGGCCGCTGCGCGTCGGTCGCCGCAGGACTGGAACCCGTGCTCCCGTTGTCGTAGGCGTCGCACATGACAGGGCCGGCCCGACCGCCTACATTGCGAGGCGAGGCGGGGTGCCACCCGCGAAGAGGGTTGCCGTGGAAGCCGACGTCATCGCCTTGCGCAAGCCATCGGCGGAGGTGCGCGCCCCGGAAACCGCGAACCTCGACGTCCGACCCCTGGCCGTCGAAGCAGCCTCCACGCGCGAGGCGTCCGCGCCGCTCCATTTTCCCGAAGGCAAGACCGGCGTGCTGCTCGTCAATTTGGGCACGCCCGACGCCACCGATTACTGGTCGATGCGGCGCTACCTCAAGGAGTTCCTGTCCGACCGCCGCGTCATCGAAACGCCGCGCGTGCTGTGGTGGCCGATCCTCAACCTCATCATCCTCTCGGTGCGACCCTCCGCCAAGGGCAAGGACTACGCCTCGATCTGGAACACCGAGCGCGACGAGAGCCCGCTGCGCACCATCACCCGCGGGCAGGCCGAAAAGCTGACGGCGATGCTGCGGAGCGATTGCGGCGGCAATGATGGCAGGTTGGCCGACGTGGTCGTGGAATGGGGGATGCGCTACGGCAACCCGTCGATCAGGAAGGGCATCGACTCGCTGGTCGCGCAGGGCTGCGATCGCTTCCTGCTGGTGCCGCTCTACCCGCAATATGCCGCCGCCACCTCGGCCACCGTCTGCGACAAGGCCTTCGAGGCGTTGGCCACCATGCGCTTTCAGCCGACCATGCGGGTCGCCCACCCCTACTTCCGCTCGCCGGCCTACATCGAGGCGTTGGCCGCCTCGCTGCGCCAGGAGATCGCCAAGCTGTCGTTCAAGCCCGAAGTGCTGCTCGCCTCCTTTCACGGCGTGCCGCGCGAGTACATCACCAAGGGCGACCCCTACATGGCGCAGTGCATCGAGACGTGGCAGCGGCTGCGCCACGCGATGGGCTTGAGCGCCAACGAGTTCCGCATCTCCTTCCAGAGCCGCTTCGGCCCGGCGGAATGGCTGCAACCCTACACCGACGAGACGATCAAGAGCATGGCCAAGGCAGGCGTGAAGTCGATGGCGGTGGTGGCGCCGGGCTTCGCCGCCGATTGCCTGGAAACGATCGAGGAATTGGGCGAAGAGAACCGGCACTATTTCGAGGAGAACGGCGGCGAGAACTTCGCCGCCCTGCCCTGCCTCAACGACTCGGCCTTCGGCATGCGGGTGATCGCCGACGTGGTGCACCGCGAACTAGCCGGCTGGGTGTAAGCGCCAGCAGTGCCCCTTCCCGCCGGACCCGGTCGCGTCCTCAGCCTTGCCCTGTGCGCCGCGCTTCTCGCCCTGCCCCCGCCGGCTGGCGCGGCCGACGCTCAGCCCCGCATCTTCCCTCCCCCGCCCGGCGGACCGCCGATCCTTGGCAACGGCGCCCGCTCGCTGCCGGTGATCGCCTCGCATGGCATGGTCGTGGCGCAGGAGGGTACGGCGGCGCGGATCGGCGTCGATGTCCTGAAGCGCGGCGGCAACGCGGTGGATGCCGCGGTGGCGACGGCGCTGGCGCTGGCCGTCACCCTGCCCCGCGCCGGCAACCTTGGCGGCGGCGGCTTCATGCTCGTTCACCTCGCCAAGACGGCCACGGCGACCGCACGCACGGTCGCCATCGACTATCGCGAGGTTGCGCCGGCGGCCGCCACCGCCGGCGTATTTCTCGACGCCAACGGCAACGCCGATCCCAACCTGTCGCGCAACACCGGCCTCGCGGTCGGCGTCCCCGGCACCGTCGCCGGCCTGGCGATGGCGCTCAACAGCTACGGCTCCGGGCACTTCACGCTGGCCGAGCTGGCGCGACCGGCGATCGCGCTGGCCCGCGACGGCATTCCGGTCGCCGCCGATCTCGCCGACTCGCTGCGACAGGACAACCGCCTCAGGCGGTGGCCGTCGAGCGTCGCGATCTTCCTGCATCCCGACGGCTCGCCGCCCGCCTCCGGCGAGAGCGTTGTGCAACAAGACCTCGCCGACACGCTGGAGCGGATCGGCCGCGAAGGGCCGCGCGGCTTCTACGAGGGTCCGGTGGCGGAAAGGATCGTCGCCGCGGTCAGGGCGGCCGGCGGCGCCATGACCGTGGACGACCTCAAGGGATACAAGGCGATCGAGCGCGCGCCGGTCAGCGGCACCTATCGCGGGCATACGATCTTGTCGATGCCGCCGCCGTCGTCGGGCGGGGTTCATGTGATCGAACTGCTCAACATCCTGGAAGGCATGCCGCTCGCCGCCGAGGGCGCCGATTCGGCCGCCGCGATCCACGACATGGCGGAGGCGATGAAGCTCGCTTATGCCGACCGCGCGGAATACCTCGGCGATCCGGCGGTGGTGGACGTGCCGGTCAAGGGACTGACCTCCAAAGGCTACGCCGCCGCCCTGCGCAAGCAGATCGTTCCCGACCGCGCTCGGCCGGCGGCCGAGATCACCGCGCTCGACCCCGCGCCCTACGAGAGCGATCAAACCACGCACTTTTCCGTGGTCGACGCCGCCGGCAATGCGGTCGCCAACACCTACACGCTGAATTTCTCCTACGGTCTGGGTCTGGTGGCGGCCGGAACCGGCGTGCTTCTCAACAACGAACTGGACGACTTCGCCGCCAAGCCCGGCGTGCCCAACGCCTTCGGGCTGACGGGGGGCAAGGCCAACGCGCCGGGGCCGCGCAAGCGTCCGCTCTCCTCCATGGCGCCGCTGATGATGTTCACCGACGGCCGGCTGGAACTCGTCACCGGCTCGCCAGGCGGCTCGCGCATCATCACCATCGTGCTCGAAATCGTCCTCGACACGGTGGATTTCGGGATGAACATCGCCGAGGCGACCGAGGCGGTGCGCGTCCACGACCAACTCCTGCCTGACAAGCTGTTCGTGGAGCGCGGGCTCAACTCCGACACGGTGAGGCTGCTCAAGGCGCAGGGCTACGACGTGCAGGTGCGCGACGCCTGGGGCTCGGCGCAGAGCATCGCGGTGGGCGCAGACGGCCTGCTCGCCGGTGCCGCCGACCCGCGCCAGCGCGGCACGCTGGCGGTGGGCTACTGAGGCCTCAGTCGGGGCCGGCGGGCCCGGACGCATCGTAGCGGCATTGCGCCGCCGCCATCGCCTCATGGTTGGCGATGGCCCAGCCGGCGAGGCCGTCCACGGCGTGGCGCAGCGATTGGCCGAGATCTGTGAGGGCATAGTCGACGCGCGGCGGCACGGTCGGTGTCACCGTGCGGCGAACCAGCCCGTCGCGCTCCAGGCGGCGCAGCGTCAGGCTGAGCATGCGCTGTGACACGCCCTCGACCGCCCGCTTGAGCTCGTTGAAGCGACGCGGCCCCGGCCCAAGCAGCACCACGACCAGCATGCTCCATTTATCGCCGATGCGCGACAGAACCGGTGCCACGATGGCGCATCGGCCGGCATGCGCCGGCTGCCGCGTCGCGGAGGCGAGGCGGCCGGTCACATCCGTGTGCCCAGCAACATCAGGCATACCCAAGATCCCTTCCGGTGCTCAAGTCGACTCGATGTGCCTTCTTGCGCCCGTCGGTACGGTTCCGCAAATGGCTCAGGTCACCGATCGTAACCGCGAAGGCTCCTCCATGAAGCTTCTTCATATCGACTCCAGCATCCTCGGCGACGCTTCGGTGAGTCGGGCCGTGTCCGCCAGCATTGTCGAGCACCTCGCGGCGGGGAAGCCCGACCTTCAGGTCAGCGCGCGCGACCTCGCCGCCAAGCCGATCTCGCACCTGTCCGGCGCCTACCTCGCCGGGCAGAGCGCGGAGGCCAAGCACGATCAGGCGCAGCAGGAAGATCTCGCGCTGGGCGGCGAAGCCCTCGCCGAGTTCATCGCGGCCGACATCGTGGTAGTGGGATCGCCAATGTACAACTTCACGGTCCCAAGCCAGCTGAAGGCCTGGGTCGACCGGATCTGCGTCGCCGGAAAGACGTTC
Organism: uncultured Beijerinckiaceae bacterium; assembly: GCA_937863205.1. The sequence goes on along the minus strand of CALMGA010000130.1, from coordinate 464 downwards.
CGCTACACCGAACAGGGAGCGCAGGGCCTGATGGGCGGGAAGCGGGTGATCCTGGCCCTGTCGCGCGGCGGCTTCTACGGCGCGGGTGCGCCCCACGCCGCCTTCGACCACCAGGAGTCCTACCTGCGCGCGGTGTTCACCTTCATGGGCATCACCGATCTGCAGGTCGTGCGCGCGGAAGGCGTCGCGCTGGGCGCGGAGCAGCGTGCCAAGGCATTGGACGGCGCCAAGCGCGACGCGGCGGCCCTGAGCCCGGCTTGACCCCGAGTTCGCATGGCAACGCGGCCGCGCGCGGGTTGCGGATGACGGCAAGGGTTGACGGCGAGACGCTCTGGGCAAACTCCGCCGGGCACGCAGCCCGGCGGATCAGGCATCGTGAGATCAGTATCGGGCGACGACCGGCACCGGTGCGGGGCTGAAGTCGAACTTGTAGTTGATGCCGGCGCGCACGACGTTGCCGAAGT
>CALMGA010000129.1 GCA_937863205.1 uncultured Beijerinckiaceae bacterium | reverse complement strand
ACTACATCGACCGCTCGACGCTGGCCATCGCCAACCACACCATCGCCGACGAGATGCACCTGTCGCCGGGCGAGATGGGCGCGCTGCTGTCCGCCTTCGCCTGGAGCTACGCCCTGTGCCAGCTCCCCATCGGCGCGATCACCGACAGGGTCGGGCCGCACATCATGCTGACCTTGGGCATGACGGTCTGGTCGGTCGCGCAGATGGTCAGCGGCGCGGTGACCGGCTTCGGGCAGTTCCTGGTGGCCCGCGCCGGGCTCGGCATCGGCGAATCACCGATGTTCACCGCCGGCGCGCGCGCCTCCGTGAACTGGTTCCCGTTGAAGGATCGCGGCTTCCCGCTCGGCCTGTTCAACGCCGCCTCCTCGCTCGGGCCGGCGCTGGCGCCGCCGCTCCTCACCGCGCTGATGCTGGCCTACGGCTGGCGCGTGATGTTCGTGGCGATGGGGGCTGCCGGGCTCGCCGTGGCGCTGGCCTGGGGCCTGCACTACCGCGATCCCGACGACGTCGGCATCCCTCGCGAAGACTTGGAGGCGATCCATTCCGGCGAGGTCGGTGGCGAGGCGCAGGCGGGCGCTCATACCTGGGCGCGGCTGTTCACGATCCCCACCACCTGGGCGCTCATCGGCGGGCTGTTCGGCATCGTCTACATCACTTGGCTGAACGTCGCCTGGTTGCCGGACTACCTGGAGTCCGTGCGTCACGTCAGCGTGTCCGACACCGGCCTCCTCGCCTCGCTGCCGCAGTTCGCCGGCTTCGGCGGCGGCGTGCTCGGCGGCTACGGCTCCGACCTGCTGGCGCGGCGCGGCGTCGACCCCGTGGACTCCCGCCGCTACCTCACGGTCGGCGGGCTGGTCCTGTGCGCCCTGTTCACCGCGCTGGCGCCCTTCGCCCCGACCACGTCGGGCACGGTGGCGCTTCTGTCGGCGTCGATGTTCTTCGGCTACGGCGCGGGCTCGTGCTCCTGGGCGCTGGGGGCGAGCCTGACGCCGCCGCACCTCGTGGCGACGCTGGAGTCGATCCAGAACATCGGCGGCTCGATTGGCGGCGCGCTGGCGCCGCTCGTCACCGGCCTGATCGTGGGGCGCACGCACTCCTTCACGCCGGCCTTCCTGGTGGCCACGGTGGCGGCGCTGGCCGGGGCGGCGAGCTACTGGAGGGTGAAACCAGGCGCTTATGCCGACCTGCATCGATAGGCTCTACATCCCTCCCTTGTCGCCGAGCAGCCCCTTGATGCGCTTGTTCAGGAGATCGCGCATCTCGCGGTAGGCGTCGAGCTTGCGCTCGCGGCTGCCTTCCACGGCGGTCGGGTCCTGGGTCGGCCAGTACACCACGTCGCAGGCCAGCGTGCGGGTGAACTCCAGCGCCTTGTGGTGGGCTTCGGGCGACAGGGTGACGATGAGGTCGAAGGACGCGTCCTCCAGGTCCTCGAAGGTGTGCGGCTGGTGCCGGGTGATGTCGAGGCCAATCTCGGCCATCGCCGCCTGCGCGAAGGCGTCGGGCTCGCCCGCCCGGACACCGGCCGAGGCGAAGTACACGTCGCGACCGAACAGGGCCCTGGCCAGCCCCTCCGCCATTGGCGAGCGCACGGCATTCATCGAGCACGAGAACAGCACCGCGCCCGGCCGCAGCGTGAGCGGACCGCTCATCGCAACACCCTCATGGCCAATCCTTCATCGCCATGTAGTGGCGATGTCGCGATCCTGCCGCGTGGGACCACTCAGCCTTTCCAGTGCAGCGCGGTGATCAAGGTGAACAGCCGCCGGGCAGTATCGTTGTCGCAGGTGATCTTGCCGGCGAGCCGCTCGACCAGCAGGTCGGCGCCCTCGTTGTGGAGCCCCCGCCGGCCCATGTCGATCGCCTCGATCTGCGCCGACGTCGCCGTGCGGATGGCGGCATAGTAGCTTTCGCACACCATGAAGTAGTCGCGCAGCAGGCCGCGGAAGGGCGTCAGCGACAGGATGTGCACGGCCTGCTGCCCGCCGTCGGCGCCGGCGATGTCGAGCATCAGCTTGGATTCGTGCAGCGAGATGGTCAGCTCGTAGGGGCCGGCGTCCTTGCCCGGCAGGGCGAAGGTGTTCTCCTCGACGAGGTCGTAGGCGGCGATCTGACGCTCGTGCTCCTGGTCGGGCGTGCCGATGCCGATGGAGTCGCCGTCGAGGTGCACGGCCTTCAGGCAATCGGTCTTGGCCGGGTGATCGCCGTCGCTCATGCCGCCCCCCGCCGCAAGGATTGCCGTGCGGACTGGCCGAGCCGCAGCGCCACCGATCGCGCATGCGCCGCGAGCCCTTCCGCCTCGCCCAGCGTCACCGCCGCCGGGCCGATCGCCTGGAGGGCTTGCGCCGAGCATTTCAGGATGGATGTCTTCTTGACGAAGTCGAGCACGCCCAGGCCCGAGGAGAAGCACGCCGAGCGGGCGGTGGGCAGCACGTGGTTGGAGCCGCCGACGTAGTCGCCCACCGCCTCGGGCGTATGCGCCCCGAGGAAGACGGCGCCGGCGTTGCGGATGGCGGCGGCCAGCCGCTCCTCGTCGGCGGCGATGATTTCAAGGTGCTCGGGGGCGATCCGGTCGGCCAGCGGCACCGCCGCGTCGAGGTCGGGAACGAGGATGATCGCCCCGTGGTCGCGCCAGCTCGCTCCGGCGATCTCCGCGCGCGGCAGGGTGCGCAGCTGCGCGGCGACCGAGCGCTCCACCTCTTCGGCCAGCCAGGAAGAATCGGTGACGAGGATGGATTGCGCGGCGGCGTCGTGCTCGGCCTGGGCGAGCAGATCGGCGGCGATCCAATCAGGGTCGGCGTCGCCGTCGGCGATGACCAGCACCTCCGAGGGACCGGCGATCATGTCGATGCCGACCTGTCCGAAGACCTGCCGCTTGGCGCACGCGACATAGGCATTGCCGGGACCCACGATCTTCATCACGGGTGCGATCGACGGGGTGCCGTAGGCCAGGGCCGCCACCGCCTGGGCGCCGCCGACCTGATAGATTTCATCGACCCCGGCGAGGTCGGCGGCGGCGAGCACGAGGGGGTTGATGCGCCCGTCGGGGGCCGGCACGACCATCACCAGGCGCTCGCAGCCGGCGACCTTGGCCGGCACGGCGTTCATCAGCACGGAGGAGGGATAGGAGGCCGTGCCGCCCGGCACGTAGAGGCCGACGGCCTGGATCGCCGTCCAGCGCCATCCCAGTTCCACCCCGAGCGGGTCGGTGAAGCGCAGGTCCTGTGGGCGCTGCCGCTCATGGAAGCTTCGGATGCGCTCGTGGGCGAGGCGGAGGGCGTCGAGATCCTCCTGGCGCGCCCGGCGTCCGGCAGCGGCGACGGCGGCCGGTGACACCCGCAGCCCGAGTTCGGCGAGATCGACCCTGTCGAAGCGCTGGGAATAGCGGACCAGAGCCGCATCGCCCTCGGCACGAACGTCGCGGATGATGGCGCGCACGGCCGTGTCGACGTCCTCCGACACTTCGCGCTTGGCGGCGAGCAGGGCGGCGAACGCGGCCTCGAAATCCGCGCTCTCGCTGTTGAGCCGCAGCGCCATTCCTTTGAGTCCCCGCAAGGTGATCGTGCCGCCACCCTTAGCCCTGCCGCGCAAGAGGGGCAACCGCGGGGAAGCCGGTCCCCTGCCGCCGCCTTTGGCCCGAAGGCGTTCTCCGATGCGATCGACTTCGTGGCCAACTGGCACGCCCTCAGCAGATTTCTGAAAAGTGCCCCGCGGTTTCGCGATCAAAACCTGCGGCTTGTCAGAAAGCGAAGCGGGTGAAGCGTTTGGCCGGCCAACGCGAACCTGCGTAGGGTGCTTAGTCCCGGGTTCTCATGGTGCGGGCTCTTCGCCGGAATGGAAGAATGCGCTATGGGCCAAGTTCTCCACGGGAGC
>CALMGA010000128.1 GCA_937863205.1 uncultured Beijerinckiaceae bacterium | reverse complement strand
GTGATGCACTGCGCGAAGAGTGCGGCGGCGACGCGAACACGACCAACAACCGCATGGAGCTGATGGCCGCCATATCGGCGCTGGAAAGCCTGAAGCGCGCTTGCGCCATCGACCTGTACACGGACTCGAGCTACGTGCGCGGTGGAATCACCTCCTGGCTATCGGGCTGGAAGCGCAACGGCTGGCGCACGGCCGACAAGAAGCCGGTGAAGAACGTCGAGCTGTGGCAGCGCCTCGACGAGGCGACGAAGCGCCACCAGATCGCATGGCATTGGGTCAAGGGTCACGCCGGCGATCCGATGAACGAGCGCGCCGACGAACTGGCGCGGCACGGCATGAAGCCGTTCAAATCGCGCTGAGCTTGGCGCCGCCGAGTTTGGCGCCGCGACAAGGTCGGCTCAGGGACGCGGCGCGGCCGGCCTCACGACGAGCCTGTCCAGCGGACCCGACAGGTCGATCTCGAAGCTTGCCCGCCCGTCCCCGACGACCGTTTCGGAGGGCGCGGCGACGGCGCGCAGGTCGAGCGTTCGCGCGCCGAGGTTCACGGTTCCGCCACCCGACAGCACGGCATCGCCGCCGACCATCGTCGCCTCGTCGATCTTGGCGATACCGGCCTTCAGCCGTGCGGAGGCATCGAGCCTTTGAAACGACGTTCGCCCCCCGGCAAGCACCGCCATCGGGTCGGCTCCGCGCAGTCCCGAGGCAAGGTCGAGGCCTGACAGCTCGCCATTGCTGGCGCTTGCCTTGGCCCAGCCCGCGAGATGTGCCATCAGCGCGGCGACGCTGCTGCCGGTGCTTTCGACGTTGGTCGAGCCCGACAGCGAGCCGGCCGCAACCTGGCGGCCGAACGTATCCCACGTCAGCACCGCCGCATCGGCCTCGCCGATCGATCCCGCACCGCGAAGGTTGATGTCGCCGTTGACAGGCGCGAACGAGACGCGGGCCTTGAGCGCGCCGCCGCACAGCCTGCCCTCGATGAGAGCGACTTCCACACGATCGTCGCGGCTGATGACGGCCAGCGCCGCATCGTCGACGGTGAAAGGGGGCAGCAGGAGCCGCGTCGCGGACACGCGCAGATCGAGGTCGATGTCGCCGAAGCCGGGCAGTCGCAGCGCTTCGCGTGACCAGCGGCGATCCGCATCGAGCAGTGCCGGGACATGAGCGAGGAAAGGCACCAGGGTCAGCCGTCCGACGGCCAGCGTCGCCGACACCGACGGCCGGCCGCCCCCGCCGCGATAAGCGAGGGCGCCTTCGTAATCATTGCCATCGGCGCGAATGGTGAGGTCGTGCAGGTCGAACGTCGCCACCCGCGCGTGGTCCATCACGATCCTGGCGTCGCCTTCCAGCGCCGCATCGGCGAAGGCTGCGGGAAGGACGATGCCCGCCGGCGCCACGGCGGCGAGCACCCTCGCCAGGGAGGCGGCAGTACCCGACAGGTGGCCTTTGAAGGTCGAGGCTGGTCCGGCGGACAGCGTTCCCTTGGCCAACAGGTCGAGCGCCGCCGCGTGGGAGCGCAGGACGACCGCCGAGCTTTCCCCGCGCATCAACTCGGAGGGGCGAGCGATCCAGGCGGCGAGATCAACGCTCGCACCCATGAAAAGCAGCGAACCTGTCAACGTGGCGGGCGAGTCGGGATCGCTCCACTCGATGGCCGCATTGACGCCGGACAGCAGGGCGGGATGGACGCGTGCTCCGTCCGTGATCCGCACCGTGCCGTCGACCAGCGTCACGGAGCCGAGCCGCTGACCGGGCCTGTCGCCGGCCTGCCCGCGCATGACCCGTCCGATGGTGCTGTCGGCCGGCATCGGCTGGCCGCCAAGATCGATCACGACGTGCGATCCCCGCAGCGTCACCGCCGACAGCTCCACCCGGCCAACGACCAGCGGCAGAAGCCTGACCTCGCCATCGAGTGCGGCCGCGTCGAGCTTCACCGTGCCGGAGGGATCGAAGACCTGGATATCCTCGGTCACCACGCGAGGGCGCGGCAGCAGCAGGAAGCGGGCATGCCGCACGCTGATGGTCAGGCCGGTGGTGGCGCGGACCTGGGTGGCGATCTCGTTTTGCAGCGTGGCGCGCTTGAACAGGTAGGGGGCGAGCCCATGCGCCGCCAGGACGGCGAACACGAGCAGGGCGGCGAGCACCGCCGCCGCCACGCCGCGCGGTTTCGGCCGCCGCAGCGAGCCGGCCGCTCCTACCGTCATGAAGCGCGGCAACGGATGGCCGACCTGGGGCGACAGGTCCGATCGACCTCAACCGCAGCCCCGCCGATACAAGCCTCGCGATCGACTTTCATTGCGCCGCTTCCTGCTCGGCCGACAGCATCAGCCAGTCGTCTTCCGCCCCGGCCAGCGCCTTGGCCAGCTCGCCGCGCTGTTTGGCCAGTTGCACCGCCTTCTGCGGCGCCGAGATGAAGGCGTCGCGATCGGCGAGCGCTCCGTCGATGCGCGCGATCAGGCCCTGGAACTTGGCCATCTTCTCCTCGACCTGGGCCAGCCGCTTCTTCAACGGCGCGGAGGGGCGGGACGGGGCGCTGTTCGCCGGCCGCAGCGTCACGACCGACGCCCCGTTCGCTCCGTCCTCGGCGGACGGGCGCGCCTTGTGGCGCGGCTTGGCGTCGGTGCCGAGCACGGCCGCCTTGTAGTCGTCCATGTCGCCGTCGAACGGCGTCACCGATCCGTTGGCAACCTGCCACAGCCGGTCGGCGCAGGCGTCGAGCAGGTAGCGGTCGTGGCTGACCAGGATCACGGCGCCCTTGTACTCGTTGATGGCCTCGATCAGCGCCGCCCGCGAGTCGATGTCGAGGTGGTTGGTCGGCTCGTCGAGGATGAGGAGGTGCGGCCCGTGAAAGGTCGAGAGCCCCATCAGCAGGCGCGCCTTCTCGCCGCCCGACAGCATCGCCACCCTGGTCTCGGCCTTGACGTTGGCGAAGCCGAATTGCGCGCACTTGCCGCGCACCTGCGCCTCGGACGCGTGCGGCATCAGCGGGCGCACGCAGCCGTAGGGCGTCGCCTCCTCGTCGAGGTCGTCGACCTGATGCTGGGCGAAGAAGCCGACCTGCATCTTGGACGAGCGGCGCACGATGCCATCCATCACGTCGAGGCGGCCGGCGACGAGCTTGGCGAAGGTCGACTTGCCGTTGCCGTTGGCACCGAGCAGGCCGATGCGGTCGTCGTCGGCGATGGTGAGGTTCAGGTTCTTGAGGACCGCCTTGCCGTCGTAGCCCACGCTGGCCTTGTCGAAGGTGACGATCGGCGGCTTCAGCGGCTTGGCCGGCGAGGGCAGGATGATCGGCAGGACGTCGCCGTCGACCAGCGCCGACACCGGTTCCATTTTGGCCAGCATCTTCAGCCGGCTTTGCGCCTGCGTCGCCTTGGTCGCGGACGCGCGGAAGCGGTCGACGAAGGCCTGCATGTGGCGGCGCTGCTCGTCCTGCTTCTTCTGGTGCTTCTGCTCGATCGCCTGCTGCTCGCGCCGCTGCTTCTCGAAGGACGAATAGTTGCCGGTCCACAGCGTCAGCTTGGCGTGATTGAGATGGAGGATGTGGTCGCACACGGCATCCAGCATGTCGCGGTCGTGACTGATGACCAGGATCGTCGCGGGATAGCGGCCGAGATAGTCGATCAGCCAAAGCGTGCCCTCAAGGTCGAGGTAGTTCGTCGGCTCGTCCAATAGCAGCAGGTCCGGCTCGGCGAAGAGCACGGCGGCGAGCGCCACCCGCATCCGCCAGCCGCCGGAATAGGACGACAGCGGCCGCTCCTGCGCGGCGAAATCGAAGCCCAGCCCCGACAGGATGCGCGCCGCCCGCGCCGGCGCGGAATGGGCGGAAATGTCGACGAGCCGGGTCTGGATCTCGGCGATGCGGTTGGGATCGAGCGCCGTCTCGGCTTCCGCCGTCAGCCGGGCGCGCTCGACGTCGGCGGCGAGCACGAAGTCGATCAGCGTGCCGGGGCCGCCCGGCGCCTCCTGCTCGACGCGGCCCATCTTCATCTGCTTGGGGATCGACAGCATGCCGCCATCGGGCTGCAGCTCGTCGGCGATCATCTTGAACAGCGTTGTCTTGCCGGTGCCGTTGCGCCCGACCAACCCGATGCGCGCCCCCTCGGGCAGGGCGGCCGAGGCGTGATCGAAGAGAACGCGCGGGCCAAGCCGCAGGGTGATGTCGGAGATGTGGAGCACGATCGCGTTTTCGCGCGGAGCGGAGGGGATAGCAAGGCCGTGGCGGCGGGTGCGCTCGCCCTGTACACTGCCGGCCATGACAGTTCAGGGAAAGCTGCGCCACATCCTCGCCTATGCCGCCTGGCCGGCGCTGCTGGCCGGCTCGGTCGCGGCGACGGCCTTCGGCTTCGCGCACGGCCTGCCGGTCCTCGCCTTCAACCTGACCTACCTCGCCCTTGTCGCGGCCCTGCTCGCCCTGGAGCACCTCATGCCGCACGAGGCGAGCTGGGCGCCCTCCGACGGGCAGCTCTGGCTCGATCTCGGCCACACGCTGGTCGCGAGCGGCACGGTGCAGGTGCTGGTGGTGTTCTCGACCGTCATCGGCCTGTCGGCGCTGATCGCCACGGGCGGCCACCACGGCCTTTGGCCGCATCGCTGGCCGCTCGCCGCACAGGTCGCGCTGGGTCTCGCCGTCGCCGAGTTCGCCGCCTATTGGGCGCACCGCCTCGCCCACGAATGGCCGCCGCTGTGGGAGTTCCACGCCATCCATCACGGCGTCACCAAGCTGTGGTGCGTCAACTCCGGCCGCTTTCACTTCGTGGATGCCCTGAAGAGCGTGGTGCCCGGCGTCACCATCCTGCTGATCGCGGGCGCGCCGGCGGAGGTGATGGCGTGGCTGTCCGCGCTGACCGGCTACATCGGCCTGATGACGCACACCAACGCGGCGATGCGCTTCGGGCCGCTGTCCTATGTCTTCAACACGCCGGAACTGCACCGCTGGCACCATTCCATGAAGCTCAGCGAGGGCAACCGGAACTACGGCGAGAACCTCGTGATCTGGGATCTCGTCTTCGCGACCTACTTCAACGAGGCCCGCCGGCCGCCGGCTCGGATCGGCGTGCGCGACCCGCTGCCGCCGCGGCTGCGCGACCAGCTCATCTGGCCGTTCCGCCGCCTGCTCGCGCGAAGGCAGGCGGCGCGACCCTCGTCGCCGCTCCGGCTGCCGCGCTCGTGATCCGATCGGCGACCCGAAGTCGATTGGTCCGTGCCGGCGAGGGCTGGAGCGTCCCGTAGTGGCCGGAGCTTGCACCACGCGCGGAAGCGCCGGAAAGGGCTCCGCCGCTTGCCGGCAGCCGCATCCCCGCTCATGACGCGCGAGGACCCCTCGCGCGATCAGGTTGTCAACGGCGCCGGAACCGCGCGGCGCATGCGCCCGTTCGCCGCCCGGCAGACAGGGGAACGACATGGCAAACGACATGGCAAAGGTGACCTACACCGTGGTGGAGCATGACGGAGGTTGGGCCTACAAGCTCGGCGACGTGTTTTCCGAAACCTTTGCGACGCATCAGGAGGCCCATGACGCCGCCGAAGCCGTCGCGGCCGAGCAGCAGCGCGGCGGCGACGACGAGGTGATCGAGTATCAGGATGCCGACGGTCGCTGGAAGGTCGAGACCGCCACCGGGGGCGACCGCCCGTCGGCCGATGTCGAGGACTGATTGGCCTTCTTCTTCAGACCCGCGCATGCTAAGTCGGCGTGCGCCGGATCCGCGTCTGCCGCGCCTGGATGCCGGCGATGAGGGAGCGTCGGGCCGACGCGCCGTTGCCCTCCGTCGCTGGCTCGACCTGACGCGGAGGGTTCTGCCGGCCATGGCGCGGGAGCGCGACTGGCCCATTTCGCTCGATCACTGCTTCATGCGCGTCTGCCTCGATGCGATCCTGGGCGCGCCCTGGACGCGAACCGTCTCCCGCCCGGCGATCCGTCATTTGAGCGAAGATCAGCTCGAAGCCGCCGTGCGCGTAGCCGAGTCGATCGCGACGCATCCCGAAACGTTGCGGGCCCTCAACGAGGCGAGCCTTCGCGGACGGGCGGCGCAGCGGCGGGCATCGACACTTGCCGGCAACCAATCCGTGCCCGGCGCAGGGTAGGGCCGCGCTTGTCCACCCACGCTTCGTTCTGAGCGCCGTCGCATGAGCGCTTCTGCCAACAGGCCGTCCGCCGCCGCGGAAGGAGCTTCGCTTCTTCGACCAGACGGCCTCGTGACGGCGGTGGTGCTGTCGGCCGGCGCCGGACTGCTCGACGCCTTCGCCTATGTCGGTCATGGGCATGCGTTCGCGAGCTTCATGACCGGCAACATGGTTCTGCTCGGCCTCAATCTTGGCTCCGACAATCGCCTCGCGATCTATGTCCTGCCGATCCTCGCCTACATCGTGGGCGTCGTGATCGCCCAGGGGCTGATGCGCGATGGAATGCGTCGGATCTTGCGCGGTCGGCCGCAGATCTTCGCGCTTCTGGTGGAAATCCTGGTGCTCGGCGGTCTCGCCCTGCTGCCCCACCACTTCGAAAATCGTGTCCTGGTGCCGATCATCACGATGAGCACGGCCATGCAGAACACCAGCTTCCGTTCGCTGGGGCAGCGCACCTATAATTCGGTGTTCATGACCGGCAACCTGCAGGCTTTCTCCAGCCTCGTCGCCGAAGGCCTGACGCCGCCCAGCGCGTCCAAACTCAGGGACGCCGGCCCCCTCGCCGCGGTGATCCTCAGCTTCTTTTGCGGCGCGGTATGCGGCGGGCTGCTCACCCTGCGCCTCGATCTCCTCACCCTTCTCGTGCCGGCCGGCGCCCTCGCCCTGTTGTGCCTGGCGCTGCTGCTTCCCCGTCCGCCGGCCGCCGCGCTCATCCGGCCCCGCTTGGAGTGACCGCCTGGCAGAACTCCAGGGGTCGGTCGCCCGGCATCGCGGCCGCTGCGGCTTGCCTTGCCCGACCCCCCTGGCTACACCGGCGCTTCAACCGGCACCGCAGGACTTCAGCCCCATGGCGATCGAACGCACTTTCTCCATCCTCAAGCCGGATGCGACGCGCCGAAACCTGACGGGAGCCGTCAACGCGCTGATCGAAGCCGCCGGCCTGCGCATCGTGGCGCAGAAGCGCCTGCGCATGACCCGCGAGCAGGCGGAAACCTTCTATGCCGTGCACAAGGCGCGCCCCTTCTTCGGCGAACTCGTCGGCAGCATGATCGCCGGCCCGGTAGTGGTGCAGGTGCTGGAAGGCGAGAACGCGATCAAGGCCTACCGCGACGTGCTCGGCGCCACCGATCCGGCCAAGGCCGAGCCGGGCACCATCCGCGCGGCCCACGCGCTTTCCGTGGGCGAAAACTCCGCCCACGGTTCGGATGCCGTCGAAACGGCGGAGGTCGAAATCGCGCAATGGTTCTGCGGCAACGAGATCGTCGGCTAAGGCTGCGGCGGAGGGCTGGAACATGCGAACGATCTCCATCATCGCGGCGGCTCTGCTGCTTTCGGCACCGGCGGCGGCCGGACCTTTCGACGACCTCGGCAGCGCGGTCGAGGGTGGCGCCGGGGTCGCCAAGACGGCGCCCGCCGGCGGAGTCGACGCCTATCGGGCGAAGCAGGCCGAGGCCGACGCGGCCGCCGACGCCTTGCCGCTCACGGCGCAGGTCTTCACCCTGGTGGAACGCGAGGCCACGTTGCTCGGCGACTATGACCCGCGCGGCAGCAACGAGTATAAGGCGTCGGAACAGGTCGTCTTCTACGTCGAGCCGATCGGCGTCACCTTCAAGAAGGACGGCGGCCTGCTCTCCTACGGCGTGAGCGCGGACCTCGTTCTGAAGGACGACGGCGGCAACGCGATCTTTACGAAGGAGAAGTTCTTCGCGCTCAACAGCAAGACGCGCACGCGGCGCCGCGACGTTTATCTGACCGGCTCGCTCGGCATCAAGGTCCTGCCGCCCGGCCAGTACACGCTCGAACTGCGGTTCCGCGACCTCAACGGCGGCAAGACGATGACGACCTCGCAGCCGTTCAAGGTCATCGCCCCGTCCTGATCGGGCCCCGACCTTTTCCCGCCTCGCGCGGTGGCGGGCTTGCGGCTGTGGGATCACGGCGGCGGTACGGCCAGCGCCTCCGCTTCGCGGGCGGGGACGGGATCGTACACCCTGTTGCCCTGCACGGTGAGGCCGCCGGCGGCGACGCGAGCCAGGGCGGCGGGATAGATGCGGTGCTCCTGCGCCAGCACCCGGGCGGCGAGGCTCCCGACCGTGTCGCCGTCGAGCACGGGCACCGCCGCCTGCGCGAGGATCGGTCCCTCGTCCATCGCCGGCACGACGAAATGCACGGTGCATCCGTGGATCTTGACGCCGTCGGCCAGAGCCCGCGCGTGGGTGTCGAGACCGCGATAGGCCGGCAGCAGGGCGGGGTGGACGTTGAGCATGCGCCCCTGCCATTGCCCGACGAACCAGGGCGTCACCATGCGCATGAACCCGGCCATGCAGACGAGGCCGATCCGGTGGATCTGCAGCATCGCCTGCATCGAGCGCTCGAAATCCTCGCGGCCGGCGTAGATCTTGTGGTCCACGGCGCCCACGGCGACGCCGAGGTCGCGGGCCCGTCTCAGGCCGGGCGCCTCCGGGCGGTTGGACAGCACGAGGGAGATCTCCGCAGGATAATCCGGCGCGCGCGCCGCCTCGATCAGCGCTTCCATGTTGGAGCCGCGACCGGAGATCAGGATCGCGGTGCGGATCCGCGTGTTCCTCAAGGGCGGCCGGTCCTCACAGGGCGAGGCGCCCGGTGAAGCGGACGCCCGGACCCTCGCCGCGCACGACGATGCGACCCAGCGCCACCGGCCGCTCGCCTGCGGCGGCGAGTGCGGCGACAACAGCATCGCGCTCGGCTGCGGCGATCACGGCGATCATCCCGATCCCGCAGTTGAACGTGCGCAACATTTCGGGCTCGCGAACGCCGCCGGCCCGCGCCAGCCAGCCGAACACCGGAGGCACGGGAATGGCGGACAGGTCGACGAGGGCGGTGCAGCTCTCGGGCAGCACGCGCGGGATGTTGTCGGGGAAGCCGCCGCCGGTGATGTGGGCGAGCCCCTTCACGCCGAAGCGCGTCCCCTGCGCGCGCAGGGCGGCGAGGATCGGCTTGACGTAGATGCGGGTCGGGGTGAGCAGCGCGTCCGCGAGATCCGCGCCAGTGGCAAAGGGGGCGGGATCGGTCCAGGCGAGGCCGCTCGCGGCCACGATGCGGCGCACCAGCGAGAAGCCGTTCGAGTGCACGCCGCTCGACGACAGGCCGAGCACGAGATCGCCCGGTGCGATGTCGGGGCGCGGCAGCAGCTGCCCGCGCTCGGCCGCGCCGACGGCGAAGCCGGCAAGATCGTAGTCGCGGCCGGCGTAGAGGCCGGGCATTTCCGCCGTTTCCCCGCCGATCAGCGCGGCGCCCGCCTCCCGGCAGCCGCTGGCGATCCCCTCCACCACGGCCGCGCCAACAGCCGGATCGAGCCGGCCGGTGGCGAAATAATCGAGAAAGAACAGCGGCTCGGCACCCTGAACCACGAGATCGTTGACGCACATGGCGACGAGGTCGATGCCGACCGTGGCGTGCCGCCCGGTTTCGGCGGCGATCTTCACCTTGGAGCCGACGCCGTCGTTGGCGGCAACCAGGATCGGGTCGAGGAAGCCTGCCGCCTTGAGGTCGAACAAGCCGCCGAAGCCGCCGATCTCGGCATCGGCGCCCGGCCGGCGTGTGGCGCGCACCAGCGGCCGGATGCGCTCCACCAAGGCGTTGCCGGCCGCGATGTCGACGCCGGCATCGGCGTAGGTCAGGCCGGGCTGCGGCTTGCTGCGGAGATCATCGTTCACCCCTGACGCCGTAAGCATCTCGCGCCCGACGCGCAAGCGCGGCGGTCCGGGATTTGATGGGGTTGAGGCGGGACCCGGCGGTTGCACCGCGACGTCAAGCGACGACGGATTGACGCTGGCCGGGTGCACTGCCATTTGACGGAGGCAGCGCGCCTCGAACGAGCGAGACCGAAGCATCGTGGGAAGGGGCATCGTTCTGGGCTGGCAAGCCGCCTTCTGGCTGGCTGCCTTTGTCATACTCTGCGGCCTTCTTTGGCTGTTCTCGGCGGTTCTGCCGCCCTTCGTCGTCGCCCTCGTGATCGGCTATCTGCTTGATCCTCTGGTCAATCGGTTGGAGCGGGTCGGGCTCGGTCGAGCCGGCGCGGCCTCGGTGATCCTGGTCGTGTCGCTGGTGGTGATCGCGCTCACCATCGCCCTGTTCTCGCCGATGCTGGCCCGGCAGGTGTCCGGTTTCATCAAGACCTTTCCCGATCTGGTCCGCAAGGCACAGGAGCTTGGCGCCTCCGCCGGCGAACAGGTCGCCCATGGCTGGATCGGCAATCTGATGCAGAAATACGGGCTGGGCGGTCGCTTGTCCGATCTGTCGAGTTCGGCCAACGACATCATCAACAAGGTGGTGAACTGGTTCGTCAGCTTCGGCAACAGCCTGCTGTCCCGCGGGGCGGCGTTGCTCGACCTGCTTTCGCTCGTCGTGATCACGCCGGTGGTGGCCTTCTACATGCTCGTTGATTGGCCCAAGATGATCGCATCGATCGACGGGCTGGTGCCACCGCGCGACCGCAACACCGTTCGCGCCATCGCCCGCGACATCGATCGCGCCCTGGCCGGGTTTCTGCGCGGGCAGGGCCTCGTTTGCCTGTTCCTGGCGGCGTGGTACGGTATCGGGCTCAGCCTGATCCAGTTGAACTTCGGCCTCCTCATCGGCATCACCGGCGGGCTGCTCGCCTTCATCCCCTACGTCGGCTCGCTGATGGTGCTGGTTCTGTCGCTGCTGATCGCGGTGGTGCAGGGCTGGCCGAGCTGGCACCTGCCGGTGGAAGCCCTCGGCATCGTTTTGATCGGGCAGTTCCTGGAAGGCAACGTGCTGTCGCCCAAGCTGGTCGGCGACAAGGTCGGCCTGCATCCGGTCTGGATCATCTTCGCACTGCTCGGCTTCGGCAGCGTGTTCGGTTTCACCGGCCTGCTGGTCGCCGTGCCGGTCGCCTCCGCCATCGGCGTGCTTCTGCGTTTCGGCGCCGACCGCTACAAGAAGAGCCCGATCTACACCGGCGCCATGCTGGTTCAGCCCCAGGTTCGGGTCCTCGCACCGACCGAGCCGTCGTCGCAGGACGCGGGTTCCCTTGCACCACTGCCGCCGCCGCTGGAGTCGCGCACGGCATGAGCGAACCGCGGGATGGGGAACGAACGGGTGGATGGCGCCCTGCGCGCCAACTCGTCCTCGACCTCGCCCGCGATCCGTCCTACGCGCGCGACGAATTCCTTGTTTCCGCCTGCAACGAGGCCGCCCACGCCGCCGTGCAGCGATGGCCGGACTGGCCCGACCCGGTGCTACTGCTGATCGGCCCCGCCGGATCCGGCAAGAGCCATCTCGCCGCGATCTGGACTGAGAAGAGCGAAGCGCGACTCCTTCAAGCCGAAAACGTCGCGCGTCCTGAACCATGCGAGACGCCGGCTGTGCTGGAAGATTGTGACAGGTTGCAGATCCGCGAGGCCGACCTGTTCCACTTCCTCAACGCGATGCGCGAGACGAAGATGGGTCTGCTGCTGACGGCGCGAACGCCGCCGGTGTCATGGCACCTGCGAACGCCAGACCTGCTCTCGCGGCTGCGGCTAGCCCCGATCGCGATGATCGACCAACCGGACGCCGATCTGATCAAGGCGGTCATCGTCAAGCTCTTCGCAGATCGCCAGATCGCGATCGATGAGGAGGTGGTGAGTTATGCCGCCCGCCATTGCGAGCAATCACTCGATGCCGCCAACCGCTTCGTGGCGGCGGTGGACGAAGCGGCGCTTGCTGCGGGGCGGCGTATCACCCGCCCGCTCGCGGCCGGTATTCTCGCTGCCCTGGCGGACGGCGAAACCTGAAGCCGCCGGACCCCGCGACGGTCGATGATCCCGATCAAGGGCCGACGTAGCGCAGCTTCTTGCCATTGGGGTCGGTAAACGCGAAGCCCTCGTTGATCGGTGCGCCGACCGCCGCGGATCGACCGGACGCCAGCGTGTCGTTGTCGTTTTGGGTGACGGACGCGCGCGTCGTGTCGATCGAGGCCAGAACCAGCCGCCTCTTGCGGGACAGTCCGGATTCGTCGAGCGGCACGAAGTCGTCCGCCTCGTGGATGGACTTGTCGCTTCCTTCGTAGACGTGAAGACCATCCTTCATCATCACCGCATCACCCTTGTGCAAGGTCGTGTCATGCATCAGGTCTGTCGGGGTTTGCCGCTCCGACTTGATGACGGCGACGACATGCCTGTGCACCGGACGATGGACCAGACGACGGGGCACATAGCCATAGCTTCGGGGCGCAAGAGTGGGCGCCGCCTCTGGAGCGGGCGCCGGCGTCGGCTGAATGCCGAACAGTTGCTCGAAGAAACCAGCGTTGGCCGTACCGGGCATCAGGACGAGCCCGGCGGCAAGGCCGAAAGCAGCCATGGCTGGCGTCGTGCGCGTGAGCCTGGAGCGAACCCGCTGGCCGCAGACCGAGATGACCTTGGACATGATGCGATGAGGCCCCATTATGTC
>CALMGA010000127.1:2966-3940 GCA_937863205.1 uncultured Beijerinckiaceae bacterium | reverse complement strand
GCCATACGTTAGGATAAGCTACGTTGCGCAGAGAGGCTTCGATCCTATCCGTCTGCAATCTGACGACCATTGCCTCATCAAGTTGAACGTAGCCAGCCAGCAAGCACTGGAGATCTTCTACGCTCTCGATTTCTTCTGGAATGCTTCCAAGCCACAGTATAGAGGAATATCGCAATCCTCTGACTCGGTATACCTCACCGAAATATGTTTTCATTGGTGGATCGTAGCCTACAGCGGCTTTGTATCCGCGTTTAAGACAGGAGATTTCGTATCTGCTCATATTTGCTTTCCAAAGTTGTCAATTCTAAGCAAGATCCGCCGACGCTCTCTGACTTCGAGGCATAGAGTGCTGAAAAGTTTTTTGGTGTGCATCTATATGCAAAGTTCCCGACAAGCATTGGGATGCTCAGGACAGTAACTGAGTGAGACTTGCAAGGCGTTACTTTCATAATTAATTCACTCGTGCCGCAAAAGTATCTATCATCCGAAATTGTGAGGGGAAGCTTGGGTCGATACGGAAAAGATTTCGAAACAACCAGCTGAGCATTCGATCTCAAAGCAAGATCTCAATATCGGCCGCATGTCGTTTGACGAAATTGGCGATTGAAAGCATCACACAAAGTAAGGGTCACACGAAAACTGTTAAAGTGAAAACTCGTCAGTTCGTTGAAGAAGTCCTCACTGCGTTTCTATTGGGAGGTCAGCCTTCGGCGAAGTGCGCCCGGCCCGGCAGTCTGCCACAAATCATCAAGCTTGATGATTTCCTGATCATTGTAATGCTCGCGCAACTGCGCAATCAGTTCGAGCGCTGCGGCAACAGAGGGTTGCACAGCTTCAGCCGCGGCCACCGTGGATGCGCGCTGCTGATTGACGTCTTCTTCACCGGCGCGATCGCCATCCAAGCCCATCACCGTGGTGTCGGCATGCTCGCTCGCCTTCACGGGAGGTGCGGTCGGAACTGCAGCCGATTGAGC
>CALMGA010000127.1:1987-2956 GCA_937863205.1 uncultured Beijerinckiaceae bacterium | reverse complement strand
TTTTCCTGAACACGCCGCACGACTTCTTCCACGACCTCACCGGGCGCCTTGGGCATCTTGTAAAGCACGGTCAGCGGAAGCTTCTCTGCAACGGTTGCAGAAGGTCCAAGAAGTGCGCGAGTCTCTGCCGCCGCCATATAGTGTCTTGCGGATCTCTCCTTTATCGGCAACCCTGAAGACAAATACCGCGACCATGCCCCCTTATCGCCATGCTTGTCGATCAGCCTCTTCATTCGAAGCAGATCTTCTCCGATGCCGATGATCGCATCGTGGACCTTATCGTAAACACCGCGGTGCAGGGACTTGACCTTAACTACAATGCTCTGCGGCATATTACCAAAGTCGAAGTTACACTCCCGGCGATCGCTGCTAATCAGCTCAGGCAGCTTGGAAGGCATCGTATCCTCCCTTGCACGAGGCTTGCCGGTAGCCTCAATTTGCTCGGGAGAAAGTGCCACAATATCCTCCGAAGTCTTGACTTCGGATAGAGCTTCGAGGGCGTCAGTCAAGCTGACAGTCGGCGATTTTGCCATGTCCAATCTTTCTTTCAGAGGTAGGGTTCAATCGCGGCCCAAACGGCCGCGATCTCGCGAGCAGCTGCTCCGGTGGGGTTGTGTTCGGTGACGCCCAGGCCGCGCTTGAAGGCCTCCTCATGGTCGACGCGGTCGCCGAGCAGGGCCGTCAGCCAGCGAGCCGACAACTGGGCGAGGAAGGCGTGCGCCTGGGCGAGCCGATTGCCTTGCGCGGGGACCCTCGTCAGCAGGTGGAAGCACGCCCTGCTGAGTTGACAGCCCTTTGCATAGGTCACGCGGGCCGCGTGCAGATCGGGCAACCGGGGCTGGACAGGCACAATCGTGAGGTCGGCGATGCGAAGCACCGCATCGACGTCTGGGGAGTCCGTGCCCGGCGTGTCGATGATGACGAAATCGCAGCCATTCGCCTCCAAGGCCGCGATGACCTTTTCAAGAT
>CALMGA010000127.1:232-1977 GCA_937863205.1 uncultured Beijerinckiaceae bacterium | reverse complement strand
CCCGGCCCCCACAACCCGCCCGCGCCTTGTGCACCCGCACCACCCAGCCGCCCCCGCCCCCCGCCGGGCCGGGCGGCGGCGGCCACGGAGACGAGGAGTGTGGACTTCCCACCTCCGCCTTTCTGCGTCGCGATGGCTAACCGGGCCGCCCTATTCAACACGATTCCTCCTCGCCCCGACGGGGCGTGATAATGCGAACGCGGCTTGGCGCCACGGCGGAAGCTTGCTGATCGTCGAAGGTCGCAACGGCAGGAGCTTCGACGCCCTGCCGCTCGTGTCAGATGCGGGTGGTGGTCGCGTCCAACAGGCGGGACTGAACCACGCTTTCGATCACGTCGGCGAGCGCAAAATCGGCGGCTAAACCGGTATCAAATAAGATATAGCGGGACGCCGTCGAGACTCGCTATCTCTCTGCGCAACAATGACTTCCAGATTTAGGGAGCGGTTTCCCTTCGCCCGCTCCAATTATAAAGCTGGTGCGAACAACTGGTTAATCGCCACCTCGTTGGACCCTGCGTTCCCTGTCGCTTCCCCCACTCCAGTTTATGACATGTTCTTCGAGGCGCGGTGGGCACTTCCGAGAGATGCCATCTGCCGCGACTTCCCGATCGTCCCGCGAATGTAACGGGCCGTCGTGGAAGCTTGGGAATGAGCAGCAGCCGATCGAATCTGTTCGATGTCGGCTCCTGCATCATCAGCTTCGGAGATGCCGCCGGCGCGAGCATCCCTATTCTTGATGGTGTTGGGAATGCCCGCCGCTTCGGCGATCACGCGCCATTCGCGGGCGTATCCGTCCCTCGCATAGGGGCGGCCTGATTTCTCATCGATAACTATCGGGCCGACACGCTCCGGTAGCGGTATCCGGTCGATGAGGCCCTTCACAAGCGGGCAGAGCTTCGAACCATGCGCAGCGATGGCCCCGGTCTTCGTTGTTTCCTTCCGACGCTCCAGTTCGCTGCTGATGTCTGCCCATGTCAGGCCGTTGACCCAGCGCGCGTTCTCAAGGCGAACACCACCTACGGCGCCCGCCATTGGCTCCCATTCACCGATGACGTCCTTCTGTCGTAACGTTGTTTCAAACTGTAGCGCAGTTCCGAGAGCAAGCGAGAGGCGATTGGCGCCTGGGGCCTGGGCTCGATCGGCACCGGAAGGCGATGACGGCGGCGAGGGCGACGGCGGAGGCCTCGTTCTGAGCGAGCTTGTCGTATCGTGTGGCGATGCGGCGGAAGTCCTCGAGGCGGTTGATGGTGGCTTCGATGCGCCAGCGCTCGCGATAGCGGCGTTTGTCATGCTGGATGCGGCGCTTGCGGGTGCGCGTGCCGGGGATGATGCCCTTGCTGCGCAATGCGGCGCGCAGCCGGTTCGCGTCGTAGCCCCGGTCGGCCGCCAGGCGACGGATGCGGCCGGGCGCCTCGGCCAGCACCGCCGGAGCGGTGGTCACGTCGCTGCTGTTGCCGGGGGTGAGGAGAAGGACGCCGGGCGGCCGAGCACGTCGACGAGGGCGTGGAGCTTGGTCGTCTGGCCGCCCCGCGACGGGCCGATGGCCTGCGCGCGAGCCCCCCTTGCCGCCCTGCGCCGAGCGGTGCGCTTTCACGTAGGGCGCGTCGATGGCGGCCGCCTCGCCCGACCATCCGGCTCCAATCAACCAGGTTTGGCGAGCGCGGCCAGCATCGCCCGCCAGGAACCGCGCCCCGACCAGCGGTCGAAGCGGTTGTGAGAACCGTCGTGCGCGGCCCGTAGTCGGG
>CALMGA010000127.1:0-222 GCA_937863205.1 uncultured Beijerinckiaceae bacterium | reverse complement strand
GAGGTCGGCACGTGCAGGATGCCGGAGATGATGCGCCGATCGTCCTCGCGCTCGGGGCCGGGCTGGTTCTTCGGCATGAACGGCTCGATCTCCGCCCACTGCTCGTCCGACAGCCAAAACACCTCCGCCATCGCGTCGCCAAGACAACAGGATGACAACAGGATGGATGGATTCAAACCCTAAGCGATGGCAGTGGGCGCACCACCGCCGATACCCTCTCTC
>CALMGA010000126.1 GCA_937863205.1 uncultured Beijerinckiaceae bacterium | reverse complement strand
ATCAACCGCGACTACCCCATCGTCTTCGCCAACATCTACATCTTCGCGCTGATCGGCCTGCTGGTGAACCTCGTCTCCGACCTGACCTACACCTGGATCGATCCGCGCATCGACTTCGAGCGGCGCCAGATCTGATGGCGCAGGATCGGGTGGCAAATGGCGTGATGGCGAGCGATGGTTGAAGCGCCGACACGGGTCGGGGGCACCGGGATCGGTGAGATCGCGCCGGCCGCGCGGGCTTCGGCTCGCTCATGGGCCTTGTCGCCGATCAACCGGCGCCGCCTCGCCGTCTTCCGCCGCCATCGCCGCGGGTACTGGTCGCTGATCTTGTTCGCGATCATCTTCACCGCCTCGCTGTTCGCCGAGTTCATCGCCAACGACCGGCCGATCTTGATCTCCTATAAGGGCGAGTGGCTGTCGCCGATCGTCAGGGACTACGGCGAGGACAGGTTCGGCGGCTTCCTGTTCGCACCCGCCGACTACCGCAACAAGGCGGTCGCCGACGAGGTCGATGCCCACGGCTGGATGATCTGGCCGCCGATCCGGTTCTCCTACGGCACGCCGAACTACACTGCCGCGACCGCCGCGCCGACGAAGCCGACCTGGGCGCTGACGAAGACGCAATGCGAGGAGGGCGCGGTGCGGGCCGGCGCCAGCCCGGCGGCCGGCTGCGCGGCCGTGGAAACGGACTGGCTTGGCACCGACGGCGGCTCGCGCGACGTGCTCGCCCGGGTGATCTACGGAACCCGCATCTCCATCCTGTTCGGCTTCGCCCTCACCTTCCTGTCCTCGATCATCGGCGTCGCCGCCGGCGCGGTGCAGGGCTATTTCGGCGGCCTCACCGATCTGCTGGCGCAGCGCGTCATCGAGATCTGGTCGGCGCTGCCGAGCCTTTACGTACTCATCATCATCGCCTCCTTCATCGCGCCGAGCCTCACGTCCCTGCTGCTCGTGCTGCTCCTGTTCAACTGGGTGCATCTGGTGGGCGTGGTGCGCGCCGAGTTCCTGCGTGCCCGCAACTTCGAATACGTGCGCGCCGCCCGCGCGCTCGGCCTCAGCAACGCGCAGATCATCTGGCGCCACATGCTGCCCAACGCCACCGTGGCGACGCTGACGCTGCTGCCCTTCATCATGAGCGCCTCCGTGACGGCGCTGACCGCGCTCGACTTCCTCGGCCTCGGCCAGCCGCCCGGCGCCGCCTCTCTGGGCGAACTGCTGCAGGAGGCGCAAAGCCATCGCGAAGCCTGGTGGCTGGCCGTGTCCGGCTTCTCGGCGACCGGCCTCCTGCTGATCCTGCTCGTCTTCATTGGCGAAGGCGCGCGCGACGCCTTTGACCCGCGCAAGACTCTGGAGTGACCCCGCTCCTCGCCGTCCGCGACCTCACCGTCGGCTTCCCCGCGGCGGGCGGCACGCAGGCCGTGTGCGGCGTTTCCTTTGATCTGGCCAAGGGCCGCACCCTCGCGCTCGTCGGCGAGTCCGGCTCCGGCAAGTCGGTCACGGCGCTGGCCATCCCGCGCCTGCTGCCGGCCGGCACACGCGTCGGCGGTTCGATTCATCTTGGCGGCACCGACGTGCTCGCCGCCGACGAGGCGAGCCTGCGCGGGCTGCGCGGCTCAACCGTGACCATGGTGTTCCAGGAGCCGATGACCTCGCTCAACCCGCTGCACACGATCGAGCGGCAGGTCGGCGAGATGCTCGCCGTGCACGGCATGCGCGGCCGGGCCGCGCGGCGTGCGCGCACGCTGGAACTGCTGAAGGAGGTCGGCATCCGCGATCCCGCCGGCCGCCTCGGCGCCTATCCCCACCAGCTGTCCGGCGGCCAGCGCCAGCGCGTGATGATCGCCATGGCCTTGGCCAACCGACCCGACCTGTTCATCGCCGACGAGCCGACGACCGCCCTCGACGTCACCGTTCAGGCGCAGATCCTGGCCCTGCTGCGCGACCTGCAGGCCCGCCACGGCATGGCGATGCTGTTCATCACCCACGACCTCGCCATCGTGCGCGGCCTTGCCGACGACGTCGCGGTGATGCAGCGCGGCCTGATCGTCGAAAGCGGACCCGTGGCGCAGATCTTCGCCGATCCCCGGCACCCCTATACCAGGGCGTTGCTCGCTGCCGAGCCGAAGGGCTCGGCGCCGTCCGCCGACGCCGCAGCCGCCACCGTGGTGAGCGCCGACGACCTCAAGGTGCATTTCCCCGTCCGGGCCGGGCTGCTGCGCCGCGAGGTCGGGGCGGTCAAGGCTGTGGACGGCGTCAGCCTCGCCGTGCGCGAGGGGCAGACGCTCGGCGTCGTCGGCGAGTCCGGCTCGGGCAAGACCACGCTCGGGCTGGCCATCCTCCGGCTGATCGCCTCAAGGGGGCGCATCTGCTATCTCGGCCGCCCGATCGACACGCTCGGGGCGTCGGCGATGCGTCCGCTGCGCCGCCACATGCAGGTCGTCTTCCAGGACCCCTACGGATCGCTGTCGCCGCGCCTGCCGGTCGTCGACATCGTCGGCGAGGGGCTGGCGCTGGCCCGGCCGGACCTCGGCACCGCCCGCCGCCGCGAGGTCGTCGCCGCCGCGCTCGCCGAAACCGGGCTCGATCCCTCGGCGCTGGACCGATACCCCCACGAGTTCTCCGGCGGGCAGCGCCAGCGCATCGCGATCGCCCGCGCCATCGTGCTGGAGCCGGCCTTCCTCGTCCTCGACGAGCCCACGTCGGCCCTCGACATGTCCGTGCAGGTGCAGATCGTGGACCTGCTGCGCGCGATCCAGCAGCGCCGCAGGCTCGCCTACCTCTTCATCTCCCACGATCTGCGGGTGGTGCGGGCGCTGGCCAACGACATCATCGTGATGCGCGAGGGCGTGGTGGTGGAGGCCGGACCGGCGGCGGCGATCTTCGCCGCGCCGCGCGAGGTTTACACCAGGGCCCTGTTCTCGGCGGCGTTCCGCACGGAGCCGGCCGCCATCGGCTGATCGCGGCCGCGAACGCGTCATCCAAGGCTGCCGTCCGGGGCTGCCGTCAGGGCTGCAGCGGCGACCCCGCGCCGGGCGCGACGGCCAGGGTGAACGGCACCTGTTCGCGAGGCGGCAGCGCGTGTGGGTCGGGGTATGTCAGCTCCCAGCCGCCGCCCAGCGCCTTGTACAGGGCCACGAGGTCGGTGGAGATGTTGGTGGTGCTCTGCGCCAGCTGCTGCTCGGCCGTGAGCACCGTCTGCGCGTTCTGCAGCAGGGTGGTGAAGTCGGCCACGCCCTGGTCGTAGCGCGAGCGGGCGAAGGCCAGCGCCTGGCGGGCGTGGCCGACCTGCGCCAGCAGCCGGTCGCGGCGCTGCTGCTCGGTGCGGTAGCTGGTGAGCTGGTTGACGACATCGTGCCACGCGTTCAGCACCGCCCGATGATAGGCGATCGCCGCCTGCTGCTGGCTCTTCTCCATCATGGTCAGGTTGGCCTTGAGCCGGCCGCCCTGGAAGATCGGCAGCGTCACCGAGGGGCCGACTTGCATGTATTGCAGCGAGGTGCCCTTGAAGATGTTCTTGGGATCGAGTGCCTGTAGCGTCGGGTCGGCGTTGAGGCGCACGGACGGATAGAACTCGGCGATGGCGACGCCGATGTTGGCGGTGGCGGCGTGCAGCTGCGCTTCCGCCTCGCGGATGTCGGGGCGGCGCCGCGCCAGCTCGGAGGGCAGGCCGAGCGGCACCCGTGGCGGGTTGCGCGGCACCGCCTTGGGCGTGATCAGCTCGGCGGAGAGCCCCAGCGGCGGCTCGTCGAGCAGGAAGGAGATCATGTTGATCTGCTGGATTTCCTGCGCTTCGAGCGTGGGGATCTGCGCCCTGACCGACTCGACCTGGCTCGCCGCCTGCTCGACGTCGAGGCCGGTCACCAACCCCTTGTCCTGGCGCACCTTGGTGACGTTGAAGATCTCCTGGTCGACCTTGAGGTTGTCCTTGGCGATGCGGATCAGTTCCTGGGTGCCGCGCAGCGACACGTAATCGCGGGCGAGTTCGGCCGTCATCGACACCAGCGTGTCGCGGCGCATGTCCTCGTTCATCGCGTACTGCGCGTCGGCCGCCTCGATCGAGCGGGCGACGCGGCCCCACAGGTCGAGTTCCCAGGCGGCGTCGAAGCCGATGACGTAGTTGTTGAAGCCAGTGACGATGCGGTTGGCCTGGCTCAGGTTGGCGCCGCCGCCTCCCGCCGCACCGCCGCCGCCGCCCGCGCCGGCGAGCGACTGGATCGGCACCAGCGAGAACAGGCCGTTCTGCGAGAACTGCTGGCGGTAGTCCTGGAACGTCCCGTTCAGCGTCGGCAGCGCCTGCGAGGCGGTGGAGGCGACGTTGGCCCGGCTTTGCGCGATGCGCAGGGTGGCCGTGCGCACATCGAGGTTGCGGTCGGCGACGCGCGCTTCGAGCCTCGACAGCTCGGCATCCTTGAAGCTGGCCCACCATGCCACGTCGGTCGGCGCGCCGGTGGTGCCGGGCAGCACCGCCACTGGCGTGCGTACCGCCCTGCCGGTGTCGAGAAAGGTGCGGCTATCCGCGGTGGCCGGGATCGGCGGCACGAAGTTCGGACCCACGCAGCCGGCCACGCCGACGCCGACCAAGCCTACGCCGACCAGGGCGCGGACCGCCAGAACAGCACCAGTGTGCCTGTTGCAGATCGAACTCACCGCAGCCCTGAACTTGCTCATCACTCAACAACACACAGAACGGCGCGGGAGTAAAAGCAATCACCAAAGCATGAAGGGGATTGCGCGACCGAACTATTCTCAAGCGCTGTTTCAAATATGCCCGGCACGCCGCCGGGCGCGACGCGGCGACCGCCGATGCGCGGAGCGGGAAAATGCGCGCCCATTCAGTGCCCCGCACCCCCGCCCTGCGCCTTCTTCTTCGATATGAGCAGGCAGAAGGGCACCACGATGAAGGCGATCACGGAGGTGTAGAGGAAGACGTTGGAGTAGCCCAGGACCTGGGCCTGCCCCCTGAAGACCGTGAAGGCGTGGGACGTGGCCTGCTGGTTCAGCGAGCCCGGTGCGCGCCCCAGGGCCCGCAGGGCCGCCTCGCTCTGCTGGATGTAGTTGGCATAGCCGTCGTAGAGCGGCGTCACGAACTTCGACAGGTGCGCCTGGTTGGCCTGCGTGCGCTCCGTGACCAGCGCGGTGGCGAGCGAAATGCCGACCGCGCCGAACACGTTGCGGAACATCGAGAACAGGGCGGCGCCGTCCGACTGCAGCCGTCGCGGCAGCGTCAGGTAGACGATTTGCGAGATCGGCACGAACAGGAATCCCAGCGCCGCCGTCTGCGCCGAACGCATGAGAACCAGCGTCTTGAAGTCGATGTTGGGAACGAGCCCGGACGAGTACACCAGCGCGACGCCCATCAGCGCGAAGCCGAACATCACGATGTAGCGGGTTTGCACTTTTTTCGAAATGACCCCGACGATCGGGATGAGGGCGATGATGACGAGGCCGCCCGGCGCCAGGATCAGCCCGGAATTGTAGGCATCGTAGCCCAGCACCTGCTGCGAGAACTGCGGGATGACCACCGCGGACGAGTACAGGATGAAGCCCATCGCCGCGATCAGGGTGCAGCCCATCGCGAAATTCTTGTCCTTGAAGATGTCGAGGTTAACGATCGGCTTCTTCGCCGTGAGCAGCCAGCAGATCGCCCCGAAGATCCCGATGAAGGCGAGCACGCCCATGGTGACGATGAAGGGCGAGCCGAACCAGTCGTCGTCCTCGCCGCGGTCCAGCATCACCTGCATGCAGCCCAGCCCGAGAGCGATCAGGCCGAGGCCGATGTAATCGATGCCGCGCCCCTTGCGCTTCTGCTTCTCCTTCTCCCACGGCGGGTCCTCGACCAGGAAGAAGTTCGAAATCACCGCGAGAAGGCCGACGGGAATGTTGACGAAGAAGATCCAGCGCCAGTCGTAGGTCACGGTCAGATAGCCGCCGAGCAGGGGCCCGAGCACGGGCGCGACGATGGTGGCGATGGCGGTGATGGAGAAGGCGGCGCCGCGCTTGGCCGGCTCGAAGGTATCGAGGATGATGGCCTGCTGGTTGGGCTGCAGACCGCCGCCGAAGAAGCCCTGCATGGCGCGGAAGATCACGATCTGCGCCAGCGACTGCGAGATGCCGCACAGGAACGAGCACACCGTGAACATGGCGAGGCAGATCAGGAAATAGCGCTTGCGCCCGATCGTGTCGGCGATCCACCCGGAGATGGTGAGCACGATGCCGTTGGCGACGAGGTAGGAGGTCAAGGCGTAGTTCGCCTGATCGCTCGAGACGGCCAGCGAGCCGGCGATGTAGGGCAGGGCCACGTTGACGATGGTGGTGTCGAGGATCTCCATGAACGCGGCGAGCGTCACGGAGACGGCGATCAGCCAGGGGTTGAAGCGCGGCTTCCAGTTCTGCCCCGCGTGCGCGTCGCCGGACGGCTTCCCCGAACTCTTGGTCTTGCCGTTCGCGGCCGGCTTGGCGGCCCCGCTCCGGCCGGCGCCGCCGCGGGCTTCGGGGGCGCTCGCGTTCGCCGTGTCCGCGCGACCGCTCATCGCACCGTCACCCGCGGTGCGACGGAGATGCCGAGCGGCAGCGGCAGGGTTGCATCGAGGCCGCTGTCGATGATGATCTTTACCGGCACGCGCTGCACGATCTTGACGAAGTTGCCGGTGGCGTTCTCCGCCGGGAAGGCCGAAAAGCGTGAGCCCGAGCCGAGCTGGATCGAGTCGACATGGCCGCGCAGGTCAAGGTCGGGGTAGGCGTCCACGGTGATCTTCACGCTCTGGCCCGTGCGCATCAGGTCGAGCTGCGTTTCCTTGAAGTTCGCCGTCACCCACACGTCGGGCGACACGATGGCCAGGATCTGCTGCCCGGTCTGCACGTAGTTGCCGAGATCGACCTGCCGGCGGGTGATCCAGCCGTCCTGCGGCGCCTTCACCACCGTATAGGACAGGTTGAGGTTGGCTTGATCGAGCTGCGCCTGCGCCTGCTCGACCTGCCCCTGCAACTGGCCGACCTGCTTTTCCGTTTCGCCGATCTGCTGCTGCACCGGCTCGGCTTGAACGACGCGGGCCTGCATCAGCAGCACCTGAGCCTGGGCGTTCTGCAGGTTGGAGGTGGCGCTGTCGACCTCCTGCTGCGTGGTGGCCTGCCGGGGCAGGCTCTTCTGCCGGGCGTAGTCGGCTTGCCGCTGGGCCAGCGTCGCCTTGGCGGCGGCGAGGTTGGCCTCGGCGACCTGCAGGGCGGCGGGGAAGTTCTTCTGCGCCACCTCGGCGGCAAGCTTCTGCCCGGCGAGTTGCGCCTTGGCGGTGTCCAGCATGCCCTGGGCCTGATCGCGGGTGTTGATGAACGGGCGCGGGTCAATGTGGATCAGCGCCTGCCCCTTGCGCACGAACTGGTTGTCGGTGATGTCAAGCGACACCACGCGACCGGCGACCTGCGGGGCGATCTGCACGGCGAAACCGTCGGTGTAGGCGTCGTCGGTGTCCTCGATGTTGCGCGACGCCAGCCAGTAGTACACGCCGCCCAGCCCCAGCCCGGCGAGGACCAGGATGGCGATGAACAGGACCAGCGGGCGACGCCCTTTGCGGGAAGCCTCGTCCTTCTCGTCGGGCGACAATTCATCTGTTTGCTTGTCGTCGTCGCCGGCGTGCTCGTCGTCTTCGCCGGCGCCATGCTCGGCCTCCTCGCCGGGATGAGGTTGCGCCGGCCGCTCGTCGCGGGGACGCGTGCGGACATCTCCGTCTTCGGGATGGTCTTGGGGCAGTTTGGGTTCGTTTCGGCTCATGCGTCACGCTCGTTCGGCATGGGGTCATCTCGCCAAGTTGTTGGTTGCCGCTGCTGGCGATTAGTGCTTGGGTGCACAGCGGCAACCGAACCCGCCGGTTCGGCTATTAATCAGGAAGCGCATGGTCGCGTCAACTGCGCAAGTGCATCCGGTTTGCAACCCGGTCCCACGCGGCGAGCGGCGCCGGCGAGAGATCGCGGCCGTCGCCGAGCAGGTGTTCTTTGAAACCGGCTTCGCCGACACCACGATGCAATGCATCGCCGCGCGTGCCGGCGCGTCCAAGGAAACGCTGTACCGGCATTTCGGCAGCAAGGAGGAATTGTTCGCCGAAATCGTTTCGGCTCGCTCGCGCTCGTTTCTGGAGGATCTCGACGAGCGCTTCGAGCAGCCGGGAACGGTGGCCGACGTGCTGCGCTCGCTGGGGATCAAGATGCTTGAAACCATGAGCGGCGAGGACGCCGTCGCCCTTTGCCGCATCGTGATCGCCGAAAGCCCACGCAATCCCGAACTGGGCGTCCTCTTCATGAAGGCCGGGCCCGAGCGCGTCCGCGAACGCTTGACCGAGTTCCTGGCCGCCGCGTGCGATCGCGGCGAACTTGCCTGCTCCGATACCGAGCGCGCCGCCCGCATCTTTCTCGGCGCCGTGCTGACCAACCTTCATCTGACGTGGCTGGTGCTGCAGACTTCGCCGCCGATGACGTGGGCGCGCATGCGGGCCCACGTCGACGAGATCGTCGCCATGTTCATGGGCCGCTACGCGATCCCGGTGCCGTGATCGCCGGCAGGGTCGCCCGATCGCGCGGCGATTTGAACCACGCCGGTTGATCCTTTAACGAGGGTCGTCCGCCCATCCAGGTGTTTCGATGCTCGACCAGCCCGATGCCGCCCGCGCAGACGATGCCGGCGACCATGTCCGCCGCGACGCGCGCCGCGACGTGGGCAACGACTTGCGCCACGACTTGCGCCACGACTTGCGCCACGACTGGAGCGTCGCCGCCATCGCCGCCATCCACGACCGGCCGCTGCTCGACCTCGTCGCCGAGGCGAGCCGGGTTCACCGCGCCTTTCACGATCCCAGCGACGTGCAGCGGGCCAGCCTGCTGTCGATCAAGACCGGCGGCTGCCCGGAGGACTGCGCCTACTGCCCGCAGTCGGCTCATCACCGCGAGGTCAAGCTCGACCGCGTCGAGTTGATGGATCCCGACGCCGTGCTCGCCCTCGCCGCCCGCGCCAAGCGCGCCGGCGCCGACCGTTTCTGCATGGGCGCGGCGTGGCGCAGCGTGCGCAACGGCCGCGAGTTCGACGCGGTGCTGCGCATGGTGTCGGGCGTGCGCGCCCTGGGGATGGAAGCCTGCGTCACGCTGGGCATGCTCGACGAGGATCAGGCCGCGCGCCTCAAGGCGGCCGGACTCACCGCCTACAACCACAATCTCGACACCGGGCCTGACTTCTACGGCGCGATCATCTCGACGCGCAGCTACGACGACCGGCTGCGGACCCTGCGCGCCGTGCGCGGCGCCGGTCTCGAAATGTGCTGCGGCGGCATCATCGGCATGGGCGAGAGCGTGCGGGATCGGGCGGCGATGCTGCAGGTCCTGGCGTCCTTCGATCCCCACCCCGAAAGCGTGCCGATCAACGCCCTCGTTCCCGTGCCCGGCACGCCCCTCGCCGCCCGGCCGAGGATGGACGCCTTCGACCTCGTGCGCATGGTCGCCACCGCCCGCATCGTGATGCCGGCCGCACGCGTGCGCCTGTCGGCCGGTCGATCCAGCCTGTCGCGGGAGGCGCAGGTGCTTTGCATGGTCGCCGGCGCCAACTCGATCTTCTACGGCGAAACGCTCCTGACCACCGCCAACGCCGACACCGCCGCCGACGACGATCTGTTCGCCATCCTCGCCGCGCGCCGGCCCGCCGTCGACGCGGGCTGAGCGGGCGCTTCAGCGCTCCTCGTCGTCCTCGAGGTCGCCGTCGATCAGGTCGGATACGTCGCCGCCGTCGTCCTCTTCCTCTTCGAGGAACGTGTCGTCGTCGTCGCTGGCAGCCTCGTCGGCCTCGATGTCGACCTCGTCCTCGGGGCTTGCCGCCGCGACCTTGCCGTCCTCCACCTGATCGGCGTCATCGAGCGACACCACTTCCGGCGTATCCGCCTCGGTGTCGTCCTCCTCGACGACCGCCGCCTGCCGCGTTGCGGCGCGGCTCGCCGTCGGGCCGGTGGAGGCTTGAACCGTTCCGCATTTGGGGCAGACGATCGGATCCTTGTTGAGGTCGAAGAACTTCGTTCCGCAATTCTGGCACTTCTGCTTGCCGCCAAGGTCTGGTTTCGCCACGGAACAGGAACCTTCAAGGGAGGGCAAAGAGGGGACCGGCGGCGGTAAGGGAGCTGCCGCGATCATCAAGCCGGCCCCGTTAGTGGCGGCGGGCCGCCCTGTCAAATGGAACTTGAGCTGAGCGTTCTCCACGCGGCCGGCTCGAACAGTCCACCCGGCACGCCGATGCCGAGGGTGATGCATGACTGGACCGGGCTCCCTCGCGAAGCGGGGGAGGGGCCGGGCGAAGTCCGGTGGAAGAGGCCGTCGCCGCAGCCAAATCACCGCAAGCCAGCGGTAGCGGTCGTCGCGAGCAGGCGGTGAGGGGCGGCGGCCCGATGGTGCCGGCCCATGCGGGCGCGCCGGGTGACAGCGCGCGCTGCCGCGTGCTAGGGCCGGCACCATCGCATCCTCAACGCTCGGGAGACTTCAAGGCTTGTCGCACGCCCACCAGGCCCGGCAACTGACGGCCGAGCGCGGCTCCCCCCTCAAGGGCCGCCTTCGCCCACCCGGCGACAAGTCGATCTCGCATCGCGCGATGATCCTGGGCCTGCTCAGCGTCGGCGCCACCCGGATCACCGGCCTCCTGGAGGGCGAGGACGTGCTGCGCACCGCCGCCGCCTGCCGCGCGCTTGGCGCGACGATCGAGCGCGACGGCTTGGGCTGGATCGTGCACGGTACCGGGATCGGCACCCTGCTGCCGCCGCAGGGTACGTTGGATTTCGGCAATGCGGGAACCGGGGCGCGGCTGATGCTCGGCGTCGTCGGCGGCCATCCGCTGCGCGCCCGTTTCGACGGCGACGCGTCCCTGCGCAAGCGTCCAATGCGTCGCATCCTCGATCCGCTCGTGTTGATGGGCGTGGCCGTCGAGGAGGAGGCAGCCGGCGGCCGCTGTCCCCTGGTGATCTCGGGCACGGCCGAACCGACGCCGATCGAGTATCGGACCCCGGTCGCGTCGGCGCAGATCAAATCGGCCGTGCTGCTGGCCGGGCTGAACTCGCCGGGGCGCACGACCGTGATCGAGGCGGACGCTTCGCGCGACCATACCGAAAAGATGCTGGCCTTTTTCGGCGCCGACGTCAGCGTCGAGCCTTTCGGGGAGAGCGGTCGCAGGGTGTCGCTGCAAGGCCGTCCCGAACTTCGGCCGCAGCCGATCCTCGTGCCGGCCGATCCCTCGTCGGCCGCCTTCGCCCTTGTCGCGGCGAGCGTGGTGCCGGGCTCGGATGTGGTGGTGGAGGGCATGATGACGAATCCGCTGCGCACCGGCCTGCTGACCACGCTGCGGGAGATGGGGGCCGACATCACGGTGCTGGATCGGCGCGTCGAGGGTGGCGAGGAGGTCGCCGACCTGCGCGTGCGCGCCGCTGCCTTGAGGGGCGTCGACGTGCCGGCCTCGCGCGCGCCGTCGATGATCGACGAATATCCCGTCCTCGCCGTCGCCGCCGCTTTTGCGCAAGGTGAAACGCGGATGCGGGCCTTGAGCGAGCTGCGCGTCAAGGAAAGCGACCGTCTGCAGGCCGTCGCCGACGGCCTCGCAGCCAACGGGGTGGACCACGCCGTCGAGGGTGACGACCTCGTCGTGCAGGGCGGCCGGGGTGTGGCGCGCGGCGGCGGCCTCGTCGCCACCCACCTCGACCACCGCATCGCCATGAGCTTCCTGGTGCTCGGCCTCGCCGCGCGCGAGCCGGTGAGCGTGGACGATACGGCCATGATCGCCACCAGCTATCCCTCGTTCGAGGCCGACATGAGCCGCCTCGGAGCCAGCTTCCGGTGACCGGCGCCTCCAGCGCCGCGGCCGTCGTCGCCGCGATCGTCATCGCCATCGACGGGCCGGCGGCGTCGGGCAAGGGCACGCTGGCCAAGCGCCTTGCCGCCGCCTACGGCCTGCCGCATCTCGACACCGGGCTGCTGTATCGCGGCACCGCCCGGGCCGTGCTCCAGCGCGGGCAAAGGCTGGAGGATGCGGCGGCGGCGGTCGCGGCGGCGCGCGCGCTGGACCTTCGCGCGCTCGACGAGGACAGCCTGCGCGGCAAGGAGATGGGCGAGGCGGCGTCGGTCGTCGCCGCCGTGCCGGAGGTCCGCGCGGCCCTGGTCGAGGCGCAGCGATCCTTCGCCCGCCGCCCGACCGGCGCGGTTCTCGACGGCCGCGACATCGGCACGGTGATCGTGCCCGACGCCGATGCCAAGATCTTCGTCATCGCGGCGGTGCAGGCGCGCGCCCGCCGCCGCTGCCTCGAACTCGAACGGCGCGGCGAGCGCGTCGACCCCGCCGCCGTTCTGGACGAGATACGCCGCCGAGACGAACGCGACGGCTCGCGCGCCACGGCGCCGCTGCGGCAGGCAACCGACGCCATGGTGCTCGACACGACCGACCTCGATATCGAGGGCGCTTTCCTCCAGGCTCGGCACCTCGTCGAGCGGCGGCTCGCCGAACGACGCATGGCGGCGGCCGGATCGGCCGGCTGAAGCTCATCCGACGGCGGCACGGGGATTTGAGCAAGCCGGCTTGCCTGCGTCGGATTTGGGCGGGGCAGCGCGAAACTGCCGGAGCGCGTGTCGCGCTTCTCGCCACCACGGCTCTTGATGGCCATGGTGGGCATCTGTCGCTCGATCTGACCAATTGGTCGTGCGTCGGGCCGGCCGGATCTTGACGGGCGAGAACCTAGGGAGCCTAGCGATCATGGCGCCGTTCAACGACGACCAAGGTCCGGCGCGTCACGGACGACGCTTCAAGCGCGGTCCGGTCCGGCTCTCGCTCGGGACGCAGATATTCATCAAGAAGGGACTGCGGACCTTCGACCCGCATGATCCCTATTATTTCGCCGTCTCGATGAGCTGGAAGCAGTTCGGGCTGCTTTTCCTCGCCTGCGAGTTCGCGATCAACACGTTCTTCGCGCTTCTTTATTCGCTGCAGCCGGGCTCGGTGAGCAGCCAGGGGACGTGGCCTCTGCTCAGCAACTTCTTCTTCTCGCTGGAAACGCTGGCGACCGTGGGCTACGGCGAGATGTACCCGACGACCACCTACGGTCACCTCGTATCGAGCTTCGAGATCCTGGTCGGAGTAATCTTCACCGCGATCATCACCGGCCTGCTGTTCGTCCGCTTTTCCAAGCCCAAAGCAAAAGTCCGCTACGCAACTCATCCCGTCATCACCCGCTACAACGGCAAGCCGACCCTGATGCTGCGGATCGGAAACGCCCGCAACAGCCTGCTGCACGACACGCGCTTCCACCTCCACGCGCTTTCTCGCAACGTCTCGGAAGAAGGGCTGCGTCATGCCAGCGTGGTTGAGCTGCCGCTGCTGCGGCAACGCGTTCCGGTCTTTCCGGTGCTTCTCACGGTGATGCACATCATCGACGAAGCGAGCCCGCTTTTCGGCCTCGCCGCCGAATCGCCCGACGTCGCCGAACTGCGCTTCTTCCTGTCGCTGGCTGCCCGCGATCCGGTCATCGGTCAGGAGGTCACCGATATGCACACCTTCGAGGGGAGCGACATCCTGTTTGGCGTGCGCTACGTCGATGCCATCCGCGCGACGGGCCGCAAGATCGTCGCCGACTATTCGCTGCTGAGCGACGTCGTTCCCGCCATCGACGGAGCCGGCGGGGTCGTTGATGCCGCCGACGGATTTGTTGGAGTGAATTGAAAGAAGCGATCGGCGTCCGGTCCGCCGGTCATGGCCGACACGGACGGCAGAAAACGCCGGACCGGTGGGTCCGACGTTCCCGGAAGACAATCATCAGAGGCGTCCGCGGCGTCGAGATCGGTGGCAGCGCAGTCGCAAGGTTTGAAACATCGAAACCACGAGGCAACCGCGAAGCCTATGCCATCAGGTCGGCTGGCCGGCCGGCACCGGTGCGGCGTTCTGATCACGCTGCTGCTTGTTGTAAAGGTGACGGCGGTAGGCGCCGGCCGCGCAGCCGGCCAGGAAGCCGCGAACGCCATGGTGGAGCGCATGGCCGGCCAGCGCACCCGCCGCACCGTATTTGAGGCAACCGCCGGGCTTGGCCTGGGCGACCGGTGTCCCGATGGCAAGCGCAGCCGCGAGCGCGACGGTGAACGACGGGATGATGATCTTCTTCATGGAACGCGGACCTCCGGATGTGCCAACCCCGACACACCTTCGGGAACGCGCATCGCCCCCGCGGGTTCGTTCGACGGCTCGGTTCCGCAGGCGTAGGACGTTGCGCTCGGGGATTTTCGAAGTTTCGGCCCGCAGGTCGCTGCCGGGTCGGCAGCGACGGCGAGCCCGCATCGGGCAAAAGGATCCCGGGCAAAGAACCTATTGCGTGAGGCGTGCGCTCTGCACCGCCTGGACGAACATGGTGTTCATCGCGTTGGTGATGTCGGTCGGCGACGAGGCCGTGAAGAAGAAGCCCGGCGACGCGCAGGATTGCAGCGTGGCAGGCACCTGCGGGATGATGTTGTTGACCTTGTCGTCCTCGTCGCCGGCGAAGTTCGGGTTGGGATAGGCGATGGGAACGTAGGGGATGTAGAGCACCGCGACCTTGAAGTTGTAGCTTTTGGCGAGCGAGCAGAAGCTCGTCGTCGGCAGCTGCGGCTGCGAGCCGTTGAAGGGGTAGGTCTGGTTGTTGTCGACGCCATCGCTGATCAGGAACAGGAAGGGCTGCGGCGCCGCCGCGGTGAGGCCGGTGCCGAACGGCTTGATGTAGTTCGGCATGTCGCTGGTGAGGTTCTCGAAGTGCGTGCCGCCGCTGCCGATCTGCGTGCCGTTGGAGGCGGTCGGCGCGCCGCTGCTCCAGCCCTGATCGAGGTAGGTCTTGCCCAAAGCGGCGGCGACGTTCTGCGCGTTGGTGAAGTCCGCGCTGAGCGGCGCCGCGTCGACCGCGTGGACGATGAAGGGGTAGAGCCCGATGCGGTACTCGTTGGCGATGCCGTTCTTCTGCTCCTGCTGGGTCGCCACGCCGATCATCGAGTTGATCGCCTGCCCGACCGTGTCGATGCGCAGCGCGATGTTGTTGCTGGAATTCTCAGCAAGGCTATATCCCTGGTAGCCCGAGTAATGGCACGCGAACACGCAGCCCGTCGGATACTGGCTCCGTTGATCGGGGTTGATCTGCGCCAAGGCGTTCTGCCCGTCCGTCGTGGTCGGGATGCCCATCGATCCCGACACGTCCACCGCGACGTAGAAGTCGAGGTAGAGGCCGATCGTGACGCTCGACGTCGCGCTTCCCTGCAGCGGAAATGAGTTGGTTCCGAACAAGCGGCCGAAGCTGGTCGGCATGGTCGTCGAATAGCTCACCGTCGCGGTGTAGGTCGTGCCCAGGGGCACGGGAAAGGAGATCTGCGGCGTGACGGGCTGGGCGCGGGCGGATGATCCCGCATCGACGGCGAACACTTTCTGGGCCTGCGCGATGCCCGCCGCGACGGCCTGCGCGGACACGTCGCCGTTCGCCGAGTTGGCGACGATGTAGCTTTTTGCCGTCGTGACCGCGGCGATGGCGGCCGCATCGGCGGCGTCGTTCAGGCGCTTGCTGTAGGATTGCTGGGCGAACCAGTCCACGCCGAGTCCCACCGTCCCGAGCACGGGCACCAGGGCGAGCGCATAGGTGATGCTGACGTTGCCGCTCCCGTCGCGGACGCGGCGGGCGAGCCGCCGGCATGCGCGCAAGACAACGCCGGCCGCCACGGAACGGTTGAACATGGAAGGCACCTCAGGAGCACGTGGTGGTCGTGCCGGGATCACCGGAGATCGTCTGGAAACCCACGGTCGTGACGTACCTCGGCGCAACATAGTACGATCTCCTGATCGTCATGTTGTGGAAGAACGCGCTGGCCAGGAACGACCTGAAAGTATAAACGATGTCGACCGCGATCAAGGAAGTCGGCCCGAACACGTCGGCGGGCAGGGTCGCCGGAGACGGCGCGCTGCTGTCGCCGGTGGGTGTCATCGTGGTGGTGCACGAGCGCTTGTTGGTGCCGCTGGACCAGACGAGCTTGGGCACATAGGTGCAGCTCGTCGAGCATCCCGAAGGCGTCGCCGTGAACGTCACGCTCGACATGGTGATCTGGATGTCTTTGGACCAAGCCACGTTCTGCTGCGCCGCGTCGGCGAGCACCTGGGGATAGATGACCATCGCCGAATCGTGGTAGAACTGCAGATCGACGTAGCTCACGGTTCCCGTCGCGTTCACCGACAGCATCTGGCCGATGGTGTCCGCCACGTCCGACAAGCGGCCCGTTGCGATCTCGTAGCGCGTGAGGTCGACGCTTCCGAGGAAGACAAGGCACATCACCGGCGCCCAGATCGCGAATTCAATCGCCGACACAGCCCGGCGATCTCGCAGAAAGGCAGGAAGGCGGGCGCGCATCAACAACTGGATCCGCCCGCCTGATACGGCTCGTTGCGGAACGCGGCCGTGGATTGAAGGATGTAGCTCGGCGCGCCGTTGAACGACGTCGCGAACGTGCGCCAGATCGGGCTGAAGACCGGCATGCCGTACAGGATCTGCACGAAGACGTAGCTGCCGGGGCTGCCGATGCAATAAGCCGTCTTGTTGTTGTCGAGGGTCGGTTGTACCAGGGCCGTCTGCGCGCTGTTGACGAACTTGTAGAAGCCGTTTGGATACACATCCTCGTTGAGCGTCTCGATATTGCTGATCACGTTGCCGCACGACAGATGAACGGCCGCGAGCGCGGGGCAGACCTGATTGCTGCGAAACTGCGCGGCCGTGAGGTTCTGGCTGCTGGTGTTTCCCGTGAGGATCTGTCGGACCGACGTTCGGGTCGCATGCTCAAGGCTGGCGGACGTGTAGAAGTACAGTCCGGCCTGCATCGCCTCCGTCAGCAGTTCGAGACTGAACAGGGCGATCAAGCCGAATTCGACGGCCGCCGACGCCTCGCGAGCCCGGCCGAAGGCAAGAAACGCCGAGGCGCCGCGCGCCGTCAGGCTGCCGGCGCCCCCAGGCGACGCCATTCCTGCGACGTGTGCGGCAGTACGCGCGAAGGCCGCGACGCATGATGCCATGCGTGGCGAGCGGGCGGATGGGTCGGGTCGGGTCATTATCCCTCTGATGAGCCTGTCCGGCTCACCTTGGGGCAGCAAGATTTAAATCATCGTCAAAGCCATGGCGCGGGCATGGTACTTCAAGCGATATCGGGGCGGCGACCGGTGGATCTGGCGCGGAGGCGGCGCGGACCGACGATGGGCCGACCGCGCCGCCTTGCGTCAGTGCAGGGCTCGTGATCCCGGCTCCCTCGGGGCACCGGGGAAGGCGGCCGGCAGGCCGCCGATGACGAGGCCGTCCGGGCCGGCGCCGATCGTGACGTCCGATCCGTCGAGCACCTGTCCGGCCAGGATCTTCTCGGCGAGTGGGTCCTGCACCGCCTTCTGGATCACGCGCTTGAGGGGGCGCGCACCGTAGGCGGGATCGTACCCCTTCTCGGCGAGCCAGGATCGCGCCGCCGGCGACAGCTCCAGCGTGATCTTGCGCTCCTCCAGCAGCTTGGCGAGCCGGGCGAACTGGATGTCGACGATGGCACCCATATCGTCCCGCCGCAGCCGGTGGAACAGGATGATCTCGTCCACCCTGTTGAGGAACTCCGGCCGGAAGTGCGCGCGCACGGCCGCCATCACCTCCTCGCGCGCATGATTGGAGATTTGCGCCGAGTCCTGGCCGGGCGCCTGCATCACCAGCGTCTCGGCGCCAAGGTTCGACGTCATCACGATCAGCACGTTGCGGAAATCCACCGTGCGCCCCTGCCCGTCGGTGAGGCGGCCCTCGTCCAGCACCTGGAGCAGCACGTTGAAGACGTCGGGGTGGGCCTTTTCGATCTCGTCGAACAGCAGCACCTGATAGGGGCGCCGGCGCACGGCCTCGGTGAGGGCGCCGCCCTCCTCGTAGCCGACGTAGCCCGGAGGCGCGCCGATGAGGCGGGCGACCGAATGCTTTTCCATGTATTCCGACATGTCGATGCGAACCAGCGCCGTCTCGTCATCGAACAGGAACGAGGCGAGCGCCTTGGTCAGCTCGGTCTTGCCGACGCCGGTCGGCCCTAAGAACATGAACGAGCCGATCGGGCGGTTGGGATCCTGCAGGCCGGCGCGGGCCCGGCGCACGGCGGTCGCCACCGCGCGCACCGCCTCGGGCTGGCCGATCACGCGCTCGCCGATCACGTCCTCCATCCGCAGCAGCTTGTCGCGCTCGCCTTCCAGCATCTTGTCGACCGGCACGCCGGTCCAGCGCGACACCACGCCGGCCACCATGTCGGGCGTCACCGCCTCGGCGACGAGTACCTCGCCGCTCTTGCCCTCGGTCTCGGCAAGCTTCTTTTCCAGGTCGGGGATGACGCCGTAGGTCAGTTCGCCGGCGCGCTGGTATTCGCCGCGCCGCTGCGCCCGCGCGAGGTCGTTGCGCGCCTCGTCGAGCTGTTCCTTCAGCTTCTGCGCGTCGCCGAGCTTGGACTTCTCGGCCTGCCAGCGCTGCGCCAAGGCGGCCGAGCGCTCCTCCAGGTTGCCGAGTTCGCCCTCAAGCTTGAGCAGCCGGTCGCGGGACGCGACGTCGGTTTCCCTTTTCAAGGCTTCCTGCTCGATGCGAAGCTGCAGGATGCGCCGGTCGAGTTCGTCCAGTTCTTCCGGCTTGGAATCAATCTGCATGCGGAGGCGCGAAGCCGCCTCGTCGACGAGATCGATCGCTTTGTCGGGCAGGAAACGGTCGGCGATGTATCGGTTGGACAGGGTGGCGGCGGCGACGATCGCGGCATCGGTGATGCGTACGCCGTGATGAACCTCGTACTTCTCCTTGAGCCCGCGCAGGATCGACACGGTATCGGCCACCGTCGGCTCCGACACGAAGACCGGCTGGAAGCGCCGGGCCAGCGCCGCGTCCTTCTCGACGTGCTTGCGATACTCGTTGAGCGTGGTGGCACCGATGCAGTGCAACTCGCCGCGCGCCAGCGCCGGCTTCAGCAGGTTCGAGGCATCCATCGCCCCATCCGCCTTGCCGGCCCCGACGAGGGTGTGCATCTCGTCGATGAACAGCACGATGCTCCCGGCAGCGGCCGTCACCTCGCCGAGCACACCCTTCAGCCGCTCCTCGAACTCGCCGCGGTATTTCGCGCCGGCGATCATCGAGC
The DNA here is from genome assembly GCA_937863205.1 of uncultured Beijerinckiaceae bacterium. The sequence continues at coordinate 18,764 of CALMGA010000126.1, read as the reverse complement.
CCATGTCAAGGGCGAGCAGGCGCTTGTCCTTCAAGGACTCCGGCACGTCGCCGTTGACGATGCGCAGCGCCAAGCCTTCGGCGATCGCCGTCTTGCCGACGCCGGGCTCGCCGATCAGCACGGGATTGTTCTTGGTGCGCCGCGACAGCACCTGCACGGTGCGCCGGATCTCCTCGTCGCGCCCGATCACGGGGTCGAGCTTGCCCTTGCGCGCGGCGTCGGTGAGGTCGCGGGCATATTTCTTCAGCGCGTCATAGGCGTTCTCGGCCGAGGCGTTGTCGGCGGTGCGGCCCTTGCGCAGGTCCTCGATGGCGGCATTCAACGTCTGCGGGGTGACGCCGGCCTTGCCCAGGATCTTGCCGGCCTCGACCTGCTTGTCCATGGCGAGCGCCAGCAGCAGGCGTTCCACGGTGACGTAGCTGTCGCCGGACTTCTGCGCGATCTGCTCGGACTGGTCGAGCACGCGCGCGGTCGCCGGCGCCAGGTAGACGTTGCCGGCGCCCGGACCGTTGACCTTGGGCAGCTTGGCGAGTGCGATCTCGACCGCCTGCAGCGCGTCGCGCGAACGTCCTCCCGCTTTATCGATCAGGCCGGCGGCGAGACCCTCCGGATCGTCGAGCAGCACCTTGAGCAGGTGTTCCGGCGTGAACTGCTGGTTGTTCTCCCGCATCGCGAGCGTTTGCGCGCTCTGGATGAAACCCCGGGCGCGCTCGGTGTACTTCTCGATGTTCATGCATCCTCCCGGACGCGGCCTCGTCCCGAAGCGGCGGGCGCGTCAAAAGATCGGCCCCTCTGCGAGGCGGCCACGGCAGGGATGTATGGTGCGCCCGGGCAAACAGGAAGAGGTTGCGGCCCGCCGTCAAACCATGGCGAGGGTGGTTCGGCGACGAGCATCAGCCGCCACATCGTCGGGGGATCGCCGCGCGCCCGGGCGGGGCTGCCACACGCAAATCTGCGTCCAACCTGATGGGCGCTCCAGAACGCCGGGCGGCTTCACCTTCGCTCCCAAGGAGAATGCGCTTGGCAGGGAGAGTTCGAGCGCGACGCCAGCCGCGCAGGCTTTCGCGAGCCTGCCGACATTGCAAGGCGAAAGCAGCTTTGTTTTCGCTTGGAAGAAGCCGCATCAAACGTGGTGCAAGCCTTCTCGGGCGGCTTGCAACGTCGGATCAGAAAGCGCAGCGGCGTTCGGCGGCGTCAAAATTTGGTTTCACTCGCCGATCGGATCCGGACCATGCGGCGCCTCCGCCCGCTCGGCGTCGGCGGCGAACTCGGCCTTCGTGCGACGCCGGCGCCGAGGGCGCAGGTGAAGCCCAGCCTCCTCGCCGATTTCGCTCGGCACAGCCGGTTGTGCGGCGGCGGCCGTTTCAGGTGCGACCGGCTCCGGAAGCGCGCGCGTCGGAGCGGTGATGAAGGCCGGCAGATCGTTGACCGGCTCCTCGACGACCGGCGGACGGGGCTCGGCGAACGGGCGGGGACCGCGGGGACCGCGCGAGCGATTGTCGTAGTCGCGGGGCTGGCGATCGTCGCGATCGACCCGTTGGGGCTGCGCAGCCCTGTCCGGCTGGACGACGCGATCAGGCAGATTTCGCTCGGGCGCGCCGCGCTCTCCGCCCGCGCGGTCCGACTCGCCGCGATAGGGGGTGCCCCGATCATGCCCGTTGCGATCATTGCCGTGACCCTGGCCGTGACCCTGGCCGTGACCCTGGCCGTGACCCTGGCCGTGACCCTGGCCGTTCCGGTCCTGGTTGCCATGACCTTGGTTGCCGTAACCTTGGCTTCCGCGATCCTGGCCGCTGCGATCCTGGTTGCCGCGATCCTGGTTGCCGCGATCTTGACCGTTGCGATTGTCGTAAGCCCGGCCGTTGCGATTGTCGTAGGCGCGATCCTGCCGCTCATGGGGCCGCTCCGATCCCCCGCGCTCGCCGTAGGCGTAGGGCTGGCCGTTGCTGCGCTCCGCCGCGGGTGGCTGGCGCTCGCCATAGGGCTGGCGCTCCGGCATGGAATGAACCGGGCTGGGCGGCGGTGGCGAATGGGTGACGCGTTCGCTGGGCGAAGCGAAGCGGTCGGGAAGGCTGCCGAACTCGTCGTCGTCGCCGTCGTCGTCAACATCCGCCTGATCGCCGGGCTGACGTCCGTAGCCGAACTGGGTCTGCTGGGCCGTGGCGATGACGCGGAAATAATGCTCGGCGTGCTGAAGATAGCTTTCCGCCCGGACGGGATCGCCGGACGAATGGGCGTCGCGCGCGAGCTGGAGGTATTTCTCACCGATGTGATGAGCCGTTCCCCTGATTTTCACATCCGGCCCGTTCGACTCGTAGGATCGGGTCAGGGGATTGGGGCCTTTGCGGTTATTATTGTTGTTGCGTCCACGCATACGCTTGTTTTGACCAGGTCTCATCGATGATCCTTGCCTGTCATCGCGTTCGTATCCACCGGTGGTCCGTCACCGCGAACAGAATCGAGAAGTGCAAAAGCCAATGGCTGCAGTCGTGCCGCGACCACGCAAAGTGCGCGAACCGTTCAGCACGGAATGGAAGACCACGATCTCGAAGAGGTGCAGAACACACGCGACGTTGCGCGCAAACCCGTTCCCAAGAGTGGCGGTCCCGGCTCGCAGTCCGCTTCGACGCGGTGACGCAAGCCCGTTACGAAATCACCGCGGCGTTCGGATCCCACGGATCGGACAAGGCGTCCGGCCTTGAACAGGACCTACAGCCTTGAACAGATCGTAAAGTCTTGAACGGCAGAACTTATCCCCGCGACTGTGTACGCGTTTTCCGCACCAATGCCAAGCGCTTTCGGATAAAAGGTGCTTCCGCGCCTCACCGCCATACGGCAGGCCGCGCCGCGAGATCGCAGTCCCCGACGAACCGTTATGCTCCTCATCGGAGGCCGGTCACGATGCGGTCGCGTCCTGCCAAGTCGTTCAACACGGCGACGCTCCCCAGGCCGGCCCCGCGCATCATGCCGGCGACGGTCGCACCCTGCCGCCATCCGCATTCCAGGGCGGCCGTGCCGCCGGGGGCGAGAAGCGACCCGAGACGAGGAACGATGGCGCGAAAGGCGTCGAGCCCGTCGACGCCGCCATCAAGAGCGCCCGGCGGATCATGGAGCCTCACCTCGGCGTCAAGTCGGGGGATCTCGGCGCTGGGGATGTAGGGCGGATTCGAGACCACGAGATCGAAGGGCCCGTCGATGGCGTCGCTCCAGTCGCCGCACACGACGTGGGCGCGGTGGCCGTGCCCCGCGAAATGCCGGGCAAGGTTGCGGGCGGCCGTACGGCAGGCGGCTGGGGATCGATCCACGCCGACCCCCTCGGCGCGAGGGAACTCCCTGAGCAACGCACACAGCACCGCCCCCGAGCCGAGCCCGAGTTCGAGGATGCGCAACGCGGCATCCGTTCGCCCGCCCACCGCGTCGAGGGCTGCCGCGACGAGCCCTTCCGTTTCCGGTCGCGGATCGAGCACGGCCTCGTCCACGAGCAACGTCAAGCCCCAGAATTCGCGCCGGCCCAGGATGCGCGACACCGGCTCGCCGCCGAGCCTGCGCGCCGCGTACCGCTCCAGCACGGCCGCCGCGGCTCCCAGGGGGTGGTCGGGATCGCGGACCAGCGCGGCATGGTCAAAGCCGCAGGCGGCGCATACCAGCAGGCGGGCGTCGAGGTCGGCGCTGCTGCAACCCCGGTCTCGCAGCGCGCCCGCCAGGGTGCGCCGCGCCGCCGCCGCCGTCACGGTCGGCGCGAAGACGGCCGATGCGAGGGCGGCCGGCACGCGGCGGCGTCAGCGCTGAGGCTCAAGCAGCGGGCTTGATCGCTTCGGTCTGGGCGGCCCTGGTCAGGATGCGGGTGAGCCGAGCCGAAAAGCCGGGAGCATCGGCCGGCTTCTCGCCTTCCATCAAGCGCGCCTCCTCCAGAAGCACCCAGACGATGTCGGCGAACGCCGCCTTGTCGGGCTGGTCGACGTGGACCTGCAGCGCCGCGATGAGGGGATGCGAGGGGTTCACCTCAAGCACCGGCTTGCTGGCCTTGCCGCCGAGCTGGCCGTGCTCGGCCAGCATGCGCTCCAGCCGCAGGTCGAGGCCGCGGTCCTGGGCGACGAGGCAGGCCGGGCTTTCCGACAGCCGGTCGGAGGCGCGCACGTCCTCGACCACGTCGCCGAGCGTCTGCTTCATCAGCGCGTAGAGCGAGGCCTGCTGCGGGGTCGCCTCCGTTGAGGGCTTGGTCACGCCATCGGCGAGCGGGATGTCCTTGATGTCGGACGCGCCCTGCGAGATCGACTTGAAGGGCTTCCCGTCGAAGCCGACCGCGCTGCCGACCCAGAAGGCGTCGATGGGATCGGGCAGCAGCAGCACCTCGATGCCGCGGGCGCGGAAGCCTTCCAGCTGCGGACTGGCCTGCAGGCGCTTCAGATCTTCGCCGACCACGTAGTAGATCGACGTCTGGTTCTCCTTGAGCCCGGCGACGTACTGGGTGAGCGAGCGCTTGCCGTCGGGATGGGTCGAGGTGGCGAAACGGGCGAGCTTGTAGATGGTGTCGCGGCGCTCCGGATCCTCGTAGAGCCCTTCCTTGATGACGCTGCCGAAGGTTTCCCACACCTTCTCGTAGGCGTCCCCTTCGCTGTCGGCGAACTTCGCGAGTTCGCCCACGATGCGGTTGGTGACGCCCTTCTTGATCGCGGCGAAGAGAGCGGATTCCTGGATCAGCTCGCGCGACACGTTGAGGGGCAGATCGGCGGAGTCGACCACGAGGCGAACGAAACGCAGCCAGTTCGGCAGGATCTCGGCATCGGCGGAGATCAGCACCCGGCGCACGTAAAGCTTGGCCTTGCCCTTGCGCACGGGATCGAAGAGGTCGAAGGGCCGCGAGCCGGGAACGAAGGCGAGCACGGTGTATTCCGTGCGCCCCTCCGCGCGCCAATGCACGGTAAGCGCGGGGTCGTCGAACTGGCCCAGCGTCTGGTAGAATTCCTTGTACTCCTCCGGCGTGATCGACGACTTCGGCCGGGTCCACAGCGCCGTGCCCTCGCTGAGCGAGCGTGGCTCGTCGCCGGGTTTCTCCAGGAGGCTGATCGGCACGGCGATGGCGCCGGAGTGCTCGCGAACGATGCGCTCGACGCTGTAGGCTTCGAGGTAGCTTTGCGACTCGGCGTTGAGGTGCAGCACCACGCGGGTGCCACGCACGGGAGCCGCGTCGAGATCGAGCGGGGCGATGGCGTAGGCACCCTTGCCGTCCGAGGTCCAGCGGTGGGCCGTGCCGGCGCCGGCGCGGCGGGTGTCCACCTCGACGTGATCGGCGACCATGAACGCGGAATAGAAGCCGATGCCGAACTGCCCGATGAGGTCGTTGGAAGCCTGCGGTTTCTCGGCTTCGGTCGACGCCATCATGCGGTCGAGGAAGGCGCGCGTTCCCGAGGACGCAATGGTGCCCAGAGCGCCGACGAGGTCGCCCTCCGACATGCCGATGCCGTTATCGACGACAGACAGCGTCTTGGCCTCCTTGTCGAGAGCGATCGTGATGCCGAAGGGCTGGCAGTCCTGGGTGAGCGCGGGGTCGGCGATGGCCTCGTAGCGCAGCTTCTCGCAGGCGTCGGCGGCGTTCGAGATCAGTTCGCGAAGGAAGATGTCGCGCTCGGAATAAACGGAATGAACCATCAGGTAGAGCAGGCGCGACACGTCGGCCTGGAAGGCGTGAGTCGTCGCCTGCGCCGGTGCCGCGGCGGGTTCGGGCTGCTGCACGGGCGGGTGGGCGGCGTCGCCTTCGCCAATGGTCATCGTGCGAAACTCCTGATGCAGGCTCGGGCTGGTTGCAGCGCGGGAGCGGTTGCGCGGGAATCCCGGCAGACGCCCGGCAAGACGTGGATCCCCCCGGAGCCGGTCCCGAAAGGCGCGGCTCATATCGCTCGACGGTCCGATGATTTCAAGTCTGGACTGGTGGAGGCGCGCTGGCGAAGGAGGAGCCGGCCGAAACAACCGCTCCGGGCCGGCTCCTTGTCGCACGCATCTCGCTCGGTTGTCTTCGGCGGCATCCCTGTGGGCTGGGGGGCTGGCGGACCGTTCAGCAGCCGAAGGAAACGGCGACGGCGATCACATCGCCCTGCCGTGAGGCGATGTCACGGCCCCTTGCCGGCGAAATCTTGACGTCCGGCACGGCTGGCGGCGCCGATGGTCGATGCGGCTGTCGCCGGCGCAGAAGCTGAAAGGAGGAGCAGCGGGGGGCCTATGTAACCCGCTGACTCCAGGCCGGTTTACCTGAATTGCGCCGGCGCGCCGGCGTTTCCACGCCCGCCAACGACGGCGCCCGTCACCCCTTGCGAGCGGGAGCGAGTGGGCGCACTCTTCGCCGCCATCAAGACAACGAGCCGGGAGACGCGACCAGGTGATGGAGGACACGGAAGCCGAGGCGAAGCGGGGCGAGAAGGCCGACCTGCACGCTCCCCTGCATCCCGAGGTCAACGCCAAGGTGCAGGCGCTGCGGCCGCCGCAGCGCGGAGAAGCCGAAGTCGTCACCTTTGACCGTCGCGAGTTCCGCGACATCCTCGATCTGTACGGCCGCAAGGTCGCCGAGGGCGAGTGGCGGGATTATGCCGTCGACTTCACCCGCGAGAAGGCGATCTTCTCCATCTTCCGGCGCGCGGCGGAATATCCGCTGTTTCGCGTGGTCAAGGATCCCAGGCTCGCCGGCAAGCAGGGTGCGTTCAGCGTGGTCACCACCACGGGTCTGGTGCTCAAGCGCGGCTCCGACCTGAAGCGGGTGCTGGCCGTGCTCGATCGCAAGCTGAAGCTCGTATCGGGTTGACGCAACCCAACATCAGGTCGCCTCACGCACATGAAAAGACCCGGCTCGATCGAGCCGGGTCAAAGAACTGGAGGTAAGGACCTGCTTGAAAGGCTCGATCAGTCGCGGGACGAACCCGTCAGGCGCAGGATCGCCAGGAAAATGTTGATGAAGTCGAGGTAGAGTTCGAGGGCTCCGATCACCGACATCCGACCGGCTTCCTCGACGTTGCCGGCAACCTGGTAGTAGGTCTGGCGGATCTTCTGCGTGTCGTAGGCGGTCAAACCGGCGAACACGAGAACCACCAGGGCCGACAGGCCGAAGCTCAAGCCGGCGCTGTGCACGAGGAAGCTGTTGACCAAGCTGATCAGGACGATGCCGACGACGCCCATCATCAGGAACGCGCCGATCGGCCCAAGGTCGCGCTTGGTGGTGTAGCCGTAGAGGCTCAGCGCGCCAAAGGAAGCGGCGGTGATGAAGAAGGCGTTGGCGATCGAGGTCTGCGTGTAGACCAGCAGGATGGACGAGATCGACAATCCCATCACGGCCGAGAACACGAAGAACAGCAGGCGCGCGGTGGAAGCGGCGATGCGCTGCACCGAGAACGAGAAGATGAACACGAAGGCCAGCGGGGCCAGCATCACGACCCAGCGGATCGGGCTGAGGTAGATCGCCTGCCCGAAGGGCGTCAGCATCAGACCGCGAACCTGGCCGGCTGCCCGATCGGGATCGGCGGCGACGGCGAAGTGGGCGACGGCGTAGGCGACGATGCCCGTGACCACGAGGCCGATCATCATGTTGTTGTAGACGCCGAGCATAAAGGCGCGCAGGCCCTGATCAACGGCTGCCCCACGCGCCTGCGAGGGCGCCTGCCCCCAGCGTGCGGCGTTGCGATCGTAGTCGGACATGAAACCCTCGAAGGTATGGGAAGCGCGGATGCTTCCGGGCGGCCCGACAAGCCGGTCCGCGCCGGGCAAATATGGAACGAAGGCGAAGCCGGCACAAGCATGCACCGCGGGCCGCAACCTTAAACTCCTGTAATGACTCCGCTCTTGCGGCTTTGCTTCCTGCGGCACGCCCGGCGGGCGGTTCAAAGGTTGCGCAGGTAGGGCGCGGGCTTGCGGCCGAGGACGCGCCACGTTCCGAGCAGGCCGAGGCCAACGGTCATCGCCAGCGCGCCCAGAGCCGCGACGAGGGCTTGGCGCCAGAGGAAGGTGAAGTCGAGCGACATCACCTCCGCCACGATGCCATAGGCGGCGGCGCTGCCGGCGAGCACGCCGAAGATCGCGGTGGCCGAGCCGAGGATGCCATATTCCAGCAGAAAGGCGGCGAGCAGGCGCCCGCGCGTGGCGCCCAGCGTCTTCAGAACCACCGCGTCGTAGACCCGCGCCTCCTGTCCGGCCGCCAGCGCGCCGGCGAGCACCAGCACGGACGACACGAGCGCGATGCCGGCCGCCCCGCGGATCGCGGTGGCGAGCTGCGCCACCACGCCGGCGACGGCATCGAGCGCATCCTTGACGCGGATGGAGGTGACGCTGGGGTAGGCCTGCGCCACCTCGCGCAGAAGGGTCAGCTCGCGCCCGCCGTCGCTCGCGTGCGCGTCCAGGCCGCGGTCGGCGGTCGGGTAGGTCACGGTGGCGAGATCGCTGTAGGGGGCGCCGGCGAAGCTGTTGGGCGAGAACACCAGCACGAAGTTGATGCCGAACTTGCGCCAGTCGACCTTGCGGGTGTTGGCGATGGTGGCGGTGATCTCGCGGCCGAGCACGTTCACGGTGACGGTATCGCCGATCTTGAGGCCGAGGCCGGCGGCGATGTCGCTTTCCATCGAGACGAGCGGCGCTCCGGCATAGTCGACCGGCCACCACGGACCCTGAACCAGCGTCGAGCCGGACGGCACCGCGTCGGAAAAGGTGATGCCGCGATCGCCCTGCAGCACCCAGGCCGCCTTCTCGCTCGGCTTGACGTCGCCCGCCGGCGTGGCGCCGACGCGGGTGATGCGCCCGCGCATCATCGGCACGAACTCCAGCTTGCCGCCGGTGGCGTGACTCTGGAGAAAGGTGCGGAAGGCGGGGGCGTCGGCGCTCTGCACGTCGAGGAAGAAGAAGGAAGGGGTTTGTCCCGGCGTGGAACGGCTGAGCTGGGCGCGGATGTTGCCGTCGATCAGGGTCAACGCCACGAGCAGGGCGAGGCCGAGGCCGAGCGACAGCACCACGGAGGGCGTCAAGGCTCCCGGGCGGTGGATATTGGCCAGCGCCAGCCGCAGCGCCACGCGCCGGGAGTGCGGCACCCGTTTGGCGCCCAACATCAGCAGCCACGCCACCAGCCGCAGCACCACGAAGCCGCCGGCGGTGGCGGCGAGATAGATGATCGTCAAGGTGCGCTGGTGCGACAGCCCCAGCACGGTCGCCGCCAGCCCCAGGCCGGCGAGGGCGATCATCACGACATATTGCGGGCGCAGGCGGCGGTTGTCGGGCTCGACCTGATCGCGGAACAGGGCGGACACGGGGATGTCGTGGGCGCGCCCGAGCGGCCCGAGCGAGAAGGCCAGCGCCGTCCAGGCGCCGTAAAGGAAGCCGGCGGCGATCTGTGCGGGGTAGATCGAAGGGGCGAGGGGGAAGGGCAGCGACGCTGCAAAGGCGGCCGACACGGCAAAAGGCATCGCCGCCCCCACGAGGAGCCCTGCGGCGATGCCCACCGCCGCGATGCTCATCACCTCGATCAGCATCAGGGCGAACACGAAGGTGCCGGTCGCTCCCAGCGACTTCATGGTGGCGATCGCCGGCCGCTTGCGCCCGACGAAGCCGCGGATCGCGTTGGCCACGCCGGCGCCGCCGATCACCAGCGCGGTCAGGCCGACGAGCGTGAGGAACTGGGTGAAGCGTTCGAGATCGCGTGTGAACTGCGGCGACACGTTCTCGCGGGTGCGCGCTTCCCAGCCGGCTTCGGGGAAGCGCTTGGCCGCCTCGTCGACGAAGGCGTGAAGGCTGGCCGCGCTTGCCGGCTGGCCGGGCGCGGCATCGGGCAGCGACACGCGGTAGAGATGGCGGACCAGCGAACCCGGCTGCACCAGGCCGGAGGCGGCCAGGGCGCCGTCGGACAGCAGCACGCGCGGGCCGAAGCCGATGCCGGCGGCGAGCTTGTCCGGCTCGGCCCTGAGCAGGGCGCGCAGCTGAAACGTCGCTTCGCCGATGTGCAGGACGTCGCCGGTCTTCAGGCCGAGGCGTGCCCCCAGGGCCGGGTCGGCGACGATGCCGAAGGTGCCGTCCGTCTTCGCCAGCGCTTCGCCGAGCGGGACCGGCGGATCGAGCGTGACCGCGCCCGTGGCGGGATAAGCGTCGCCGACCGCCTTCAGCTCGACAAGCGCCGTATCACCGAAGTCGGACAGCCCGTTGGCGTCCGTGCGGGCGTCGCGTCGTGCCATCGCGCGCAGCACGGACACCTCCGCCAGCCTGCCGTGGCCCTGGAAGAAGGCGAGTTCGTCGGGGCTCGCTTCGCGCTGGATCAGGCCGAAGGACACGTCGCCGCCGAGGATCGTGCGCCCCTGGGCGGCAAGGCCGTCCGACAGGGAGCGGGACACCGAGCCGACGCCCGTGATCGCCGCGACGCCCAGCGCGATGCAGGCGAGAAAGATCCCGAAGCCCCCGAAGCCGCCCCGCAGGTCTCGCAAAGCCAAGCGCAGAACGAGCGGCGGGGTCGGCGGCATGGGTCCGGGCATGCGCCGGAAGTGGGGTCTACTGGGTGGTTTGGGCAGAGTCGCCGAGCTGGAAATCCGTCGCCTCGACGTCGAGCTGGCCGGCCATGGTCGGCATGATCACCCGCAGGGGCACGACCATGTGGGCGTGCTCGACCGGCACGAGCCATACTTCGATGCCGTCGTTCTGGGCCATGAAGGCGGTGGCGCGGGAGTTGACGAGGTGGCCCGAGATCGGCCGGTAGCGCGCCGAGCAGACGGACACGGGGCCGTTGTAGCCGGCCACGCTCACGTCGCGTTCGCCCACGTAGCGCAGGGCGATGTCGAAACGGGCGTAACCGTCGTAGATCGGCAGCGTGCGGGCGCAGGCGGCCGGTCCCACCAGCGACTCCTTGGCCGGCACCGGCATGATCAGGGCGCTCGTGGGATCGAGGATGTTGCGCTTGTTGGCTTCCGTCACCGGAACCCGCTCGCCGCGGAACTCGGGCGGCGGGGTGATCTCGACGGCCTTGACGTTGCCGGCGTTGAGCGCCATCCGCAGCGTCCGCGTTTCTTCCGAGTTCACGGCGGATGTCGCATAGGTCGAGGGCGCCATCGTGCCGCGCTTGCTCACCGCGCCGGTCGAAGCCAGCGCCATCCTGACGTTCGACATCATCGCCGCGATGCCGGTCAGGTGGGCGCTGAGGTCCATGCGGTAGGTCTGCGGCTGAAGCGAGCCGCTGGCGTGGAGATCGCCGATCTTCAGCCCGAGCATGTTGATGTTGTAATGGGCGTCGAGCTGTTCGGCCCCCGCCGGCAGGACGCCGCCCGCCAGGATGGTCGTCGCCAAACTGGCCGTCAGCAAGCAGGCCGTCAGCAAGCCGGCAGCCGCCCGGCTGACCGCCCAAGCGTGGGCGGCCCGGTTCATGCCGGGCGGGAACAGGGACGGCGGAACAGGGATTGCCGGACGACCCGAGCGGCGCAGGGTCGGCGGGCGCCCGCCTCGGGCCGTGCCGCCATCGCTGCGTTCATGACCCATTGCGCTGACACCATACCGAAGCTCGCATTCTCCGCACCTGCGGCGGCGAATCGGTCATTAACAAGGCTCTCACGCATTAGACCCGCTCCGTTAAGCATTTGCCAATCAAAGGGAAACATTTGGTTAACGGTCGTGGCGCGGGGGTCACAGGCTTTGCGCGGCCGAGGCCGGGCCGGCGGCAAGCCCGCGCGAGCGGGTCGTGGCGAAAGCGACGGCCGCGGTCAGGGCCCGCGCCATCACGGCGCTCGCCTTTTGCCTTGGCGCGGCACCTCCTGTAACGAACCCGCAGACGCGGCGGCGAGCGCGGGCCGTCGGTGCCCGTCCGGGATGGGGAAGTCTGTCATGTCGAGGGTGGAGGTGTCCGCCAGCAAGAACGAGAAGGGCGAGAACTTCCCCGTCGCTTCGCGCCTCATCGCGCCGCGGCACCGCCCGGCGATCCTCGCCTTCTACCGTTTCGCGCGGGCGGCCGACGACGTCGCCGACAGTCCGGCCTTGCCGGCCGAGGAGAAGATCCGGCGGCTCGACCTGTTCGAGGACACGCTGCTCGGGCGCGGCGAGGCGGTGGCGGTCGCGGTGCCTCTGCGCGACGCGCTGCGGCGCAGCGGCGTCACGCCGCGCCACGCGCAGGATCTCCTCGTCGCCTTCCGCATGGACGCCACCAAGCAGCGCACGGCCGACTGGGCGGAACTGATGACCTACTGCCGCTACTCCGCCGCCCCCGTCGGGCGCTTCGTACTCGATGTCCACGGCGAAGGGGAGCGGACGTGGGGCGCCAACGATGCGCTTTGCGCGGCGCTGCAGGTGATCAACCACCTGCAGGACTGCGGGAAGGATTTCCGCGGCATCGATCGCGTCTACGTGCCGGCCGACGCGCTCGCTCGGCACGGCGCCGACGTGGCGATGCTGGGCGAGCCGGTGGCGCTGCCGCCGCTGCTCGCCGCCCTGCGCGAAACGGCGCGGCGCAACGCCGATCTGGTCGCGCAGGGCCGCCTGCTGTCGCCCCAGGTGCGGGACCGGCGGCTGCGGCTGGAAACGGCGGTGATCGGCCGACTCGCCGCCACGCTGAACCGCCGGCTCGAAACCCGCGATCCCCTGAGCCAGCGCGTTCACCTGTCGAAGGCCGGCGCCCTGTGGCAGGCCCTGCTCGGAGCCGCCGGGTCGCTGCTGACGCCGGGCGAAGCCGGGCGCCGGCGCGCGGGCGAGGCGGCATGAAGCCGGGATTGGGCGAGGCCGGCTTGCCGGGGAACGAGAGCGCGGCGCCGAGCGCCGACCATGCCCGCAAAAGCTCGTTCTATCTCGCCATGCGCATCCTGCCCAAGCCGCAGCGGCAGGCGATGTACGAAATCTACGCCTTCTGTCGCCACGTCGACGACATCGCCGACGAGGGCGGGCCGCGCCCGCTGCGCCATGCCGCGCTGAACCGCTGGCGGGCGGACATCGATGCGATCTATGCTGGGGCCGCCGCGAACGGAGCGCCGCCCGGCCACCTGCACGATCTCGCCGTGGCGATCCGCGCCTTCGATCTCCGCCGCGAGGACTTTCACGCCGTGATCGACGGCATGGACATGGACGTCGAAGCCGACATCCGCGCGCCCGATTGGGCGACGCTGGACCTTTACTGCGACCGCGTGGCCAGCGCGGTCGGACGGCTGTCCGTGCGCATCTTCGGGACGCCGGATGCGCAAGGGCCGGCGCTCGCCCATCACCTCGGCCGGGCGCTGCAACTCACCAACATCCTGCGCGACATCGACGAGGATGCGGCGATCGGCCGGCTCTACTTGCCGCGCGAAGCGCTGGACGCCGCCGGCATCGCGGCAAGCGTCCGCGACCTCGCGCCCCTGGAGGTCGCCGCCGATCCCCGCCTGCCGCAGGCTTGCACCCCCGTCGCCGAGCGGGCCGGCGCCCACTTCGCCGAAGCCCGCGCGATCATGGCGCGCTGTTCCCGCGCCAGCGTCAAGGCGCCGCGCATCATGTTCGAGGCCTACGGCGAGATCTTCGCCAAAACGGTTGCGCGCGGCTTCGCCCAGCCCCGCCGGCGCGTGCGCGTGTCCAAGGCGCGCTTCGCCCTCTCGATGCTGCGGCACGGGCTGCTGTGAGCGGACGCGATCCGATCGGAGCGCCGGGCCGGGGCGTCGCCGCGCGAAGGGCCGGGCAGGGCACCGTTCACGTGGTGGGCGGCGGGCTGGCCGGCCTGGCCGCCGCCGTGGCGCTTGCAGACGGGCGGCGGGCGGTGATCCTTCACGAAGGCTCGCGGCTCGCCGGCGGGCGCTGCCGGTCGTATCACGACGCCTCGCTCGACATGATGATCGACAACGGCAACCACCTCGTGCTGTCGGGCAATGCGGCGGCGCGCGCTTTCCTGCGCAAGGTCGGGGGCGAAGACAAGCTCAAGGGACCGCCGGGGGCCGAGTTTCCCTTCGTCGATCTCGCCAGCGGCGAGCGCTGGACGGTACGCCCCAACGCCGGGCGCCTGCCGTGGTGGATCTTCTCGCGCAAGCGCCGCGTGCCAGGCACCCGCGCGCGCGACTACCTCGCCCTGGCCAAGCTCCTGCGCGCCGATCGGGCAACGACGATCGGCGCCACCATGCGCTGTGACGGCCTGCTCTACGAGCGCCTGTGGCAGCCGCTGCTGCTGGCCGCGCTCAACACCGACCCGCCGGAAAGCTCGGCCGCGCTGGCGGGGGCGATCATCCGCGACACGCTGGCTAAGGGCGGCTCGGCCTGCCAGCCTTTGGTCGCCGCCCACGGGCTTGCCGCCGCCTTCGTGGATCCGGCGCTGCGCCATCTCGCCGCCAAGGGCGCAACCGTGCGCTTCGAATCCGCGCTGCGCGCCATGAGCTTCGCCCAGGAGCGGAACGGAGCGCGCGTCGACCGGCTGCGCTTCGCCGACGAAGAGGTCGCGCTCGGGCCGGACGACCGCGTCGTCCTGGCCGTGCCGGCCACGGCGGCGGCCGCGCTCGTGCCCGACCTCGACGCGCCGCGCGCCTTCCGCTCGATCGTGAACGCTCATTTCAAGATCGCGCCCGGGACGACCAGCCCAGGGCTGCCGCCGATCCTTGGCCTGATCAACGCCACGGCCGAATGGATCTTCGCCTTCGAGGACAGGATCTCGATCACGATCAGCGGTGCCGACCGGCTGCTCGACGTGCCGCGCGACGAACTCGCCCGCACCCTGTGGTCGGACGTGCGTCGCGCCACCGGGATCGCCGATCCGCTGCCGCCGTGGCAGGTCATCCGGGAAAAGCGCGCGACCTTTGCCGCGACGCCGGCGGAGGACGCGAGGCGCCCGGGCCCGATAACCGCGTTCTCTAACCTCGTATTGGCTGGCGACTGGACGGCGACGGGACTTCCCGCCACCATTGAGGGGTCGATCCGATCGGGCAACACGGCGGCTGCGCTGCTGGCGTGACGCGTTGGGTTCGAGGGCCTTGGCGTGATTCCAGCGCCGCAGCCATCGAAACGGGCTTGCCGGATGAATTTTTTAGTAGGTGTGTGTCGCGGAAATCTGCGAGCCTTTCGTGGCTTTTCCCGGACACCATCCGCGAGGACACAAGAGTGCTGTTGACTGCAACCCGCGAGGAAGCTCCGCCGCCGTTGGCGCAGGACGGGCTGGACCGCGCGATCGACCGCGCCACGGAGGCGCTGCTGCAAACGCAGCGGCCGGACGGTCACTTCGTGTTCGAGCTCGAAGCCGATGTATCGATTCCCAGTGAATATATCCTTTTCAAGGCGTTCCGCGGCGAAGCGCTGGAGCGTCGGCTCGAACTGAAGTTCGCCCGCTACATCCGCGACCGGCAGAAGGCGCGCGGCGGCTGGCCGCTGTTCGAGAACGGCGGCTTCAACATGTCGTCGAGCGTGAAGGCTTACTTCGCCCTGAAAATGATCGGCGACCCCGCCGACGCGCCGCACATGCTGCGGGCGCGCGAAGCCATCCTGAAGCACGGTGGCGCGGCGCGGGCCAACGTCTTCACCCGCGCCCTGCTCGCCCTGTTCGGCGAGGTGCCGTGGTCGGCCGTTCCGGTCATGCCGGTCGAGATCATGCATCTGCCGCGCTGGTTCCCCTTCCACCTCGACAAGGTGAGCTACTGGGCGCGCACGGTGCTGGCGCCGATGATGGTCGTGCACGCCCTCAAGCCGCGCGCCAAGAACCCGCGCGACGTGCACATTCCCGAACTGTTCACCGTCGCGCCCGACAAGGTGCGGCGCTGGGCGAGCGGCGTCGGGCAATCGCCGCTTTGGACGGTGGTGTTCAACTGCGTCGATGCGGTGCTGCGCGTCAGCGAGCCTTACTTCCCCGGAAGCTCGCGGCGCAGCGCTATCGCCAAGGCCGAGGCCTACACCTCCGAGCGGCTCAACGGGAGCGACGGTCTGGGCGCGATCTATCCCGCCATGGCCTATTCGGCGATGATGTACGCCGCGCTGAGCCCGGAGACCGACGATCCGCGCCTGCGTCAGGCGATGGAAGCGATCGAGGGTCTCGTCGTCGAGTACGACGACTACGCCTACCTCCAGCCTTGCGTGTCGCCGGTGTGGGACACTTCGCTCGCCGCCCACGCGCTGATGGAAGCTGGCCACGAGCGCCATTCCGACGCGGTCAAGGCCTGCCTCGACTGGCTGAAGCCGCGCCAGGAGCTGGACGTCGTGGGCGACTGGGCCTCGCAGCGACCGGACGTACGCCCCGGCGGCTGGGCGTTCCAGTACAACAACGCGCACTTCCCCGACCTCGACGACACCGCCGTGGTGGTGATGGCGATGCATCGCGCCCAGAACTACCTCGGCTCGGCCATCCCCGACCGATACAGCCACGCCATCGCCCGCGCCCGCGAATGGGTCGAAGGCCTGCAAAGCTCGAACGGCGCCTGGGGGGCCTTCGACGCCGACAACGACTACGAATACCTCAACAACATCCCCTTCGCCGACCATGGCGCCCTGCTCGACCCGCCCACCGCCGACGTCACCGCCCGCTGCATCTCCATGCTGGCGCAGCTCGGTGAAACGCAGGATTCCTGCCCGGCGATGAAGCGCGCCGTCGACTACCTCATCGAAACGCAGGAGCCCGACGGCTCCTGGTTCGGCCGCTGGGGAATGAACTACATCTACGGCACCTGGTCGGTGCTGTGTGCCCTCAACATCGCGGCGATCAACCCCGAGCACGCCGTCGTGCAGCGGGCGATCCATTTCTTGCGCATCAACCAGAATCCGGATGGCGGCTGGGGCGAGGGCGCGGAAACCTACGACCGCGAATACAAGAGCTACCAGCAGGCGGAATCGACCGCCTCGCAGACGGCGTGGGCGCTGATCGCGCTGATGGCGGTGGGCGAGATCGACGATCCCGCGGTGGAGCGCGGCATCAACTACCTGATCGACACGCAGGGGAGCGACGGCTTCTGGAACGAACCCCGCTTCACCGCGACCGGCTTCCCCAAGGTGTTCTATCTCCGCTACCACGGCTATCCCAAGTTCTTCCCGCTGTGGGCGATGGCGCGCTATCGCAACCTCAAGCAGAGCAACCACCGCCGGATCATGGTCGGCATGTGAAGGCTCGCACGGCAGGCGGATGGGAGCGGTGAGCAGGCAGCGGGCGTCGGTCCGGGTCGGCCGCCCCCGCGCCGTCGCGTGAGCGCACCGGGAGGCCGAGGCGGCGCGCTTGTGGTCGTGTGTGGCCTGGAAGCGGAAGCGCGGATCGCGCGCGGCCCCGGCGTCCTCGTGATCGCCGGCGGCGGCGATCAGTCCCGCCTCGCGCGCGACCTCGCCGAGGTGGCCCCGCGGGCCCGCGCCGTGCTCAGCTTCGGCATCTGCGGTGGACTGGCGCCGGATCGGCAGCCGGGCGACGTCATCATCGCGGAATCGGTGGTGACGCCCGCGGGCGAGCGCCTCACGGTGGACCGGCGCTGGGCGGATGGGCTGATCGGGCGTTTGACGGGCGCGACCCTCGCGACCGTCGCCGGCGCGGAAACCCCGGTGATAACCGTCGAAGCCAAGGCCGCGTTGCGCGCGCGCACCAGCGCCGCCGCGGTCGACATGGAGTCCTATCTCGCCGCGAGTGCCGCCGCGGGATGTCCCTTCGCGGTTCTTCGCGTCGTCAGCGACCCGGCCGGACGCGCGCTGCCGCACGCGGCCGCGGTGGGCATGCGGCCGGACGGCAAGGTCGATCTTCCCGCGATCCTGCGCTCGCTCGGCCGCGACCCCGGCCAGCTGCCGGGGCTGATCCGCACCGGGCTCGACGCCCGCCGCGCCTTCGCCGCGCTATTCCGCTGCCGTCAGCTCCTCGGGCCGGAGTTCCTCGGGCCGGGCTTGGCGGGTCTCGATCTCGGCTAGCCGGTTCTGCACGTGGCGCGAGAAGGTGAACTCCGCCGGCCGCTGGTTTTCCAGCGCGATTTCCGGCGCCATCGGCCCGGTCGTGCGAATGCCCCGGGCCGCCACGCCGAGCAGCTTCCAGGGCTTGCGGAAGCTGTCGGTGACGGCCGATGCCTCGAAGCCGGAATGCACCATGCAGTCGGCGCACTTCTCATAGTTGCCGGTGCCGTAATTGTCCCAGTTCGTGTCGTCCATCAGCTCCCGGAAGGTCTTGGCGTAGCCTTCACCAAGTAGGTAGCAGGGCTTCTGCCAGCCGAACACGGTGCGGGTCGGGTTGCCCCAAGGAGTGCAGTGGTATTTCTGGTTGCCGGCGAGGAAATCCATGAACAGCAGCGACTGGTAGAAGGGCCAGGCCTTGCCGTTGTTGCCCTTCGCCAGGATCGAGCGGAACAGCTCCTTGGTCTTGGAGCGGTTGAGGAAGTGCTGCTGGTCGGGCGCGCGCTCGTAGGCGTAGCCCGGCGATACGGTGATGCCCTCGATGCCCCAGGTCTTGGCCTCGTCAAGGAAGCGGGCGACGTTGTCGGGCTCGGCGTCGTTGAAGAGCGTGCAGTTGATGGTGACGCGGAAGCCCAGCTCCTTGGCCTTCTTCAAGGCGGCGAGCGCCTTGTCGTAGACCCCGCGCTGGCACACGGACTTGTCGTGCATCGCCTTGTCGCCGTCGAGGTGGATCGACCAGTTGAAGTACTTGTTCGGCTTGTAGCGCGGCAGGTGCCGCTCCAGCAGCAGGGCGTTGGTGCAGACCGTCACCCACTTCTTGCGGGCGATGGCGCCTTCCACGATCTGCGGCAGTTCCTTGTGCAGCAGCGGCTCGCCGCCGGCGACCACCACCACCGGGGCGCCGCACTCGTCCATGGCGTGCAGGCAGTCGGCCAGCGGCAGGCGCTCGTTGAGGATCTTGTCGGGATAATCGATCTTGCCGCAGCCGG
>CALMGA010000125.1 GCA_937863205.1 uncultured Beijerinckiaceae bacterium | reverse complement strand
GACCGGCCGGCGCGGTGGGCCTGGATCAGCGCCGGCCGGTCGGCGCCCATCCAGCGGTGGCGGATGGTGGCCTCCGCGTGGCGGCGCAGGGCGGCGGCGTCGAAGTTCGGCCCGAGGTTGGCCAGGCCCTCGACGCCGTTGGAGAAGGCGAAGGACCCCGACGGGAAGGCGGCGTCGACCTGCTGCATGGCAAGCAGCGTGCTCAGCATGCCTCATCCCCACCATTCGTCTCGACCACCGCGGCACCGGCGTCGAGCAGGCGCCGGAGGCGCGCCCTGTAGGCCTCCGCCGGCCCTTCCAGGGCGACGAGCAGCACGTCGCCCTCGAACCTCACGCGCCAGTGCAGGTTGCCAGCGTGATAGCCGAGTTCCAGGGCGGCGGCGGCGTCGCGTGCGGCGACGCGCATCCAGCGGGTCGTGGCGACCCGCACCACCAGGGCGCGATCGGGCTCCAGCACCAGCACGGCGCCGTCGTGGAGGTGCTGGTCGCGCGGCAGCGCCACCATCACCTCCTCCCCGCCCCCGGTTGTCGCGCGGAAGCGCCGCCGCTCCGTTTCAGCAGCCTTCAGCACCAGCACGTCCACGGCGCCGCGGTGCTCGAGCCGGTGGAGCGCGTCGGCGAGCCCGTCGTCATGCCGGCCGCCGATCACCCGCTCGATCAGGCGCATCGGGCTAGCTCTGCTTCCGCTGACGCGGAACCAGCGCCAGCTTCTCCGTTGGTCGCGGCTTCTTCACGTGAGCCCCCACTCGGAAACGCCCTAGCAGTCGAGCGTGGTGTCGCGCTCCCACGCCGTGAGGTGGCTGGCGTAGGCGTTCCACTCCTCGCGCTTCAGCTTGAGGTAGGCAGGCACGAAGCCGCCCAGGCCCTCAGCGAGGACGGTGCTGCCTTCGAGCGCGCGCAGAGCGTCGAGCAGGTTGAGCGGCAGGGTCTTGACGTCGGTCACGGTATGGCCGTGCGTGTACATGTTGACGTCAAGCCGCCGCCCGGGGTCGCGCTTGTTGATCAAGCCGTCCAGGCCGGCGGCGAGCACCGCCGCCTGGAGGAGGTATGGGTTGGCGGCGCCATCGGCGAGGCGCAGCTCGCAGCGCCCCGCGTCCGGGATGCGGATCATGTGCGTGCGGTTGTTGCCGCTGAAGGTCACGGTGTTCGGCGACCAAGTGGCGCCCGAGAGCGTCCGGGCGGCGTTGATGCGCTTGTAGGAGTTCACCGTCGGGTTGGTGATGGCGGCCATGGCCTGCGCCGAGTGGATGAGGCCGCCGATGAAGTGGTAGCCCTCGCGCGAGACGCCCAGCTCGCCCTTCGCGTCGGCGAAAAGGTTGGACCCGTCGCGCCACAGCGAGACGTGCACGTGGCAGCCCGAGCCCGTGAGGTCGGGGAAGGGCTTGGGCATGAAGGTGGCGCGCAGGCCGTGCTTCTCGGCGATCGAGCGCGCCATGAACTTGAAGAAGGCGTGGCGGTCGGCGGTGACGAGGGCATCGTCGTAGCGCCAGTTCATCTCGAACTGGCCGCTCGCGTCCTCGTGGTCGTTCTGGTAGGGCTGCCAGCCGAGCGCCAGCATGGCGTCGCAGATTTCCGTGATGACGTCATAGCGCCGCATCAGGGCGGACTGGTCGTAGCAGGGCTTGGCCTGCCTGTCCGCGGGGTCGGCCGGTGCCGAGCCGTCGGGCGCGATCAGGAAGAACTCGCACTCCACGCCGCTCTTCATGGCGAGCTTGTCGCGCGCCGCCCCGGCGAGCAGGCGCTTTAGGATGTTGCGCGGGGCCTGCTCCACCTCGGCGCCGTTCATCCAAAGGTCGGCGGCGAGCCATGCGACCTCCGGCTTCCAGGGGAGCTGGATCAGGCTGTCGGGGTCGGGCTTGGCGAACAGGTCCGGGTCGGCCGGCGTCATGTCGAGCCAGGTTGCGAAGCCGGCGAAGCCGGCGCCTTCCTCCGCCATCGCCGCTATGGCCGCCGCCGGGACCAGCTTGGCGCGCTGCACGCCGAACAGGTCCGTGAACGAGATCAGGAAGTACCTGATCCCCCGCTCCTTGGCGGCCGCTGCGAGATCCTGCATCACTCCCTCCGTGCCGGCCGCCGGGGTGGTCCGGCGCGAGCGGTGTGAAGGCGCGGGCCGGCTAGAGGCCAGCCTGCCCGGGCACCCAGTCCGTCCCCGCAAGAGGCACGCCGGCCATGGCCGCCGCCTCGATCGTCAGTGCGACGAGGTCCTCGGGTTCGAGGTTGTGGAGGTGCGACTTGCCGCAGGCGCGCGCGATGGTCTGCGCCTCCAGCGTCAGCACCGACAGATAGTTGGCGAGCCGGCGCCCACCGAGCACGGGATCGAGCCGGGTGGCCAGCTCGGGGTCCTGGGTGGTGATGCCGGCAGGGTCGAGGCCCTCGTGCCAGGCGTCGTAGGCGCCCGCCACCGTGCCCAGCGCCTCGTACTCCGCCTGGTAGACGGGATCGTTGTCGCCGAGCGCGATCAGCGCGGCCGTGCCGATCGAGACGGCATCGGCGCCGAGCGCCAGGGCCTTGGCGACATCGGCGCCGGAGCGGATGCCGCCGGAGATAACGAGCTGCACCTTGCGGTGCAGGCCCATGTCCTGCAGCGCCCGCACGGCGGGGCGGATCGCGGCCAGCGTGGGGATGCCCACGTTCTCGATGAACACGTCCTGGGTCGCCGCCGTGCCGCCCTGCATGCCGTCGATCACCACGACGTCGGCACCGGCCTTCACCGCCAGCGCGGTGTCGTAGTAGGGCCGGCTCGCGCCGACCTTGACGTAGATCGGCGTCTCCCAGTCGGTGACCTCGCGCAGTTCCTCGAGCTTGATCGCCAGGTCGTCGGGCCCGGTCCAGTCGGGATGGCGGCAGGCCGAGCGCTGGTCGATGCCGGCGGGCAGCGTTCGCATGCCGGCGACGCGCTCCGTGATCTTCTGCCCGAGCAGCATGCCGCCGCCGCCCGGCTTGGCGCCCTGGCCGATCACGACCTCGATGGCGTCGGCCTTGCGCAGGTCGTCGGGGTTCATGCCGTAGCGCGAGGGGAGGTACTGATAGACCAGCGTGCGCGAGTGCTCGCGCTCCTCCGCCGTCATGCCGCCGTCGCCCGTGGTGGTGGAGGTGCCGGCGATGGTGGCGCCCCGGCCCAACGCCTCCTTGGCGTTGGCCGAGAGCGAGCCGAAGCTCATGCCGGCGATGGTGACGGGCGTCCTGAGATGAACCGGCTTCTTCGCGAAGCGGGTGCCGAGCACCACCTCGGTGCCGCAGCGCTCGCGGTAGCCCTCCAGGGGGTAGCGGCTGATGGAGGCGCCGAGGAACAGGAGGTCGTCGAAGTGCGGCAGCTTGCGCTTCGCGCCGGCGCCGCGGATGTCGTAGATGCCCGTCGCCGCCGCGCGGCGGATCTCGGCCATGGTGCCGGGATCGAAGGTCGCGGAAAAGCGCGGGCTGGGGCGCGGCACGCGGGCCTTCTCGTCCATCAGTGGCCTCCCGCCATCATCAGTAGGCTCCCGCATTGTCGACGTGGAAATGGTAGAGCCGGCGCGCCGAGCCGTAGCGGCGGAACTCGCCGACATCGACCTCGCCGTCGAGGCCGGCCGCCTTCAGCTTGTCGCGCAACAGCGCGCGGTGCTCGTCGCGCAGCGGCTTCTCCACGCAGTCGGCGCCGAGGCTCTTGACCGAGCCGCGCACGAAGAGCTTGGCCTCGTAGAGGGAGTCGCCCAGCGCCTCGCCGGCATCGCCGAGCACGGTCAGCGTGCCCGCCTGGGCCATGAAGGCCGACATGTGGCCGATCGAGCCCTTCACCACGATGTCGACGCCCTTCATGGAGATGCCGCACCGTGCCCCCGCGTCCCCGTCAATGACGAGCAGGCCGCCGTGCGCCGTGGCGCCGGCCGCCTGGCTGGCGTTGCCGCGCACGCGCACGAAACCCGACATCATGTTCTCGGCCACGCCGACGCCGGCGTTGCCCGCCACCAGCACGGAGGCCCGCTTGTTCATGCTGGCGCAGTAATAGCCAACGTTGCCGGCGATCTCGACCTCGACCGACGCGTCAAGGCCGGCCGCGATGCTGTGACGCCCGTCCGGGTTGGCGACCAGCCAGCGCGTCTCGTTGGTGTCGGGGCGCAGGGCGTGCAGGGCCTGGTTGAGCTCGCGCAGCGGCCCCATGCGCAGGTCGTAGCTCGGCATCACGCGCGCTCCCACGCGTAAACCGTCGCCGGCTCGGGCTCGAAGACGTTGGCGCCCTCGATGCCGGGCAGGCCGACCAGCGCGCGGTACTCGGAGCCGAACGCGACGTAGGCATCCGTTTCCGCCATGACGGCCGGCTTGCAGGCGATCGGGTCGCGCAGCACGGCGAAGCCCGTCTCCGTGCCGACCACGAAGGTGAAGAAGCCGTCGAGGTCCGCGAGGCTCGACTCGAGCGCGGAGCGCAGCGAGCAGCCTTCGCCCAAACGCCAGGTCAGGTAGCCGGCCGCCACCTCCGTGTCGTTTTGCGTGGCGAAGCGCAGCCCCTCGCGCTCCAACTGGCGACGAAGGCCATTATGGTTCGACAACGACCCGTTGTGGACGAGGCACTGGTCGGCGCCGGTCGAAAAGGGATGCGCCCCGCCCGTCGTCACCGCGCTCTCGGTGGCCATGCGCGTGTGGCCGATGGCGTGCGTCCCGCCCATGCCGGCGAGGTCGAAACGCGCGGCGACCCGCGCCGGCAGGCCGGTCTCCTTGTAGATCTCCATGCGCCGGCCGACGCTGTTGATGTCGATTGCGGGCGCGTTCGCCTCCAGCCACTCGCGGACGTCACCTTCCCGGTCGGACGGGATGGCGAGGACGGCGTGGGTGTCGCGTGTCGCCGCCGGGACAGGGATGTCGAGGTCGCGGCCAAGCGCGGCGATTGCCTGCGATAGGGCGCGTGCCGTGGTGCCGCGCAGCGTCACCTTCAACTCCGCCGCCGGCGCGCCATAGAGCGCGAAGCCAGCGCTGTCGGGCCCGCGATCGCTCATCGTCGCCAGCATGCCGGCCAGCAGGGCGCCGAGGCGCGGCTCCAGTGCCCGTTCCTTCAGATACAAGCCGACGATGCCGCACATTGCTTCCGCCAGGATCTCTTTGCGACGTGTGTAGGGGTGATCGCCCCGCCCGTCAACAACAAAGAAAATATGTTTCTTAAAGAGAAAACAGGATCGGGATCAGGTGATGGTCCGGGTGTAGATGATGATCGAGAGATAGGTCATTGGCAGCGACACCAGCGTCTCGGGCCCGTGCACGCCGCCCGAGTCGAAGAGGAGCGAGTCGCCCGGCCGCAGGTGGAACGTGCGATCGAGGTGGCGGTACACGACCTCGCCGCTCAGCATGTAGATGAATTCCGTTCCGGCGTGGCGAAAGCCGGTATAGGGCGACGCCTCCTTTTCCAAGGTGATGAGGTAGGGCTCCATCACGACCTCGCTGCCGAGCACATGCCCGAGCAGCTCATAGATGTGACCGACCTTGGTGCCGCGTCGCTCGATGATGACGCCCTGACCTTTTGGGACGAACGAGCAGTCTCGCCTGTCCTCGAAGGCCGTGAACAGCGAACTCATGGGGACGTGCAGGGCGTTGGCGACGGCGTTGATGGTCGAGAGCGAGGGCGAGATTTGCCCGTTCTCGATCTTGGATACCATGCCGACTGAAATGCCGGCCGCAGCCGACAGGTCGCTCACGGACAGGTCCCGCTCGCGGCGCAAGAGGCGGATCTGCAGGCCGAGGGCGCTTTCAAGCGTCCTGGCGTTCTCAGCGGGGGCGTTCGACACCGTTGCGAGGTCGTTGCCCTCGGATGCCAGCTTGAGGCGGGAGGCGGCGGAACGCTGGGAAGCGGATCGGGGGGGCATGCTCTTATCCTGCGCGTCGGCGCTTCAGCAGGCGAAGCACTCGCGTGAGTAGGCCGGGAGACTTCAACCGTAGGGGTGTGGACTTCAACGCGCCGCGCCGCAACACGACGCCCGTCTACCCCGTCCCGAGAACCTGACGTTCAACCCGCCTTCGGAGTTGCAGACCCGTGACTGCTGCACTTTGGCGCGCAGCAACAGATCTCCGGCACGGTTCATGGCCGTGCAGTAGCTCCAATCCGCCGAGCAGCACCATTATGGAGATCGACCGTCGCGATGACCTGAGTCGCTTCCTGTTCATTCGCGAAGGACAGGGTGGACAGATGCGAACCAGGGCGCCTCCGGACATGAAGCAGAGCCGGCACGGAATGACCCGGCCCCAGCGCCCATGCTCAAGTCCGACGTTCACCCGGGCGATCACAGGGTCTGTCACCCGATCACCCAAGCATGTGCCGACAATCGTAACCGGCGGACGTCTGCTTTCGGAAGCGGCTCTGGAACTCAAGAAGGACCGTCTTGGTGAAGGTTTCCGGATGCCGGCCGGCAACGATGCTGGGGTCAAGCGAGGGCCGGCGTCCGGAAGCCGCCCAAGCACGAACCTGCGGGTCTGCGCGCCGAAGCTATGGGGATTTGCCCGCTGGCTCGCCGTCTCGCGCGGGGCTCAGCGGTGGCGAGGCACGCGTCGCGACACTTCCGGGGCAGCTGTTCCCCGCCCGAAGCGCGCCCGAGCGGGTCGTTGACAGGGCCATGACGTGGTCTACGCCCTGACGAGGCGCAGGAGTACCCGGCGACCGCAACGGCATGGCTGCGGCGAGGGAGCGGGTCAGGACGTGCCGGGTCACGTCGCGCACTCCCGGGCGAAGGCGGATGCGGTCGGCGGCCCGCGGGCTGCGCCGCGCCGGTGAAGAACTGGATGATCACCATGCGGCCGCCGCAGCAGGGGCACGGTGGGCATGGCTGCGGCGAGGAGGCAGACTGCTCCGCCTCGGCCGGCGGTGGCGTGGCCGGCATCGGAGCGGCGAGCAGCTCCCTGGCCCGCGCCAAGTTAGCTCGGCGGCCGGCGCTGGCGAGCAGGCCGTAGTGCCGGATGCGGTGAAAGCCCCGGGGCAGGACGTGCAGCAGGAAGCGCCGGATGAACTCGCCGGCAGCGAGCGTCATGGTGCGAT
>CALMGA010000124.1 GCA_937863205.1 uncultured Beijerinckiaceae bacterium | reverse complement strand
GCGAAGGGCTGCGCCTGCCGCGCCTGCCGGCGCAGCCCTTCGCCCTGGCCGGCGACCTGGGCCAGCACGTCGCCGAGGCGGGCGAGGTTGTCTTCGGCGCCCTTCAACCGCAGCTCGGCCTCGCGGCGGCGGACGTGCAACCCGGCGACGCCGGCCGCCTCCTCCAGCACCCGGCGCCGCGCCGACGGCTTGGCCGAGATGATCTCGGTGACCTGCCCCTGGCGCACCAGCGCCGGCGAGCGCGACCCCGTGGAGGCGTCGGCGAACAGGATCTGGATGTCGCGGGCGCGCACCTCGCGGCCGTTGAGGCGGTAGGTCGAGCCGCTCTCACGCTCGATGCGCCGGCTCACCTCCAGCACGTCGGTGTCGTTGAAGGCGGCGGGCGCCGTGCGCGCCGAATTGTCGAGGGTGAGCACCACCTCGGCGACGTTGCGCGCCGGGCGCGACCCGCCGCCGGCGAAGATCACGTCGTCCATGCCCGACGCGCGCATGCTCCTGTAGGATGATTCCCCCATCACCCAGCGCAACGCCTCGACGAGGTTCGACTTGCCGCAGCCGTTGGGGCCGATCAGCCCGGTGAGGCCGGGCAGGATGGCGACCTCGGTCGGCTCGACGAAGCTCTTGAAGCCGTGCAGGCGCAGCTTGCTGAAGTGCATGAGGACCGCGGCCGGTGCAGGGATCGTGGCCGCGCCCGGGCGCGGCGCAAATCATCCGGAAGTCAGGGTTTTGACCTGTGTTCGCAGAGCGTGATCTGAATCATGGACCTTCGCGTGCTCATCGCGGAATCATAGGACGGACAAGGGCAAATCGCCAATTCGATGCAGTCGGGTATCGCCCATGGACAATCCGCAGGACAAGCCTTCCACCGAGGTCGGCAAGCGGGAAAGCAGCATTTTCGCGAACGTCCTACTCCTTATCGTTATCTTTAGGGTCGTCGTCATTCCGCTCGCAGCATTGATCCTGGCGCTGAGTTACATAACGATCGACTACTACACGTCTCATTGAGACCATGTCCTGGACGATGGAGGTTGTCTGGGACGGGCTCTGCCGCACCTTTTCTCCCCTCTCAACATCGAGCCGCTGCGCCTACTTCGGATGCCTTCTGGACGTCCGGTCTTGCCGCAGCGTTCTTTTGGTTTCGGAAAGCGCACACGAACACGATGCAGCGCCCGCTCGTCAGGTCGGCGCCGTCGCGTTGCGGCGTTCGCCCTCCGCCACGGTCGCGCTACAGAGTGCGGCCGTCATGCTGGTCGGGTCTGCCGCCACGGCATCATCACCTCGGATCAATGATCGACCGCAAGATTTTCGGTCAGCGCACGAAGACGGCTCGCGCCCTTGCCCTTGCCCTGACGGGCGGCGTCAACTCTTCTTGGCGGTCAGCGGATCGAGGATCTTCGCCAGCGAGTCCGGGTTCAACTCGCCCGACACCTTGGTGCCGTTGACGTAAAAGGTCGGCGTGGCGCTTACCCCAAACTTCTGGGCGCCGCGGTCGCGCACCTCGTTGATCTCGTCGTAAAGCTTCTGGTCCTTCAGGCAGGCTTCGAAGGCGTCCTTGCTCAGGCCGGTCTGCTTGAGGATGCCGTCGAGCGCTTCCAGCGGCTTGTCCACGAAGGCCCAGTTCTTTTGCGTGTCGAACAGCAGGTCGACCACGGCGGTGCGCTTGTCCGGCCCTTCGCAGCGGGCCAGCATGAAGCCGGCGGTGGCGAGCGGGTCGAGCGGGAACTCGCGCAGGATGAAGCGGACCTTGCCGGTGTCGACGTACTTCTTGATGAGCGTGGGATAGGTCGTTTCATGGAAGTGCGCGCAGTGCGTGCAGGTCATGGAGGCGTATTCGATCACCGTGACCGGCGCATCCGCCCGGCCCTGCACGATGTCGGGCAGGGCTTCGCCGGCCATCAGATCGGTTTCCGGCACCTTGTTGCCCTGCGACACCGCCGGGCCGGACGCCAGGCCGGCTCCCAGAAGCGCGAGCGCGGCAAGGGCGAAGCCCCGCCGGGCAACGGTCGGACAGGAGGTTTGCAGCATCACGGTCACCGGACTAGCCCCGAAATGGGGTACCTTATCGCGTTCGCGCACGCGAGCAAAGCGAGCGGACCGTTGCCGGGCGAAAGGCTCGTGGGGTCAGCGCGGGGTCAGCACGTGCCCGCCGAGCCGGACGAGGGCCGCGCGCAATCCCTCGTCCTCGACGCCGGCGGTTCCCGCTTCGGCCGCCCGGACGGCGGCGGCGGCCGGCTCCCGCCGAGCGGCCGGCGCCGGTTCGGCACGCTCGATCGGCCCCTGACGCAGGGCGAGGCGTCCCACGCAGCGCCAGCCAAGATGCGCGTTGACGCGCGCCAGCACCTGATCGGACTGATGCTGCAGCTCGATGGCGAAGGGACCCTCGACGCGCACCAGCAGGGTGGCGGCGGCGGGCGCCGCATCGGGGCTGGCGCCGGCCGGCCGCGC
>CALMGA010000123.1 GCA_937863205.1 uncultured Beijerinckiaceae bacterium | reverse complement strand
GTCCTGTCCGCCCGTGGTGACGATGACCTGATCCTCCGTCACCGCGACGGCGCGGGCGCGCCGGAGATGCGTGCTGATGGCGGCACGCAGCTCCGGAAGGCCTGCGGGATCGCAGTAGTCGGTGAGGTAGGCGGTCTCCCGCGACAGGAGGCGGTTGATGATCCGCCGCCAGACGCGCAGCGGGAACCCGGCCGGGTCCGAGCGGCCGACCCAGAAGTCGAGCTCCGGCCGATCGCTGCCGCCGCCCGGTGAGCCGGCGAAGCACAGCAGGGGCTCGCTGGAGGTTTCCGGTATCGGCCCGTTCGTCCGAGACCTGTGGCCGCGCTGGATCAACAGCAGGCTGTCGGGCGGGATAGGCTCGACGAACAGCCCCGCTGTGCTGCGTGCCTTGACGTAGCCTTCGGCCGCGAGGCGCTCGTAGGCTGTCGTGACGGTGTTGCGCGACACTTGCAGGCGGTCCGCCAGCAGGCGGCTCGGGGGCAGCGCCGTCCCGGCGGCCAGCTGTCCGTCGAGGATGATGTCGCGGACCTGGTCGAACACCTGCGCTTGCAAGGACTTCGTCGAAGCGGAGTCAAGGGTGAGCGTCAGTTCCACGCGTCTTCCGATATCCTGCGCCCTTTTGGTCTCACGATCCGGGTGATCGTGAGCTGAGCAATCGCCAAGGTACGCCGACCGACCGCGCCGTTTCAAGCGTACCGCCGTGACAAGAGGGCCGCATTGGCACCATCGCGACAGGATGACTTGGCTCTTTTAAAACGCCAAGTTTTTGCGTCTTGCTGTTATCATACGCAATCCGGGAGGAACCAGCGAGGCGGCCCGTCCAAGAGGCCCGCTGCTCGGCTGAGAGGACAAGCATATGAACGAGATCGTCAACCCCGAAGCCCTGCTTCAGGGCAAGACCCAGACCTTCTTCGGCGGCTGCCCGCACGACTGCCCCGACACCTGCTCGATGCTGTTCGAGGTCAAGGACGGCGAGCTGCTCAGCGTGCGCGGCAATCCGGTGCACCCGATGACCCGCGGCGGTCTCTGCGTGAAGCTCAAGGATTACGAGAAGCGGCACTACCATCCCGACCGGCTACTCTACCCAATGAAGCGCGTCGGGCCGAAGGGCTCCAAGCAGTTCGAGCGCATCACCTGGGACGAGGCCCTCGACACGGTCGTCACGCGCTGGAAGGCGATCATCGACCAGTACGGCCCGCAGGCCATCGCCCCCTACAGCTACCTCGGCAACCAGGGCCTCGTGCACGGACTGAACGGCGGCGACGCCTTCTTCAACCGCATGGGCGCCACCGTGACCGAGCGGACCTTCTGCGGCGAGGGCTCCTGCACGGCCTGGCTGCTGACGGTCGGCCCGACCGCCGGCCTCGACCCGGACAGCTACATCCACTCCAAGTACATCGTGATCTGGGCCTGCAACAGCATCAGCACCAACCTGCACCACTGGGCCATCGTCAAAGACGCGCAGAAGAAGGGCGCCAAGGTCGTCGTCATCGACGCCTATGCCTCGCGCACCGCCAAGGCGGCGGACTGGCACATCGCGCCCAAGCCCGGCACCGACGGCGCGCTGGCGATGGCGCTGATCAACTCGATCATCGCGCAGGGCCTCGTCGACCAGGACTACGTCGACAACCACACGGTCGGCTTCGCGGAGTTGAAGGAGCGCGCCGCCCCCCGCACGCCCGAGTGGGCGGAGGGCGTCACCGGCATCCCCGCCGACGACATCCGCAAGCTCGCCCGCGAGATGGCGACCGAGCAGCCGGTCGGCATCCGCATGGGCGTGGCGCTGGAGCGGCACTACGGCGGCGGCCAGACCATCCGCGCCGTGACCTGCATCCCGGCGCTCACCGGCGCGTGGCGCCATGTCGGCGGCGGCGTCACGCAGTTCGGCGTCTGGGAGCACCCCTACAAGTTCGACGTGATCAGCCGGCCCGACCTGATCCCGGAGGGCACCCGCGTCGTCAGCAACCTGCAGATCGGCCGCGCGCTCACCGGCGAAATGAAGCTCGATCCGCCGATCATGTCGATGATGTGCTGGAATTCGAACCCGGTGACGCAGGCGCCCGAGACCGACAAGATCGTCGAAGGGTTGCTGCGCGAGGACCTGTTCATGGTCTCGGCCGAGCACTTCATCTCCGACACCGCCTCCTACGCCGACATTCTGCTACCGGCGACGATGGGCGCGGAGATGGAGGACATGATCCTGTCCTGGGGCCACCTCTACCTCACCTACAACACCAAGTGCGCGGATGCGCCGGGCGAGGCCATCCCCAACAACGAGATCTTCCGGCGCCTGGCCGCCCGGCTCGGCTACCAGGAAGAGAACTTCAAGTGGACCGACTCGGAGTGCCTGGAGCACTACGTCGACTGGAACGCCCCGGCGTGCGAGGGCATCGACCTCCAGTACATGCGCGAGCACGGCTTCGCCCGCCTCAAGGTCGGCACGCCGGACGAGCGGGCGCCGCACCGCGAGGGCAACTTCCCGACCGCGACCGGCAAGTGCATGCTGAAGGTGGAGGGCGCCACCAACTTCGTCGCGCCGCCGTTCCGGCAGATGTACGAGGGCTTCCAGCCCGGCGAGGCGCTCGACCCGCTGCCCGACTACCTCGGCCCGCGCGAGTCGCACGAAAACGACCCTGAGCTGGCCAAGCGCTTCCCGCTCAACATCGTGTCGCCGAAGAGCCACTACTTCCTGAACTCCTGCTACGCCAACATGGAAGACAAGCAGAAGGGCCAGGGCGAGCAGTTCGTGATGATCAGCCAGCACGACGCCGACGCCCGCGGCATCCTGGACGGCGACCGCGTGCAGGTCGCCAACGACCGCGGCGCCTTCAAAGGCGTGGCCCGCATCACCACCGACGTGACGGCCGGCATCGTGGTCGCGACGCTGGGCTACTGGCGCCAGCTCAACGAGGGCACGGTGAACTCCATCTCGTCGGGCGCCTTCACCGACATGGGGCACGCGCCGTCGTTCTCGGACAACCTCGTCGAGGTATCGCTCGCGAACTGAGGCTGGCGCGTACGTTGGTCGTTGCTCAGACTATAGGAACGGCGTGGCATCTGCTGCGCCGTTCCCTTCTCGAGTGCGCCCGCCGGGGCGATAGGCTGCGCTCGGAAGCTGGAAACCTTCACCAACCTCGCCGTAATAGCCCAACGTTGCCTCGTTCGGAAGCGGTCATTCGATTACCGCCATTCCGACGGCAGTGCGCCCATGCTGGTCGTCTCGTGCGCTTTTGGAATAGTTTCGAAGCAGACGTACCCAGCGGTGGCAGTCCGTCTTACGTGTGTGGGAAGCGGCCGATAGTGCAGCCACTCTCGTTGCAATGGCCTCACGTCTTCAGATAATCAAAGAAGCGCTCACATTCTCCGCACGGAGTGGGTCGAGGAGGAGGTTCTCGATGACGATGTTCCAGATCGTGAATGATCTCTCCTTATCCTTGATGGCCTTTCTCTCCTTATCCCCGCCGGCCTTATTTATTCCTACCTCGCGTTTACATCGAGCTATAAACTCCACAGCTTCTGCACCAAATGCTTCAGGACACGACGGGTTGCAGATTTCCCCCCAACTAGGTTCAGACCCGGCCTCGCTACTGCTTACAAGCAGCAGGAGTATCAACGGTGCGAGTACTCCTATTTTCCTCGCCATCTCGATGTACCCAACGACAATTATTTAGTGATTACCTTACCTCAAGCCAATTCGAGGCAATGTAACCCTGCGCGTCTACCGCCGTCGTAGCCTTGCCCGCGACAGCCTTCTGCCCCTGACAAGACGAATCGTAAATCGAGTCGTGACCGGTCGCAGCCATCGGCACGACATCGTTGTTAGGGTTCTCCCGGCAAAATGCCGTTGCGCCTGCAAGGGTGCGGCGCTGGTCGGCCTTGCCACATGACAAATTAGCTCCGACGAACCAGCCCATCATTGTCGAACCAACACAGCGCACGTAGGTGGCATCCCGCGCCAAAGAAGCGTCGATGCCGAAGGCTTTCTGCATCAGCGGCATCAGCTCTGGCGGCGTCTTTGAAACTTCCCTGTGTCCGCGCGTCGCGCAATAGGTGCGCGGGGAGGCCGTTTGCGCCGCCACTTCGTAAGCTGCCGAGACGAGGAACGCGAGCGTAGCGGCGCATCGAAGGGCGAAGGTGATCGTGCGCATATATACGTCCTCACAACGCAAGAGGCTTGCTCGTTGTCTCGGCCATTGTCTAGCTCGACTTAGAGCCTGTTTTTGCCGACCGTCCCCATCTGTCTCCGATCCGAAAACAACATCCGCCTGGCAGGGCGGCCTGGAGAGCAGATGTGGACGGACCAACATCGGGCGCATCACCAGGCGCGCCTGAAGGATCTAGTTGCGCAAACGGGCTTGGACGAGATGGCCCGCGTTCTGGAGCGGTCCGACCCGCCGGGCAGCCCGGAGGCGACGCCGGCGCGGGTGGTGCTGGCGGCGATCGCCTAGCATCTGCGCGTTGGCGGCGCCTGGCGGGCGCTGCCTGCGGGCTTTCCGCCCTGGCGCACGGTCTACGGCTGGTTCCGGCGCTGGATCGAGCGCGGGCTGTTTGCCGGCCTGATGCGCGCCCTGGCCCGCTTCCAGCGCCGCCGCTGCGGGCGTCGTCCCGAGCCACGGCTGGCGATCGTCGACACCCAGAGCGTCAAATGCATCGGGGTGCGCGGCCCGCGCAGCTACCACGGCGCCAAGAAACTGGTCGGGCGCAAGCGCGTGGCGCTGGTGGGCATCTCCTGGCGCTCGCGGTGGTGCCGGCCAACGTGCAGGATCGCGACACGCTGCCGGCGCTGGACGAGGGCAAGGTGGCGTGGCCGAGCCTGCGTTTGGCCCTTCTGGATGGGGCCTTCACGGCCGAGCGCTGTGAGGCCTGGTGCCACGGGCACGGCATGCGCCATCGCGTGGTCGAGAAGAAGCCGGACCAGAAGGGCTTTGTTGTGCTGGAGCGGCGCTGGCTTGTGGAGCGGACCTTTGGCTGGCTCAGCCACTGGGGTGGCCTGCACCGCGAGCGCGCTGGCCGCCTTGATGTCGCAGCCGGACGCCTTGCCTGCGTTGCCAGCCTGATGGCCGCCAACGCCCTCAACAATCCTGCTTGAGATCAGGCCCTCAAACAGGCTCTAAGAAATTCCTGCTGGCATGTTGCACTGCCCGCAATCGGTGGTGAAGCGGACTGCAACCTCCTCGATCAAATCACACATATGTAGCTGTGTGACAGTGTGGGATAATGCTACGGCCAAGCATGGCCGTGCGCGAAACCATCACCATCTCGCTGCCCCCGGAACTCCGGGCGTTCCTGCAAGGGTGCGTCGCCACCGGGCGCTACAGTAGCGTCAGCGAGGTCGTGCGGGCCGCCCTGCGCGAGTTCGAGCGAGCGGAGATGAGTAAGACGCCGATCTCCCAGCAAGCGATGGCGAGGCAGCCTCCTGCTCCTCATGACCGCGCCTGATCCGATGTCCGGTAACAGCGACTTCCTCGCCGGGTTGGGCGAGATGGCGACGCTGATGCGCGCTTACGATTGGACCACGACCCCGCTCGGCGAGCCCGAGGGTTGGCCCTCCGGCCTGCGCACGGCGGTGCGCTTGCTGCTCAACAGCCACCACCCCATGCACATCTTCTGGGGGCCGGAGGCGACGTTCTTCTACAACGACGGCTTCGTGCCCTCGGCTGGACCGGAACGCCACCCTTCCGCACTCGGGCGACCGGCCTATGAGAGTTGGGGCGAGATCTGGCCGGTGATCGGCTCCGAAGTCGCCAAGGTGCGCAACGGCGGCGGGCATACGTGGTACGAGGACCAGCACGTCCCGATCGTGCGGCAGGGCCGTCTTGAGGACGCTTATTGGACCTACGGGTTCAGCCCGATCGACGACGAGACCGCGCCCAACGGCATCGGCGGCGTGATCTCCATCCTGACCGAGACGACCAAGCGCAGGGCGCTGGAGGACAGCCTCCATGGGATCAATCTTTCGCTGAGAGCCGAGAGCGATCGCCTACGCGACATGTTCAAGCAAGCTCCGAGCTTTATGGCGGTGCTGCGCGGACCGGCCCACAGCTTCGAGCTGACCAACGACGCCTACCAGCAGCTGATCGGCGGGCGCGACTTGATCGGTCTTCCAGTCCGGGAAGCGCTTCAGGAGATTGTGGGCCAGCCGTTCTTTGACTTGCTCGATGGTGTGTACACGACGGGTCAGCCGTTCATCGGACGCGGCGTGGAAATCTGGCTGGAACACACGCCGGGCGCCCCGAGCGAACGGCGCGTCCTCGACTTCATCTACCAACCGATCCGTGACCATGCGGGGGCCGTGGTCGGCATCTTCGTTGAGGGCACCGACGTTACCGACATGCATGCGGCGACCGAGGAGTTGCGCGAGCGCGAGCAGCGCCTACACCTCATCGTCGAAGCAGCCACTGACTACGCCATCATGACCACGGACGGCGAGCGGATCGTGACGGGCTGGTCTGCCGGTGCGTCGGAGATCTTCGGCTATGCCGCGGAAGAGATCGTCGGCCGGAGCGCCGATGTGCTCTTCACGCCGGAGGATCGTGAGGCGGGGCAGGCGGTCAAGGAGTTGGCTGACGCGCGCGCGGCGGGTCAGGCACCGGATGTCCGCTGGCATCTGCGCAAGGACGGCACCCTTGTCTTCCTCAATGGCTCGGTGCGGGTGTTGCATGACGCGGTCGGGCGGGAACTCGGCTTCCTCAAGATCGCCCGCGACGAGACCGAGCGGCGCGCATCCGACTTGGCCCTGCGGGAGCTGAACGCGTCCCTCGAACAGCAAGTGGCTGCACGGGTCCAGGAGATTGTCGCACAAGGGAAAGTCCTTGACGCATCCCAGGCGCGTCAACGGGTCGTGTTCGATCTTACCCGTCAGTTGATGGGTATCATGGAACTCGATGGCACCCTGCTGGAAGCCAACCCGGCCTCGCTGAAAGCGATCGGCGCGGAACTGAGCGATGTGGTTGGCCACCCCTTCTGGCTGACCCCCTGGTTCACCGGCTCGTCCGGCATGAGCGATCTCGTGAAGGGAGCGGTAGAGGCGGCCGGCAGCGGCCAAAGCGTCCGCACCGAATTACCTCTCCTTCTGCCAAACGGTGAGACGCGCATTTACGACTTCGGGATGCATCCTGTGCGCGACAAGGCCGGTCGTGTGATCGAGATCATGCCCGAAGCGACCGATATCACCGAGCTTCGCAAAGCCGAGGAGGCGCTTCGGCAATCGCAGAAGATGGAGGCGGTGGGCCAACTCACCGGGGGGCTGGCGCACGACTTCAACAACCTGCTCGCGGGCATCTCAGGCTCCCTGGAGTTGATGCAGAACCGGATGCAGCAAGGCCGCCTCAAGGACGTGGACAAGTACATGGTCGCCGCGCAGGGTGCCTCAAAGCGCGCTGCTGCCCTGACCCACCGCCTCCTCGCCTTCTCGCGCCGCCAGACCCTCGACCCGAAGCTCACCGACGTGAACCGGCTGGTCTCCGGTATGCAGGAGTTGATCCAGCGGACGGTCGGTCCCGGCATCTTGGTCGAGGTGGTCGGCGCATCCAACCTATGGCCCGCGCTGGTAGACCCGTCGCAGCTTGAAAACGCTCTGCTCAACCTGTGCATCAACGCGCGCGACGCGATGCCGGATGGCGGGCGCATCACGGTCGAGACTGCCAACAAGTGGCTGGATGAGCGGGCTGCCAAACAGCAGAACATGCCGGAGGGACAGTATCTTGCGATGAGCGTGACCGACACCGGCACCGGCATGCCGCCGGAGGTGATCGCGCGAGTGTTCGAGCCGTTCTTCACGACCAAGCCGATCGGCGAGGGCACGGGCCTCGGCCTGTCGATGATCTACGGCTTTGCCCAGCAGTCGGGTGGGCAGGTGCGGATCTACTCCGAGGTCGGCCAGGGCACGACCGTCTGCATCTACCTGCCGCGCCACTACGGCGAGGCGGCCGAAGAAGGCGGTACGATCAAGCTCGATGCGTTGCCCCGCTCGGAGCAGGAGTCGACGGTGCTGATCGTGGACGACGAGCCGACCGTGCGCATGCTCGTCACCGACATCCTCGAAGACCTGGGCTACCTCGCCATCGAGGCGGGCGATAGCGCGGCGGGGCTGAAGATCCTGCAATCGGACGTGCGCATCGATCTGCTGGTGACGGACGTGGGCCTGCCGGGCGGCATGAACGGGCGGCAGATGGCCGACGCGGCGCGGGTCTCCCGGCCGGACCTGAAGGTGCTGTTCATCACCGGCTATGCTGAGAACGCGGTGCTGGGCAACGGTCACTTGGCGCCGGGCATGACGGTGATGACCAAGCCGTTCGCGATCGATGCGATGGCCGCGCGTATTCGTTCGCTGATCGAGGCTGACCTGGAGGCCAAGCGGTAGCGGGAGGATCGTCCGCTTTGGTCGTGGTTCTGGCATCCCTTGCTGGGCCGATGCGCTCCCGCTACCCACCCTGCGCCGGCATCCGCACCTCAACCGTCGTGTCTGCTTCGGAGCGAGATAACCGAGTGGCTGGACGACCAGCTTGGGCGCAGGGCCGTTCGGCCGCTCTTCGGCGAGAGCTAGCCGACAGCTAAACGGCAGTTTACAAGTCAGATGACGCGTTGAGCGGACGTTCAGAGGTGTCCCCTGCGGATGCACAGTGGCACCGAACCTCACACGACCGTCCAGCACCACGTCGCTGATCTTCACCTCGACTGTGATTCGGCGCGATGTCGTGACCGCACAAGCGATGCTCATCGCTCGTGCTCTCATACCGCTAAGCTTATGAAGCGAGTTTCTGGATCCAGGGTTGGAAGGTGAGCGAGCGAGCGCGCTGCTTCGCAGCAGGCTGTCAGGATGGCCTCGTAGCCGTCGAGGACCCGTCGCTGGCTGGCGACCGATGCGGCGGCGCACGAGGGCATTCGGTTGCGCGCAGGCCTGCTCGACAAGGCGAACACGGCATCCCCGGTGTGTGGCGACACGGCCTACCGCTCGAAAGTCAACGAGGCGTTCATGGCCGACAACGGCTTCGTGTCGCGCCTGCACCGCAAGAAGCCGGCACACCGGCCGCTGTCGCGCGCGGTACGGCGCGCCAACAACGCCAAGTCCAGGATCCGCGCCCACGTCGAACACGTCTTCGCCGAGCAGAAAGCACGCATGGGCCTGTTCGTCCGCACCATCGGCCTGCCCAAGGCGACGATCAAGATCGGCCTCGCCAACCTAACCTATAATCTCAAGCGCCTAATCACCCTGTGGAGGGCCGCCCCCGCGTGAGCCTGCCGTCGGAACGGCCCGGGATGCTCACCAGACAAGGCGACCTCCTGGGCAGCAGCTCCTTCTCGCAGCCCACCGGCAGGCCCGGAGTCACGTTAATAGAACCGTCCAGCTTGCGTGCAAAACGTCTTGATTCATTCAGCCGGACGTTCACAGATAGGAGCTTGCCTACACTTCCGGCCGCGCTGCGGGGTCGGTTCCAAAGTCCTGAATTCTTTCATGCCCAGTCGTCTCCGCATTTTTGTATCCTCACCAAGCGATGTGCGCGAGGAGCGGCTGAGGGCTCAACTCACCATCCAGAAGCTGGCACGCGATTACGCGGCCCACGTGCAGCTCATCCCTTATTTTTGGGAAAGCGAACCGCTGCGGGCCACAGGTCACTTCCAGGACGACATCGAGCCGCCCTCGACGCATGATATTGTCGTTCTGATACTGTGGGCGCGCCTGGGAACACCGCTGCCGCCGCAAACGTCGGTCCGCGAATATAAGGGGATCGACGGACGGGCCCCGGTGACCGGCACGGAATGGGAATTCGAGGATGCCCTGGCTTCCTATCGCACTCGCCACGCACCCGATCTTCTCGCCTGCCGGCGTTCTGGCGATCCCGGAACCTCACTCATCAATGAAGCCCGCAAAGCCGACCAGGAGCAGCAATGGCGGGCACTTCAGGCCTTCTGGGCCCGCTACTTCGAGAATAAGGGCGAGTTCCTGGCCGCGAGCAGTCGCTACAGCTCCCTCGACGAGTTCGATGCCAAGCTCGAAGGCGATCTTGCCAAGCTCATCGAGCGGAGGTTGCGCGCCCAGGTCGCCCGGCCGGGAGATGGGGAGGTGTTCCACCTCAAAGGTCCACCCTACCGCGGCCTGTCGACCTATGACTTCGAGGACGCGCCCGTGTTCTTCGGCCGCGACGGGGCGGTCCGGACGGCCCTGACCCGGCTCATGGCGGCGGCCGAGGGCGGGATGGCGTTCCTGCTCGTGCTCGGTGCATCCGGGGCAGGCAAGAGTTCCCTCGCGCGCGCCGGCCTCCTGCCGGCTCTCGTCGCGGCCAAGGCCGTGCCCGGCGTTGGCCTGTGGCGGCGAGTGGTGATGCGCCCCGGAGATACGGGGCAGGACCCGGTCGCGGCTCTGGCGCGAGCGCTTCTTGCGGGCGACATCCGCGCCGGCGAAGGTCTGCCGGAGCTTGCCGGTCCCGGTATCGGCATCGAGGAACTCGCCCGCCACCTTCGCGCCTCCGCATCCGATCCGTCCTTCCCCTTTCGGAATGCGCTGCGGGCGCTGGCGGACACGGAGCGAAATCGGCGCGGACTGCTCGCGCATGAGGAAGCCCGCCTTGTTCTCGTGATCGACCAATTGGAAGAACTGTTCACGCACCCGAGCATCTCGGACGCGGACCGAACGTCCTTCGCGCAGATCCTGGCGGGGCTGGCACGCTGCGGCCTGGTCTGGGTCATCGCGACGATGCGGTCCGACCTTTGGCACCGCGTCTGTGAGGTCCCCACACTTCTCGATATCACGGAGGCCGGCTCACGCCTCGATCTGCTTCCTCCGGATGGCGCCGAGCTTCTGGAATTGGTCCGCAGGCCAACCCGGGCGGTCGGGCTCGGCTTCGACGAGGATCCGGAGACAAACTTGGGTCTGGACGCGGTGCTCGCCGATGCAGCTGCGGCAGAGCCGGGCGCCCTGCCGCTCTTATCCGTGCTTCTCGAGGATCTTTACCGTCGCGACGTTCTCGACGCGGGCGTATCACGACCAGCCCGACTGACCTTCGCGAGCTATCGGGCGCTCGGCGAACTAAAGGGCGCGATCGCGACCCGGGCGGAAACCGTCTACCGCCGCATCGAGGAGGGCTCGCCAGACGTCGCGGCGACGCTGCCTTCATTGCTGCGAGCGATGGTCACGACGAGCGTTGGCGCAGCCGTGACCTCCAGGCCAGCGCGACTTGCAGATTTTCCGCCGGGGCCGACGCGCACCCTCATCGACGCGCTCGCCGCCTCCGACTCGCGTTTGCTCACCCTGCAGGAGCGGGACGGAGAGGTGGAGGCGCGCCTCGCTCATGAGGCGCTAATCGCGCACTGGCCGCGGGCCGCCAAGCAGCTGGAACGGGATCGGCGCGACATCGAGACCCGGGCCCGCCTCGAAGGACTGCTCAAGGCATACCAGAACGCCCCGGCACGACGGAAGGGTGATGCCCTTATCTCAGGGCTTTCACTTGAGGAAGGCGTCGATCTTGTCGCACGCTGGCGGATTGCGCCCGCCACTCCGCTCGGCGCCTTCGTTGACGCGTCTCAGCGGCGGCACCGGGCGTCGCGTCAGAGAGGCTTCGCGCTGGCGGCGGCACTGGTGCTTGTCTTTGCCGGCATCGCTGCCGGCGCGGGCCTGCAATGGCGTGAAGCGGCGCGGCAGAGTGAGACCGCTCGCACGGCCGAGCGGATCGCGCAAGCCGGCCGCGCGGCAGCGGCGGCCCGTGAAGCGATCGTGCGCGAGGACCCCCTTCTCGCCATCTCCATAGCCGTCCGGGCGCTCAAGGCAGGTGCCCCCTTGAGCTGGGAGACGACGCCCGAACTGTGCCGGGTCATTCTGGATGCCGAGCAAAAGCTTCAACTCTTGAACGCCATCAAAGGCAGATTCTTGGCCTCTGCGATCTCGAAAGACGGGAACACGATTGCGCTTCTCTCGAAAGACCGCCTCGCGTTCTACAATGCATCGAATGGCGCCATCCTCGCACAACCCATAAACGTCGGCACGCCCAACGAAGGAGATGTCCAGATCGCAATATCGGAAGACGGTCGGCGGGCCGCGGTGCGATCGTCCCAGCTGATCTCGTTCTACGACGCCTCGAAAGGCAAGGCGCTGTCCAGCGTTGGCTGCCCGGATCGGCTCTACCAGATGTTTTTTCTCTCAACGGAGCGGTTTCTGGCTTTCTGCAAGAACAAGGCCGTGGTTCTGGCCCCCTCCTCTGGTCACCAGCTCTACGACGTCGAGATCGGGCTGGAAGAGGATGTTTATTACGGCGTAGGGCCGCAACAGGTGCTGTCCTACGATGCGAAGCACCATCTGCTTGCGTCTCCGCACGAGATCCGAAACGCGGATGATGGTCACGTCGTCCTGAAACTGGCTGGCGGTGCGAAGGCTTATCTTCCCAGCAGCACCTTCTCGCCTTCGGGCAACCTTCTGGCCGTAGACATGGAGAACTCAGTCGATCTCTGGAGCATTTCGCAAAAGCGCAGGCTCGCTTCAGTGCCTAACCTGGCAGGTCTGGCACCCGTGGTGTTCGACGACGATCAAACGCTGATTGGCATTTCCAATACGGCAGCC
Organism: uncultured Beijerinckiaceae bacterium; assembly: GCA_937863205.1. The sequence goes on along the minus strand of CALMGA010000123.1, from coordinate 12,527 downwards.
AAGACCTATGACATTTCTTCCAAGAGCCTCAACGAGTATACCTCATACGGCTCCACGCTGCAGCAGCAGTCTCCAACCAAGGAAGATCTCGCCTATCAAAGGTCCTTTCGCATGCCAGCGAATGGTTCGGTTCTATTTATCGCCAATCCGTATGGAGATGTCAGCCCTGCGAAAGGCCTCACAGTCGTCGCCAAATCCGGTCACTCTTTCAGGGTATTCCGCGGCGATCCCAAGCCGGATACCGACTTCTCGAATGAGCATATCGACGGCCCGTTTGCGACAATCGATAGTGACTACGTCTATATCTGGCGTTCGCGTCTCTTGAGCGGTTCAGTCAAACTTGCAGAGGCCGCGGCGGATAACTCGCGCAACACCGTCTATGCGAGTCATGCAGGCGCCGACATCGTCGGAGGCAAGGCTTGTCGAGCGCCAACGGAGTGCACTCCGGTCAACTTGGGTCAATATGTTATCGTGCTCCGGGATGGACGGGTCCGAAGCTTGAGCCTCCAGGATCGCAGTCTGCGTTTGACGGATTCGCAAGGAAAAACTATTGCCAGTCAATCGCTCGAAGCATATTTCCCAGCCGGTTCGAACCCAAGATTGACAAACATAACTGTCACATCTGACGGCCAATGCAACTCGGCGCTGGTTCAGAGCGACAGGGGAGACCGGCTTTTTCTGATCCGAGCGACGAAGTTCACCAAGTTGGAACTGCCATCGAGGGCTAAGAACATCTCCGTTGACGCTTCGATGGACCAACAGATCTTTGTCACGTCAGGCGACAGAAGGTTTCGCATCGAGTGCGGAACAGGCGCTACATCAGAAATCGTCGGGAAGTCTGAGATCCGCTCTGCGGGTAATGGTGCCTTCGTGGTAGAACGCATCGACATCGGCGATCCGTCGAACCCGTCCGCATTGAAAATCGACATTTACCGATCCGCTGACTTTAAGCTCCAAAGAAGCGTCATTATTGACATCAACCAAGAGAACAGAGATGACGATTACGATGTCGACGTGGAGGAGAATGGCAAGCGAAATCTTCTTGGTGAAGCCGTGTTCGATCTGCATACGAATAAGCTACTTGCACGGCTTGACCCAAAATACTCGAAATACGAATTCCTACCTGGTCGCAACATGATTTTAGGTTCGAAGGAGACTGTAAACGGCAGCCTTGGTAAAACGTCGTTCATTGATGGCGGAACTTATGAGGTTATGCTTACAACCGGACCTGTAGATAACAGAAATTCCGTCACGTTCGGTGATCTCTTAGAGTATTTGTCTCATGAAGGTTCAGCATATCTCCTGCCTGATATTAAAAGATCATCCCGTGAACTCACCGAGTTGTATGATCGCACAGATCTATCGTTTGTCCGATGACGCTGGAAGAGACTTGGCCGACAGACTGTCATAGCGGTAAACAATGCGTCGACGATCCTCGAGCCGTCATCACCCACGCCCTTGTTGCGAAGTCGGATCGGTCGTTTGATGATGTCAATCGGCTCGCAATCTTGATTCCTCCGCACATCCGGTGCTGATGGCGGCGTTTGCTTGTCGACGGGTAGGACCGCTCATGCAGCGTGCAGGACGCGCTGGCGCAACAGGTTGAACTTGGCGCGGCCGTATATGCTGCGCTTGATCAGCTTGAGGCGGTTCACCTTCCCCTCGACCGCACCGTTGCTCCACGGTTCCGTCATCGCCGCGCGTACCGCGGCCTCGTCCTGGCGCAGACTGGCGGCAAAGCCGCAGAGCTCGGTCATGGCGGCATCGGCGAGCCATGGAGCGAGCCCGGCAGGATTGCGCCGGCGCAGCAGCTGGCGAAGGCGCGCACCTGCTCGGCCGCCGCTCTGAGGCCCGGCGCGGCGGCGATGAGAGCTTCGATGAAGCGGCCCTCTTCGGCGGAGAGCGCCGCCGGGTAGGCGGTGAGCCAGCGAGTGATGCGGCGGGTGGACGGGATCCGAACGGAACGCGGCCGCGACGGCTCGCCCCGGCGTCGTCGCGCCACCCAGCGGCGGATGATGTCGTAGCCGCCAGCGAAGCCTTGCTCCTGCACCTCGCGGTGAAGCGCGGTGGCGTTGCGTCGGCCGTCCCGCCAGCGCGCCTCGACAATGGGCAGGTGGGCGTCGAGCAAGGGAATGCCCTGCTCGCGACAAAAGGCGAGCGCCCCTTCCCCGATCAACATCACCGCCCCCGACCTTTCCATCACGGCCCTCGCGGCAAGTATCGGGTTGCGCGGCCCCAACAGGCCCGCGACCGCTCCGGCCGCCCGGGTCCGACCATCCATGGTGGCAGCGTCCATCTCCATCTTGCCCGCGGACGTGAACACCGCCCCGCGTCCGGCATTGAACAACGGGTCGTCCTCCAACGCCATCACGGTCCGGGTCACGGACTCGACCGCCGAGCCACTGGCGGCCAAAACTGCATGTCCCGCCATTAGCGCGACACTCAGGCCGGTCCGGTATTCGGCCTCCGTGTACCGTGTCGTCGCCTCGCGACGCATGACGCCAGCGCCGCCATTGACGGCAAGGGAGAACGTCCGGAGGGAGGCCGGCTCTGATGGCATGAGCATCGACAACATCCGCACTCCCAGTCCGGGCTGGTCAGCGATGCCGAGAGCCGTCCGACGCATCACCCTACGACATCGTTCTCAGAACCGGACGGTCGAGATATCGCTCGCGACGAGCGGCACGAAGCCCGGCCTCAGCCCCGATCGGCTTGCCGATTCTTTGTCCAAACACATCATCAGGATGTCGCGCCGCATCAAAAACCTGGGTCTGCCTCCGTCTGCGGCGGCGACATCGATCTGCCTGGTCGGCGGCAGGAGCGCGCACCACATATGCCGCTACGACGTCCAACGGCCGGAGCTGCCTCTCGCTCGGATCTCTGTTCGCCCAGCCGGTGTCAGGATGCCGCCAACCCACTCGTTGGCCAGTCGCAGCACGTCGTCTCGGTCGAAGCCTGTCCTGTAGGGCGAACGACCCTGCCAGTTCGCCGTGCTCGGCACACCCCCGATCGCCATCGGAGTGCCGCGAGTCGTTCTCATCTCGGCAGGTCCAGATAGGCGGCGAGAGCGACCGCGGCGTCCCCACTCTCCGAGTCCGCGCGTCGCTCCCAGGCCGCGTGGTCGACGAGCCAGCGGGAAGGCCGCGGCAGCTGGGCGTCGATCCACACCATCGGGATGCCGGCGTCGGCGGCGAAGCGCATGATCTCCGCCGTGCCGCCGCGCTTGCCCGTGACGGCCCCGTCCCAGATGGCGATCAGGACGTCGCAGTGCACGACCACGAAGCGGCCGACCGCCTCGTAGCTTTCCGCCTCGCGCGCGCCGCGAACGCCGGCGAGCTCGATCACCACGGCTGCGGCGAGCAGCCGGCGAAAAGCGTCCGCCGTGGCGGGGAAGTCGCAGACGTAGTCTTCGATCGCGAAGGGCAGCGGCGCGACCAGGGCGAATCCGGCGCGCAGCCCTTCCTCGGCAACCAGCCGGTCGGCGCCTTCCGCGAGCGGCGACACCACCGCGACCCGCGCCTCCTGCCGCCCGCCGCCGCGGCGGGCCGCCCGGACGACGCACGCCAGCACGACGGCGATCTCCCGCCTGAGCCGATCGCCCTGGTCGGCCTCGAGATGGCGCATCCCGGTCACGCCGACCCTGAATGCCGCCGACGGCAAGGCGTTCTCGCCCGCGCGGGGACCGCGAGCACCGCTCGGCGAGCGAGCCTCGGCATCCTTCGGCGCCGTCACGGCGCTGCCGCCGCTTCGAGCGGCCGGAGTGCCGATGCGCTGTCGGGCGAAACGACCTGGCGCCGCAACAACACATGGCCTGGATCGCCGGCGCGCTCCAGGCAGCGGATCAGCCCCATGATCTGGGCATGATCCTTGTCCACCTCCTCGGGAGAGCGCGGGAGCAGCTCGTCCCAGGGCACGAGCAGCGGATGACGCTGCGCGCCGTCGTCACGCGCCTCGCCCTGCACCCAACCGCCGAAGCGTCGCTCGCATGCCCACCGCTCGTGCTCCAAGCGCAGGAGCGGTCGCAGGAGCGGCCCGTCCGGAGCCTCCGCGATAAGGGCCTGCGCGTCGGCGGCGTCCAGTTTCGGCAGCACGCCCGGCGGTAGGCCACCGACATCGAAACCGAGCGAATGCATCTTGGCAAGACAGTGGTCGGCGGCGTTGCGGTTGGCGATACGCAGGCTCTCCGGCAGCCTGTCCCAGTTGACGTCCGCCCTGCCGAGCCATCCTCGATCCGCGAGTGCTCGTGCAGGGCGCGAGCGAGCCTGTCGCGCGTGGCGGGCGCGCTGAGCTGGGCATCGAGGAACGCATCCGACAGGCCGAACTCCACAAAGTCGTCCGGCGGCGAGGAGCCGAACAGCGCTCGCCACGACACGACTTCCCCCTCGTTGCCCGTCCTGACGAAGCTGGGAGCGATCAAACGTCCGGTCCGCCGCCGGATCGCCCGCAGCAACATCACGGCCGGCAGGGCGCCGCCGATCCCGGCGGCGGTGAGGTAAACGACCGTGACGGGGGCGGCGCCGTCGCGCTCTCGCAAGGCGATGCCCGCCGCCGTGCTGCCAGCCTGGAAGTCATCGAGCGCGTCCGCGAAGGCGACATCGACGGTGCCCTCGAGGGCAGGCCGTGCCCCGAAGAAGCGCGAGCGCGCCGCCGCTGCGCTGGCGACGAGGACGGTCACCATGGCCGGCGACCGGTCGACGACCATCGCGAGCTGGCAGAACGCTTCCAGCATTTCCTCGCCCAACGGATCGAAGCCGACGAGGAGGGCGTGGAGGCGCCGGCCCGGCGCGGCCTGCAGGAAAGGCGGGCTGGCCAACATCAATTGGCGCGCGATCAAGCGCTCGGGCCGCAGCACGTGAACGTTGGGCAGTCCATCGGGATCGGGCGATGCCCTGCGCAGCTCCGCCAGCCTGGCCGCGAGGTGTTCGGCGTAATCACTCCGGACGAGGATGATGATCCAGTCGCCGCGCCGAGGGGCAGTCGAACCAGGACCGCGCGCCGCCAGGGCGGCGAAGAGTTCCAGCGCCAGGCATAGAGTGCGGGCATCATCGCCGGCGTCGATGAAGATCCGGCCGGCCCGCCAAAGGGCCAGTCCGGTGACGAGACTACCCTCGAGCGCGTGCCGCACCACCGGGCGCCCAAAGAGCAGCGTTTCTTCGTTTGGAACGACCTGCAGCGCCCGTCGGTCGTGCCTGCGCCACAGGTCGACGGCGCGTACGGCGAGGCGCGTCGACCCAATCACGACGGGATGGCCGCGATGGACGTGCCGCGCCAGCAGCTTGCGCCGCTTCTCCCGGAACAGCCGGGCCAGCACGGCGATCAGCGAGGAGTACAGCGTCAACAGGCCTGTCAGAGCGGCAAGAACGGTGATTTTATTACCGCCCTCGAGACTCTTGATGCTCGGGGCGAAATCGCCCGATGCCCTGAATGCGATCTCGCCGACCGAATGCAGGCTGCCGTCGTAAAGCTTGAGCGACCAGCCGATGACGCCGAGGATGATGGTCGCCGTACCGAAGGCGAAGGGCACGATGCCGAAGATCAAGCGCGTGTTGAGCCGCTTCGCGAGGAGTTTCAAAGCACTCAAACCCACGGTCTGCAACGTGTCTTCGGTCATCGTCCTGGTTCCGCGACGCCGGACGAGAGTAGCGGGGCGCCCCGGTCCAGCATAGAAGCTAGCAAGGGCCGATCGAATCAATCAAGTGACGATGCACGACGAGCTTCCCCGGGACCGTCACCTCTTTGGGCCGGGACCCAAGCGCATCCTGACGATCGACGGCGGTGGTGTCCGCGGCTCCATGGCCATTGCCTTCCTGGAGCGCCTGGAGGCGCTGATCGCGCAGCGGGAAGGCCGGACGGTCAGGCTGTGCGACTGGTTCGACCTGATCGGCGGCACTTCGACCGGCGCCATCATCGCGACCACGCTGGCGATGGGCTTCAGCGCCGGCGAGATCAAGGACTTCTACAACCGGCTCGCGCCCAGGGTCTTCCGCAGGATGTTCTGGCGCCTGCCCGGCTGGACTGCGAAGTTCGAGGCGGCCTACCTGCAGGCCGAGTTGGATGCTGTGCTGGCAGATCGGCGTCTGGGCACCGTGGACCTGCAGACCGGGCTCGGCCTCGTGCTGAAGCGCATCGACACCGGCGGCTCCTGGCTCCTCCTCAACAACAGGCGCTCGGCCTACTGGGCGACGCCGGACGACCGCAGCTTCATCGGCAACGCCGACCTGCCTCTCGCCACTCTTGTGCGGGCGAGCACGGCGGCGCCGCACTACTTCGATCCGCAGATCATCACCATCACCGAGGGCAAGCCGCCCGGCCTGTTCCTCGACGGCGGTATGACGCCGCATAATAATCCCTCGCTCGCCTTCTTTCTCGCAGCCGCGCTGCCGCCCTTCGGCCTGAACTGGCCGTGCGGGCCGGCCAACCTGAAGATCATGTCGGTCGGGACCGGAACCTACCGCCCGACGGTGGGGATCGCGGAGGCGAAGCGCTCGCACCCGATCGGTCTGGCGGTGAAGGCCCTGGCGGCGCAGATCGCGGACGCGCAGCACCTCACGCTGCTGCTGATGTCCTGGTTTGGGGAAACAAGCTCGGTCTGGCCGATCGCAGGACAGATCGGCGTTGCTCCCCCGCAGCGGTCCACAAACCTGCGCCGTTGCTCGTTTCGCGTGCGGGAAATTGCAGGCCGGGGCTGAACAGTTTACTTGCCCTGGTCGACAGAGCTAATAAGTCCAACTCGCCCGTTTGGGGCGTGTCGATCGTTCGCCGGCAAAGAAGATGCGTCGCCTTGCCTGATTACCACGTCTTCATCTCCTCGCCCGGTGACGCGGCCATCGAACGGCGGCGTTCCGAGACCGTGGTCAGCCGGCTCAACACCGAGTTCGCCGGCTTCGCGCGGCTTAGGACGGTGCGCTGGGAAACAGAACACTACAAGGCGCACGACACCTTCCAGAAGCAGATCCCCCCCGCGGCCGACTGCGATGTCGTCGTGGGCATCCTCAAGTGGCGGCTTGGCACGGAACTGCCGCCCGCCTTCGAGCGCACCCCGGATGGTGAGCCCTACCCCAGCGGCACGGCGTACGAGATCCTCACCGCCATCGACAAGCGCCGCCAGGGCGGCGAACTGCCCGACGTTTTCGTTTTCCGCTATTCCGGTGGATCGCCGCTCACCCGGCTCGATGATCCCGACCGCGCGAACATCGAGCGCGAGTGGGCGAGCCTGCGCGGCTTCTTCGAACGCTGGTTCGTCACGCGCCAAGGTCATTTCATCGCGGCGCTGAACGGCTATCGAGATGAGGACGACTTCGAGCGGCAGCTCGAAACGCTGCTGCGCAAATGGGTCGCCGACAAAATCGCCGGCGGTCGCGTCGTTCCCTGGCCAGCCACCAAGGGGTCACCGTTCCGCGGCCTCGATGTCTTCGGCACCCGGCACGCACCGGTGTTCTTCGGCCGCGGCCGCGACATCCGCCGCGCCATCGACCTCCTGCGCGACGTTTCGGCGAACGGCACGCGCTTTCTGCTGCTTGTTGGGGCGAGCGGGACCGGCAAGTCGTCGATGGCGCGCGCCGGGCTGATCCCGCGCCTGGTCACGCCCGGCGTGGTGCCGGAGGTCGACCTCTGGCGCGTTGCCGTGATGCGGCCAGGCGATGGCGCCAACGGACCGTTTGCGGCGCTGGCTCAAGCGCTTTTGCAGCGCGACGACGATGTGTCCCCCGAAGAGGAAGGCCGCGGCGCGGCGCTGCCCGAAATCGCCGATGGCGATTGGAAGACGCCGTCGGAACTCGAATCGCTGCTCGTCCACGCGGACGCCGGCGCGATCCGACCGCTCGTCAACGCGCTCGCCCGCATCGGCGAGCACGCGATGCGGAGCGAGCACTACGGTCGCCCGTTGCGCTGCGACCTGATGCTGCTCGTCGACCAGCTCGACGAGCTGTTTGCCCCATCCGTGCCGACGGAAGTGCGGGAGCGCTTTTCCACGCTGCTGGCGGCGTTCGTCGCTTCGGGACGCGTTTGGCTGCTGGCGACGCTTCGGGCCGACCTGTACGCAGCGATGCTGACGGTGCCGGCGCTGAAGGCACTCAAGGATACCGGTGCGTCCTATGATCTCGCGCCGCCTGCCACGGCAGAACTGGCGGAAATCGTCCGCGAGCCGGCAAAGGCGGCAGCGCTGACCTTCGCATGCGATCCAGTGACCGGGGAAGGACTCGACGAACGTTTGTTGCGCGAGGCCGACCGGCCGGACATGCTCCCGCTGCTGCAGCTCGCCCTCAGCCGCCTGTGGGAAGCGCGCGAAAGCGATGGCGCCGGGACGGTGCTGCCGGTGGCCGCCTTCGACCGGCTCGGCGGCTTGAAGGGCATCATCGAGGAGGCCGGCGAGACGGCGCTGGCCCAACTCGGCGTGAGCGAGCGCGGCAGACTGGCCCGGCTCATCCGCCAACTCGCCGAACTCTTGCCGAACGGCGCCGGCGGCGCCGGCCTGACCGCGCGCGCCGCGCCCCTGGCTCAGGCAGCGCCCGACGAAGCGGGACACGCCCTGGTCGCCGCGCTGGTCGCCGCTCGGCTGCTGACCCTGACCGCTGAAGGCGGTGGCACCTTCGTGCGCCTCGCCCATCAGCGCGTGCTGAGTGATTGGGCGCGCGCGGCAGGGATCGTCGCCGACAGCGCCGACTTCTACCGCGTGCGCGACGAGGTCGAGATTCAGCGACGACGCTGGGAGGACGGAAAGCGGCGCGGTGAACTGCTGCTGGCACGCGGCCTGCCGCTTGCCCAGGCACGCGCCATAGTCGACACCTACGGCGACGAGCTGTCCGACGAGATTCGCGCCTTCGTGCGCGGGTCGCGCAACCAGGCCAACCGTCTGCAGGCCGTCGCATGGACTTCGAGCGTCGTTTTCGGCTTGATCGCTGTCCTGGCTGCCGGTTTCGCCCATCTGGCCTATGTTGCGACCGGCCAAGCAAGGCTATCGCAGCAGGAGGCGGTGAGCCGCCTCCATGAATCCCAAACGTCACAAACCAGATCGCAAACGAGCCAGGTGATCGGACTGGTCAACCAGGGCGACGCCGAGCGAGCCATCCTGCTTGCGCTCGAATCGCTGCCGAATGATCCCGACCATCCAGACCGCCCCTATCTGCCATCGGCGGAACACTGGCTTCGCATGGCACTGCGTCTTCACGAGGTGAACCGCAATCGTCTTCTTTGGCAAGGTACTCTGCCGGCCCCCGTCTACTTGAGCGCGATCAGCTACGATGGCCGCTTCATCGCAGCGGCAAACGACGAAGGCGTGCATGTCTTCGACCGCGTCAAGGGCACAACCAACCTCCTCGACATCGCGGAGCTACTGAAAGATGTCCAGCCCTTCAATCTCCAGTTCAACAGCAATTCGCTGCTGGTCGTGGCGTCTGGACGCGAGCTTCTGCTGATCGACGTCGAAAGCGGCGTCGTTCAGTCCCGATTTTCAGCGTCGGTCGAACAGCAGATCTGCGGATGGCATCGGGAGAACAATGATATCTCCCTTCATCAGAACATAAAACTCAGAGGGGACAAGGTCCGATTCAGAGTCGAAACGTGGGACCTTTCTGGATCCGATTCCGTCAGTTCCTACGACTGCGAGAACAACAACGGCCCATACGCAAGAACCTACAAAGAACTTTCGGCGCAGGAGATGGATAGGGCTACCATACTGATCAGTCGCGACATGACGATTAGCTTTGTGGCCCTTGGGAAGACAATCGTCAAAGTCATGGCGCAGGGGGGCGCTCCAAGAGGCGTCAAGGGGCACGAAGCCGAACCGGCGATGATCGCAATGCCGACCTATGATTTCCAGCAGATCTTAATCGGCCGCGGCGACGGTCGCCTCTCGATCGTCAATCCAAGATCGATGGAAGTCACAACGGAAACGGCGCCGAACGGCAAAGTGATCATCGGCATGGACGGCACCGCCGACTCACAATTGAGTTTGACTGCCTACAAGGAAGGGCTGCTGCAAGTCTATGCGCGAGGAACTGCCGAGGACTTCGAGCCCGTAACGGGGGCTGCCGCGCAGGAGGGCACCAATGCGATTCCCTGCGCGATGCCGGGTGCTCATCATTCGATTTCAAGTGCTGACAATTCAAGCAAGCTCGATATTGCCGATGGGCGCGCGACGCTCGTCAGCTTGGCTCGTACCATGGTCGTGGACGGCGCGGCCGGCACACCCATCGATGCGGCGTTCTCGGATGACGGTCGGCGCGCCTTCGTTCTGCTCGACGCAAGCGGACCGACCAGGATCCTCAAGGTGCTCGGCATCGACGCAGCGTCGGGGCAGGTGACGACGGAAGACGCGATGCCTTTGGCGGCGGACTTCCAATGCGCGCGCATGAGCCCGGATGGCCGCCATGCCCTGATCGTCAGGAACGGAAAGCTCCGGTTGATCGACATGAAAAGAAAGCTGGCAACCGATCTGAAAGTCAACGGTCGCAAATCCAATGCCGTCGGGATTGCGTTCGACAAGCAGGGAAAGCGGTTCGCCACGCTTCATGGGGATGGATTCCTGATCCTTTGGCAGACGGCAACCCTGGAAAGCCTGGACAATGACGGCCGCAACTTCCTGTCAGGAGCCAAACTGACCAGACTGGCTTTCAACGACACCGGTGACAGACTGATCATCGATGCCGACGGAAAATCGTTCGGCTGGCGGATCTATCCGGATACGCGAAGCCTCATGGCAGCGGCGAAGCGTGCCGTGACCGACTGTTTGACGTTGGCGGAGCGGGAACGGTACTTCCTCCCGCGCGAGCCGCCGGGGTGGTGCATCGATGACGCGAAACCTCCCTACAGGTCGGCTGCGTGGAAGCAGTGGCTGCAGTCGAAGCGGGCCGGAACGTCGATGCCGATGCCGGCTCAGTAGACGGACACATGCGGATCTCTTCGTTTCTGCGAGGACGTGACAGCTCGTTGCCGCGCGGTGCTCTTGCGCCCACACCAGCTTCTTTTCTTGGGTCCACCGGTGGCCGATGCCGATCACCGGGATTTACCTCTGACAACAGTGGTTTGCTACGGCCGACGCCTCGCCGGAGAGATCAGAAGGTTGCCGATCGAGGGTTCGGACATGTCAAGCGTCTCCGACGTTTCCTCGAAGGCACTTCGTCGTGAGATATAGACGTCGTCGATCCTGCCAAGGTCGTTCGGACCGCCTTGCAGAACGCCGCTTCCATTGCCAAGCTGCTGATCATGACGAAGTGCACGATCGCGGATGCGCCCAAGGCTCATGCCAAGCCATAGCTTCGGATCAGATCGATCCTTTTTTTGAACGTCGTCGGATAGTGCTTGAATTAGCCGAGGCGATACATTGTCGAAGCCCTCATGCCTCCCCCGGAGAAGCGGACCGCGTCCTGCCACAGCCAGCAGTTCTCCGGGGTCGAACGGCTTTGCGACATGCGCGTCCATGCGGGCGGCGAGGAAACTCGCGACCTGATCCGGCAGGACATTGGCGGTCAGGGCGACGATCGGCGTCGTGCGGCTCGCCCTGCTAGGCGTCCTGAACAGGCCGCTGGCCGCGATGCCGTCCATGACCGGCATTTGCGCGTCCATCGCTATAGTCCGGAAAAGAAGTTCAACGCCGAGCGGCGCCGCAGTGCCTCCTAAACCGGTGAGTGTCGCCTATCACGCGGGGGCTGGCTCACCGGCTTGGCCACGGACGTCACCGCGCCATGACGCGTCGCCGGAGATCAATCAGGCGCGGGTCGGCCTGCAGCGACCCGGCGATAGCAAGTGCATCGATGATCTGCTCCGTGCCATGGACCCAATCCGCCGCGTCCTCGGGCAGGACGGCGTGGAGGATGGCCAAATGCGCTTCGGCATGCGATCCGACCAGTGTACCGCCGGCGAAGTGCAGGGGACTGAACCAGTGTGGGCCGACCCCCGTCAGTAACGGGAGCACGGCCTCGACGACGGCGGGAGTATCGTCGCCAGCCGAGAGGGCCAAGCCGGCCAGCGCGGCGGCTGTCCTGGCCGTCTTGGCCACCAGCTGCCTCGGCCAGACCTGCCGTAGGAAGCCGATGAGGTGTCCTGAAGCATCGCCTTGCCCCTGGAATGTGAACGCCAAGAAGGCCTTCGGTGCCTATGTCGGCTTCCAGCGCTTCGTCGCTTCAGCAGATCTGGAAGTGGCAGAGGTCGAAACTGATGGCGCAAAGTTTTCGTCGGCTTGGTCAAACTGGTGCGATGGGTGAGGGTGAGTACGAATCGGTCGGCTGGCTCGTCCTGCTCGCACCAAATGACGGCAAGATACGCGTGGCCAGCACAAGGCTGGAGGGCGCAAAGTATCACCTCATCCTGCCAGCCACGCCACTCGGTCGCGCGCAATACTCGTGCGATCCGTGCCGCACGCGCCTTCCTCCGCCACGGCAGCTTCACACCTTGGGCGCGGTTGAGATCGCTCCATCGCTCGATGCGGACCGCAAATTCAAGCTAGTGGCTCTGCACAGAGTTTATGACTCTTTGGCAGGCTGGGGATAGCTCTTTGCGAGCTTTGCCCTGGCGCGCTCCGTCGTGAACAG
>CALMGA010000122.1 GCA_937863205.1 uncultured Beijerinckiaceae bacterium | reverse complement strand
GACCATCGCCTCCGTGCCAACCGACAGCGGCGTCAAGGCCGCCGCCTGACACCCTTGCCACCGAACGTCCTCAGGTGGGCCTTCGAGCCCGCCTGAGCCGTCATCCGGTGGGGTGAACCCTGACGAACCGCCGTCAGATCGCTTCGGGGCCGACCTCGCCGGTGCGGATGCGGACGGCGCCCTCGACGGCGGACACGAAGATCTTGCCGTCGCCGATGCGCCCGGTCTGCGCCGCCTTGCGGATCGCCTCGACCGCCGCCTCCATCGCATCGTCGTTGAGCACGACCTCGATCTTCACCTTGGGCAGGAAATCGACGACGTACTCCGCGCCGCGGTAGAGTTCCGTGTGGCCCTTCTGCCGTCCGAAGCCCTTGGCTTCCAGCACCGTGATCCCGGCCACGCCGGCCTCGTGCAGCGCTTCCTTCACTTCATCGAGCTTGAACGGCTTGATGATGGCCTCGATCTTTTTCATGACTGCCCGCTCTCCACCGCCCGCGACATGCCTTTGAGCTAGGCATTTTGGTCTGCCGTTAGCACCACCCATGCCATGGATCGACCCATCGGTTGCCTGATCGGTCGTTCGCAACGAAACGGCTCACCGCGAAGACGTCTTGCCGCTTTTTGTCGGGCCGGTCTCCACGGGCAGATCCGAGCGGCCGCCCCACTCGGCCCAGGATCCATCGTAAAGGGCCGCCTCGGGAACGCCCAACCGGTAGAGGCCGAGCAGAAGCACGGCCGCCGACACGCCGGAGCCGCAACTGGCGATGATCGGCTCATTCGTCGCAACCCCGGCCTCGCCGAAGCGGCGGGCGATCTCGGCTGGCAAGCGCAGGCGTCCGGCGTCATCGACGAGATGGCGCCAGGGCAGGTTGCAGGCGCCGGGGATGTGGCCGGCGCGCAGCCCCGGGCGGGGTTCGGGCACCGAGCCGGCGAAGCGCGGCGCGGCGCGGGCATCGACGATCTGCGCGGTCCCGGCGCGGCTCGCGGCAAGCACCGCCTCCGCCGCCACCACGCTTCTGCCCTCGAAGCGCGCCTCGAAGCGGCGAGGTGAACGCTGCGATGGACCCTGCTCCAATGGCAGGCCGGCGGCGCGCCACGCCGCCAAACCGCCGTCAAGAATGCGGACCTCGCGCGCGCCATAGTGCCGGAACATCCACCACGCCCGCGCGCCGCCGAGAAGGTCGGTGGCGTCGTAGATCACCACGCGATCACGGTCGCCGATCCCGAGTTCGCCGACGAGGCGCCCGAAGGTTTTCGCATCGGGAAGCATGTGTGGCAGAGCATTGTCGCCGTCGGCCACGGCATCGACGTCGAAGCGGGTCGCGCCGGGGATGTGCGCCTCGCGAAAAAGGGCGGCCGCGTCCTTGCCCTCATCGGGCAGGAAGAAGCTCGCCTCGACCGGGACAACGTCGGGCCGGTCGAGGTTGGCGGCGACCCAAGCCGGCGTCACGAATACGTCGTCTGCCGCCATGGGCCTCTCCCTCGCTCCGATCGCCTTCTCGACGGCTCAATCTTTCGCGAGAGGCCCGTTACACGTAGCCGGGATCGATGCACGGCGAACGGCCGAGCCAACGCGGGACCGGCAGCTTCTTTTCGCGTAGGAAATCGGGGTTGAACAGCTTCGACTGGTAGCGCGCGCCGGAATCGCACAGGATCGTCACCACCGTATGGCCGGGTCCGAGATGCCGGGCGAGGTGCATCGCCCCGGCGATGTTGATTCCCGAGGACCCGCCCAGCAGCAGCCCTTCGTGCTCGGTGAGGTCGAAGACGATCGGGAGAGCCTCGGCGTCGCTGACGCGAAAGGCCATGTCGATGGGCGCGCCTTCGAGGTTGGCCGTCACCCGGCCCTGGCCGATGCCTTCCGTGATCGAATTGCCTTGCGAACGGAGCTGGCCGTTGGCGATCCAGTCGTAGAGCGCCGAACCTTCGGGGTCGGTGAGGGCGATGGCGACCTGGGGGTTCTTCTCCTTGAGGGCGAGGGCGACGCCGGCCAGCGTGCCGCCGGTGCCGACCGCGCAGGTGAAGCCGTCCACCTTGCCGCCGGTCTGGTCCCAGATCTCCTGGCCGGTCGTCCAGCGATGGCCGTCGCGGTTGGCCAGGTTGTCGAACTGGTTGGCCCAGACCGCACCGTCCGGCATTTCGGTGGCGAGGCGCGCGGCGAGACGGCCCGACAGCTTCACGTAGTTATTGGGATTGCGGTAGGGAACGGCCGGCACCTCGATCAACTCCGCCCCCTGCAGGCGCAGCATGTCCTTCTTTTCCCGGCTCTGCGTTTCCGGGATCACGATCACCGTCTTGAAGCCGAGCGCATTGGCGACCAGCGCCAGCCCGATGCCGGTGTTGCCGGCCGTGCCTTCCACCACGGTGCCGCCCGGCTTCAGCTCGCCGCGCCGCACCGCGTCCTCGATGATGAACAGGCCGGCGCGGTCCTTGACCGAGCCGCCGGGGTTCATGAACTCGGCCTTGCCCAGGATTTCGCAACCCGTCGCCTCCGAGGCATGACGAAGCCTGATCAGCGGCGTATGACCGATGGCGTCGAGAACGGATTGCACGGCCGACCTTCCTTGAATGACCCACCATCCCGAGATGGCAGGATAGCTCGGAATCAGGTTCAGACATAGTTCGCCGGAAGCGACGAGGGTTCCGTCGCCGGAGCGTCGCGGGAGATGCAGTGCCGACCTATCGTGCCGGACCAGCCGACGGCGTCGCCTGGGTCACGGGGGCCAGCGCCGGTCTCGGTCGCGCCCTCGCCCTGCGGCTCGCGGCAGCGGGCTTCCGCGTCGCCGCCACGGCCCGCCGGCACGACGCCCTTGCCGACCTCGCAACCGCCGGCAAGGGCCGCATCACGGCCTATCCCGGCGACGTCACCGACCCCCGCGCGATGAACGACGTCGTCGCTGCGATCGAAGGGCAGCTCGGCCCCCTGGCGCTGGCAATCCTCAACGCCGGCGTCTACGACGCCGCCGAGCACGGTCCGTTCGATGCGGCGGTCGCGTGGCGCACGGTTACGGTGAACCTCGGCGGGGTGATCTTCTGCCTCGAACCCGTTCTCGCGGCGATGACGTCTCGCGGGCGCGGCCAGATCGCCGTCACGGCATCGCTCGCCGGCTACGGCGGCATTCCGGGATCAGCCGCCTACGGCGCCTCGAAGGCCGCCCTCATCAACCTCGTGGAGGCGCTGCGTCTCGCCCATGCCGGTGACGGACTCACCGTGCAGATCATCAATCCGGGCTTCGTGGACACGGCGATGACGGCCGGCCACGACTATCCCATGCCGATGATGCACAGCGCGGATGCGGCCGCCGCCCGCATCCTGGCCGGCTTGGGCAGCGGCGGTTTCGAGATCACCTTTCCGCGCCGACTCGCCTGGACGATGAAGGCGGCGGGCCTGCTACCCTATCGGCTCTGGCTGCCGCTGATGGCACGGGCGACGCGGCGCGCGACCATTTCGCGACAGCGCGGGCCGTCCGACTGATTGCCGCAGTTCGATCGCGTCGCGGCGGCCACTCGCGTCACGGTGGCCGACAGACTCCGCCTAAGCAGGTTCGCGTTGGCAGGCCAACGCTTACCTGCTTAGTCCTTTGCCATGCCGCAGGTTTGAATCGCAAAACCGCGGGGCACTTTTGCGAAACCTTCTTAGAGCCGACTGATCGGCGGCTGGCGGAAGGCGGTCGGAAACGCGCCGACGATGCGCTCGGCATAGGACGGCAGCGGCGGCATCTCGCGCGCCGCGGCGAGGATCGTATCAGGCGCTTCTTCGAGATAGGCGAAGAGTTCGGCAGCCTCGCCGGCGATTTCCGCCGCGTGGGCGTCGGTTTGCATCGGCTTGCGCAGGCGGATGCGGCTACGGCCGAGGTTATGGATGAGGCGCGCCAGCTCCGCCTTCTTCTCGTCGTCCTTGACCGGCACCCTGCCCATCGCCATTCGAAGCGCAGTCGCGAGCACGCAAACCTCTTCCGGCTCGAAAACAGCCGCCGCCGAAGTCATCGCATCGCGCATGTTCTTCCCCGCTCCAAAGATGAACAACGGCTAAACAGGCTAAAGCGTTGCACCCCGGCGAGTCCAGTCGAATCCTCGTGCCTGCCGCCGTCCGTACCGCCCCCATTTTGCTGCGCTGCAACAAGACTACTGCGGATTTTCCAGACTGAAGGTGTCGGAGCCCTCGTCATAGGCGAAGAGTTCGCCGTACCGCCCCCAGTTGACCACGCTCTTCAGGGTGCGCTGGGCGTATTCGTCCGACATGTGGTCTTCCAGTTCCTCCAGGAAGCGGGACGAGCGCGCGGCGTGCGACGGACGCTCGTCGAGGACCATGCGGATGCGGGCGGCGAGCGGGACATAGGTGACGAGGTGGTCGCCGAACAGTCGCTTGCGGGCATCGGTCTCCATGTCCGCGAAGCGGGTGCCGGCCGCCGTCAGCCGGATCACCCCGTCGGCGATTTCGGCGAAGCGCATGAGCTGCAGCGTTTCGGCGACGGGGAACAGGTCGTCGATCTCCATCTGCAGGCTGTCGGCGAGCTGCGGCATGCCGGCCCGGCCGCCGTAGGGCTGGGCGGCGATCTCCTCGATCATGCCGGAGATGGTGTTGGTCGACACGCGCGGCAGGGCCATGCCGAAGCCGAGGCCGGGGAAGGTGCCGTCGCGCCCGGGCGTGACCGGCGCCGGCCGCTTGGTCATCAGGGCATAGATCTTGTCCACGAGCTGGCGGAAGGCCGGATCGAGGCGGTTGCGCGGGTGCTGAAGGGCGACGGCGATCTCGGCGGCGATGCGACCGGGGTTGGAGGACAGCACCACGATGCGGTCGCACATCAGTACCGCTTCCTCGATGTTGTGGGTCACCATCAGGATCGACTTGATCGGCATCCGGCCTTCCACCCACAGGTCGAGCAGATCGGTGCGCAGCGTTTCCGCCGTCAGCACGTCGAGCGCCGAGAACGGCTCGTCCATCAGCAGGATGCGCGGGTTGACGACGAGGGCGCGGGCGAAGCCGACGCGCTGGCGCATGCCGCCCGACAGCTCCTTGGGGAAGGCCGATTCGTAGCCGTCGAGGCCGATCAGGTCGATGGCGGCGAGCGCGCGCTTGCGCGCTTCCGCCTCGCCGACGCCCTTCGCGCGCAGGCCGAGTTCGACGTTGCCGAGCACGGTCAGCCAGGGAAACAGGGCGAAGCTTTGGAACACCATCGCCACGCCCTCGACCGGGCCGGAGACCGGCGCGTTGGCGTAGCGCACGCGTCCCTCGCTTGGAACCGCGAGCCCGGCCACGATGCGCAGCAGCGAGGACTTGCCGCAGCCCGAACGGCCGAGCAGGCCGACGATCTCGCGCTCGCGCAGCTTCAGCGAAACGTGGTCGAGCACCACCGGACCGATCTCGCCCGAGCCGGTGCGATAGCGCTGCACCACGTCGTCGACTTCGAGCAGCAGATCGGACGCCTGCAGCATGGCTTGCCCTTCAGGCGAGGTGGAGGCGCCGTTCGGCCAAGCCGAACAGCGGCCGCCACAGCAGGCGGTTGAACAGGGTCACCACGACGCTCATCACCGCGACGCCGAGCACAATCTTGTGGTAGTCGCCCTTCTCGGTGGCGATGGCGATGTAGGAGCCGATCCCCTGCGCCACTTCCGTCTTGTCGCCGGCCTTGACGTATTCGGCGACGATGGCGGCGTTCCACGATCCGCCCGAGGCGGTCAGCGCCCCGGTCATGTAATAGGGGAAGATGCCCGGCAGCATCACCTTGAACCACCAGTGCCAGCCGCGGACATGGAAGCTCTTGGCCGCTTCGCGCAGGTCGTTGGGATAGGCCTGCGCGCCGGCGATCACGTTGAACAGGATGTACCACTGGGTGCCGAAGACGATCAGCAGGCTCAGCCACAGGTTGGGGTTGAGCGAGAAGGCGACGAGCAGCAGCACGGCGAGCGGAAACACCACGTTGGCCGGAAACGCGGCCAGGAACTGCGCCAGCGGCTGGATGGCGCTGGCGAGCTTGGGGCGAAGCCCGATCCAGACACCGACCGGAACCCAGATCAGCGAGGCCAGCACGATCATCACGAAGACCCGCAGCATGGTGTAGACCGTCAGCACCAGCGCATGCCCGACTTCGGGCCAGGCAACGGACGCGGCGAGGTAGCTGGACACGCTCCAGGCGCAGGCGGCGGCCCCAAGGGCGAGAACGCCATTGAAGGCGAGATCGCCGGCGCGGGAGCCTTCGCCCGCCGGCGCGGCGGCGCTTCTCGCGAAGAAGTGCGCGCGCAGCTGCATCAGCGCCATCCGCTGGAACGCCTGCGCCGGCACCATCGCGAGGGGCCGCAGCCAGCGCGTGCGGGCGAGAGCGTCCACGACCCAGGACCGCTCGACCTGCTGGCTGGCGACGAGCTCGACGCGGAATCGCTCGGAGAACGCGACGAGCGGGCGAAACAACAGCTGATCGTAGGCGAGGATCACCACCGCCATGGTGAGCACCGCCGCCAGGATCGCGCCGTAGGCCGAGCGCGAATTGGCGAGATCGATGTAGGAGCCGATGCCGGGAAGCTTGGTCGAGTTGTTCCCCACGGTGATCGCCTCGGCGGCGACGACGAAGAACCAGCCCCCCGACATGGACATCATCATGTTCCAAACGAGGGCGGGCAGGGCGAAGGGTGTTTCCAGCTGCCAGAAGCGTTGCCACGACGTCAGGTGGAAGCCGGCCGTCACCTCCGCCAGATCGGCCGGCACCGAGCGCAGCGACTGGTAGAAGGAGAAAGCCATGTTCCAGGCCTGGCTGGTGAAGATGGCGAAGATCGCCGCCGCTTCGTAGCCGGCGACCGAGCCGGGGAAGAGGTTGACGAAGAACACGACGAGAAAGGCGAGGAAGCCGAGGATCGGCACCGATTGCAGGACGTCGAGCAGCGGGATCAGAACCGTTTCCGCCCGCCGGCTTTTTGCCGCAACGGTTGCGTAGGTGAACGTGAAGACGAGCGAGAAGAACAGGGCGATGAACATCCGCAGCGTCGTGCGCAGCGCGTAGTAGGGCAGGTAGATGATGCCGAGGTGGATGTCGGTCGCGCCGGGCGCCTGCAGCGGCTGGATCGCCCCCCGGCTCGCGTGCAACACGCCCACGAGCAGGGCGAAGATCACCACCAGGGCGAACAGGTCGTACTGGTTGGGAAGCACCTTGCGGCCCAGCGACGTGAACGCGACGAATTTCGGCATGGCTTGTCCCGGTTCGGCGGCGCGCTTCTCCAATCACGGCTATCCATGACAGGCAAGCAACGGCGGAGCACAGGGCTCACCCATTCGATGCCGGCTCCGGCAAGGTTCGGGGCGACGGCGGGACGGGAGGCGCGTTGAGGGATCAAGCCTGGCCCAAGGTGGCTGCACTGGCTCACCGGGCTGTCGCGCGCCTGCGCACGCGCACGCTGCGGCCCTTCAGAACGGGCGCCGACGTTCTCAACCGCTACGTCGGCGATGCACCCTCGCTGCAGAACGCGATCGACGCGATCCCCGGATGGACCGGCGCCATGCCGGGTGAAACGGGCCTGCGGGCCGGCACGGCCGCGCTGCACGCCGACAACCGCATCGACTGGCTGCTGAGGAACTGCTTCGACATCGCCGGCAAGACGGCACTCGAACTGGGACCGCTCGAAGGCTTCCACACCTACATGCTGGAGCGGGCCGGCGTCGCCTCGGTCGACGCCATCGAGGCCAATGCCCTCGCCTTCATGCGCTGCCTCATCACCAAGGAAGCGTTGAAGCTCAGCCGCGCCAGCTTCTATCTCGGCGACTTCATGAAGTGGTTGGAACGCATGCCGAAGCGGTACGACCTCGTCGTCGCCTCAGGGGTGCTGTACCATTCGGATGACCCCGTCCGCCTCCTCGAACTCATCGGCAGAACGGCCGATGCGGTCTTCCTTTGGACGCATGTCTTCGACGAGACGGCGATGCCGCCCGGCGACAAGCGCCGCTTTCCCTTTTCGGAGGCGGTCGAGGTCAGGCAGTCCCACGGCGTCCCCGTGCGCCTCTACGAGCGCAGCTACTTCAGCTCCTGGCGCAACCCGTCCTTCTGCGGCGGCCTGCAGGACCGTCATTTCTGGGTCGACCGGGCCGATCTCCTGAAGCTGCTCGCGGCGATGGGGTACAACCGCCTGCTGATCGCGGACGACCAGCCCGACCACATCTACGGGCCGAGCTTCTCGGTGTTCGGCCAGCGCGTCGCGCAAGGCACCGACCCGACCGGGGCGACGGGTCGTGGCATCACGGACACGGCCGCCCCCGCTATGGCGGAAGAGGTCCGTCCGCAATGAGGTCGCCCTTGCCGATCCCGCAATGGCTGGCAGGATATCGGGCGATCGAAGCGCGCGAGCCGCCCGTTAACGGGGCGTTGGCGGATCGAGGATACTTTGCTCGAATGAGTTTCCGAGTTCCTTCCCTTCGCCTGCCACGGCTCGCCGCGGCCGTGGCGTTCCTGATCGTGGCCGGTTGCGCCGGCAATCCCAACGACAGCTCCTCGCCGCTGGCGAGCAGCTTCGCGATCCAGGGCGTCGACGTGTCGAAGTACCAGGGCGACGTCGACTGGCAGGCGGTGGCTGGCTCCGGCATGCGCTTCGCCTGGATCAAGGCGACCGAAGGCGGCGACTACCTCGACGAGAAGTTCCGGCAGAACTGGGAGCTGTCGCGCGCCGCCGGCATCACCCGCGGCGCCTACCACTTCGTGTACTGGTGCCGCTCGGCGCAGCAGCAGGCGGCGTGGTTCGTGGCCAACGTCCCCAACGATCCCTCGGCCCTGCCGCCGGTTCTCGACGTGGAATGGAACCCGCAGTCCCGGTCGTGCCCGCGCAAGCTCCCGCGCGCGGAGGCTCTGGCCGACATGCGCATCATCCTGGAGGGCATGGAGCGCGCCTACGGCAAGCGCCCGGTCATCTACACCTCCGTCGATTTCCACCGCGACGTGCTGGAAGGCGAAATGCAGGACTATCCGATCTGGGTGCGCAGCGTGAAATACCACCCGAGCGTCAAGTATGGCGACCGGCGCTGGCATTTCTGGCAGCACACGGCGACCGGGCAGATCCCGGGCATCCGCGGCTACGTCGACCGCAACTGCTTCTACGGATCGGAGAACGACTGGCAGACGTGGCTCAGCCGCCAGAACCAGAGCTGACAGGCAGCCGACCCTGACCGATTGCCTCCCGGAGGCGGCCATCCTACAAGCGGCCGGTTCCCGGATCCCGCCATGCCCGCGCTTCTGGCCGCCTTCGTCTTCGCCTACCTCGTCGGATCGTTCCCCTCCGGCGTGGTGATCGCCCGCCTTGCCGGCGCCGCCGACCCGCGCGGCATCGGCTCGGGAAACATCGGCGCCACCAACGTCCTGCGCACGGGACGCCGCGACCTTGCCGCCCTGACGCTGCTCGCCGACGCCTTCAAGGGCACGCTCGCCGTGCTCGTCGTTTCGAGCCTCGCCGCCCGCACCGCCGGGACGCAGCTGCCGGCCTTCGCGGCGATGGCGGCGTGCGGCGCCTTTCTCGGACACCTGTTCCCGGTGTTTCTCGGCTTTCGCGGCGGCAAGGGCGTGGCGACCTATCTCGGCTGCCTGCTCGGTCTGGCGTGGCCGGCGGCGATCGCCTTCGCCGCCATTTGGCTGATCGTCGCCGTGTCCACGCGCTATTCCAGCGCCGCCGCCCTCGCCGCCAGCGCGGCGACGCCGCTCGTCCTCCTGCTGCTGGACCGGCCGAACAGCGCGGCGCTGTTCGCCCTGCTCGGCGCCGTTCTTTGGCTCAAGCACGGCGCCAACCTCGGCCGGCTGCTCGCCGGCACCGAGAGCAAGATCGGGCGCAGCCACGCCGCGGGGAAGGGTCATGAGAGCGGAATGGCGTGAGCGAGCCCGCGCCGCCGCAAGCGTTCAGCCCGGCCACACGCTTCGCCTGGCTGCGGCTGTGGCGCTCGGAGAACGTCGGACCCCGTACCTTTCAGACGCTGCTGTCTCGCTTCGGCTCGGCGGAGGCGGCGCTTGAGGCCCTGCCGCAGCTCGCCCGAGTCAGCGGTCGCGCGATCGCGGTAGCCTCGCGCGAGGAGATCGAGCGCGAGCTGGCAACGGCGGAGCGATACGGCGCCGTCTTCCTATGCCGCGACGAGCCGACCTATCCCGCCCGGCTGCGTGAGATCGACAGCCCGCCGGCGGTGATCGCGGTGCGCGGGAGGGCAGCCATCCTGGCGAGGCCGGCGGTCGCGATCGTGGGCTCGCGCAACGCGTCGGCGGCCGGCCTTGCCTTCGCCGAACGGCTCGCCCGTGCGCTGGCCCAGGCCGGTTACGTCATCGTGTCGGGCTTCGCCAGGGGTATCGATGCGCGGGCGCACCGGGGGAGCCTTGCTTCGGGCACGGTGGCGGTGCTGGCCGGCGGGCATGACCGCCTGTACCCGGCCGATCAGGCGCCCTTGATGGACAAGCTGCTGGAAGACGGCGCGGCGATCAGCGAGATGCCGTTCGGCTGGGACGCGCGCGGCCGCGACTTCCCTCGGCGCAACCGCCTCGTTTCCGGCCTGTCGCTCGGCACGGTGGTGGTCGAGGCGGCCCGCCGCTCGGGCTCGCTGATCACCGCCCGCTTCGCCGCCGACCAGGGGCGCGAAGTGTTCGCCGTTCCGGGATCACCCCTCGATCCGCGCTCGGAAGGGACCAACGACCTGATCCGCGACGGCGCCACCTTTTGCGCCGAGCCCGACGACGTGATCCGCGCGCTGGCCGACCAGACCGGCCGCCACGCGCCCGATCGCTTCGCCGACATGCCCGACCGCGACGCGGCGCCGCTCTGGGACGAGCTGGACTTTTCCGGGCAAGCGCCTTTGGCCCTGCAAGAACCTGCTGCCATCCAAACCCCTGCAACGCGGCAAGGGTCGGCGGCCCCGACCCGTCGTCCCGACCTCTTCGCGTCCGACGAACTGCCGGCCGGCACCCCGCTCGAACGCGTGGCGGCGGCGCTCAGCCCGGCGCCGATCAGCATCGACGAACTCGCCCGCGCGATCGACCTGCCGGTCAGACAGGTCCGCGGCGCGCTGCTCGAACTGGAACTCGCCGGCCGCATCGAGCGGCACGGCGGCGGCCTCGTTTCGCTGCTTACGCGGTGACCGGCGCTGCCGTTCCAGGCGCCGCGTCAGTGTCGGCGGGTTCGGCCGCCTCCGGCGCAAGGTCGTCGACGGCGGCTCCCTCGCTCGACGCGCGATCGAGGTCGCCAAAGGAGCCGAGCGGGAAGCGCAGCACGGCTTTCACCACCTCGCCCGAGGCGGCAAGAGCATCGCCGACGTGCTCGAAGGGAAAGAAGTCGATGAGCCGTTCGACCGGAAGCGCGCCGGCGGCGTGGAGTGCGACGAGGCGCGGCACGAGGGCTGACGGATCGAGGCCCGTGTCGGCCGATGTCGCGCGGCCGGACGGGTCGGACGCCACCGAAACGCAGATGCCGTCCGTCCCGGCGCAGGCGAGGCAGGCGCGCAGCGCCGACACGGTGCCGACCGCATCCAGGGCGAGGCGCACCCGGCCGCCCAGGCTCGCGACCACGGCCGCCAGCCCGTTGTCGTCGGGGACGACATGGGTGGCGCCGACCTCCAGCGCCAATCTGCCGCGCGCCTCGTCGGGCTCGGCGAGGATGATCGTGCCCGCGCCCAACGCCTTCGCCGTCAGGCAGCCAGCCAGACCGACGATCCCGGCGCCGGCGATCACCACCGCATCCGCCTCGTCAAGCGTTCCTTCAAGCGTTTCCCGGCGTAGAACGGGACCGGCGCCGCGCAGGAACTCGCCGGCAAACACGGCCGCGATTTCCAGCGCCACATCGTTGCCGACGACGATGGCATCGCCGGCGCGGCAGATCAGGTGCGTCGCGAAGGAGGACTGGCCGAAGAAGAAGCCGCCGACGGCTCCGCAGGGCGAGGTGCCGTCGCCGCGTCGCCCGGACAGGTTCAACTCGGCGAAGCGCTCGCAGTGGCGGGGGTCGCCGGCCGCGCAGGCCGAACACGAGCGGCAGGCGGCATAGGCGACGAGAACGGCGGACCCGGCCGCCGGGACGGCAACCCCCGGCCCGACCCGCTCCACGATGCCGGCTGCTTCCGACCCCGGCACGAAGGGCAGCGGCATCGGCGAGGTGCCGGCGAGCGCGTCGAGGTCATGTCGGGCGACGCCCGCCGCGGCGAGGCGAACCAGGATCTCGCCCTCGCGCGGCTCGTCGACATCCAGCCCCTCGATCCGCGCGGGCTGACCGGCGGTTCGCACGACGACGGCTTTGACTCTCATGCGACCTCACGGCAGCGGCGCCGGCGTCAGGGGCTCCGATGAAGCCTCTCGTCGGCCAAGGCATAAGGCCCGATGACCTAGACCGCCATCACCGGCGGCTCGGGGGCGACCAGGATGCCGGCGCGGGCGACGTCGGCGTCGGACTGGCGCGGCCGGGCCGGGTCGAGGCCGGCATCGATCTCGGCGATGCGACGCTCCATGTCGGCGATCACGAACTTCGAAAAGCGGCCGACGTGCAGGTACATGATGACGTTCATCATCACGAACTCGACCGCGCGGGGATTGCGGGTCAGGGCGAAGAACATGAAGCGCCAGAACGGCAGCAGCATGGACGGGCGGTGAAGCGTGATCTCAACCGCGGCCTTGGCGAAGACGCGCAGGTTGCGCGCCCAATGGCGCACGTCGAGCTTGACGTCGAGCTTGGGCCGGCGCAGCGCCGCGGTGACGCGGGTCAGCCGGCCGAAGAAGGCTTTCGGCGAGTTGATGCGCTCCAGCACGGCCTTGTAATCGCTGAGGATGTCGCGCCGCGGCCGCAGCGTCTGGAAGTTGAGGCCGGTGGTGCACTGGTCGCCGCTGCCTTCGGGCGCCTGCGACCAGCCGTCCAGCGTGCGGCCTTCCTTTTCCAACCGGCGCGAAAGCTGGGTGTTGGGCAAGGCGGTCAGCAGGCCGAGCATGGCGATGGGAATGCCGGTCGACTCGATCGTCTGGATCATGTCGTTGGCGACGCGTTCCTTTTCCGTATCGAAGCCGACGATGAAGCCGGCGATGGCGAACATGCCGGCGCCGTAGATCCGGGCGACGCTGTCGGCGATGGACCGCCGCGTGTTCTGCTTCTTCTGCATCGACACCAGGGTGGCGGTGTCGCCGCTCTCGATGCCGATGAAGACGACGAAGAAGTTGGCGTCGCGCATCATGAACAGCAGGTCCTCGTCGTCGGCGAGGTTCAGCGAGGCTTCTGTGGAGAACATGAAGGGGTAGCCGCGCTTGCGCTGCCATTCCTTCAGCTCGGGCAGGAAGCGCTTCAGCGCCTTCTTGTTGCCGATCAGGTTGTCGTCGACGAAATCGACGTGCCCGCGGTGGCCGAGTTCCAGCAGGCGGTCCAGTTCGGCGAGGATCTGCGCGTTGGTCTTGGTGCGCGGCACCCGGCCGTACAGCTCGATGATGTCGCAGAACTCGCAATTGAACGGGCAGCCGCGCGAGAACTGAACCCCGATGAAGAGGTAGTTCGAGAAGTCGATCAGGTCCCAGCGCGGCACCGGCGTCCTGGTGACGTCGGCCTGGAACTTGGGACCCTCGAAGCGCCCGGATCGCTGGCCCCCGCGCCAAGCCGACACGAAATCGTCGATGATGCCTTCCACCTCGCCCAGCACGCGAAAGTCGGCGCGCTCGTAGAGGTCGGGGCGGGACGTGGCGTCGGGGCCGCCGACGCAGACCGGCACCCCCACGCGACGGCAGTGCTCGATCACCTCCAGCGCATGGTCGGACTGCGGCAGCATGCCGCCGGTCATCACCAGGTCGGCCCAGGCGAGATCCCCATCGGCGAGCGTGGATATGTTGCAGTTGATTAGGCGGATGTCCCAGCTCTGCGGCACCATCGCCGCCACCGTCAGCAGGCCGAGCGGGGGCGAGGGCGCCTTGGCCCCGGCCACTTCGCAGCTGTCCTTCAAGGCCCAGAACGAGTTGGGATTGAAACGCGGAAACACCAGCAGCAGGCGCGTGGGACGGGGTCCCGCCTCGTCGAAAGCGGTGGTGGGGGTCGAACGGGGGACGCTGATGTGCTGGTTCATGTCCCCCGACCATAAAGGAAGCCGGCGAGACGCGATACGGCTATTACCGCTACCTTTTCAGCCCCGCCCGCGATAGGTCGGCACGCCCTGCTCGGGAAGCCACAGGTTTCCCGGCGGCGCGCCGGTTTGCCAGAACACGTCGATGGGAATACCGCCGCGCGGATACCAGTAGCCGCCGATCCGCAGCCATCGCGGCGCGAGCAAGGCGACCAGCGTCTTGCCGATGCCAACCGTGCAGTCCTCGTGGAAGGCGCCGTGGTTGCGAAAGGCGCCGAGGTGGAGCTTCAGCGACTTCGACTCGACCAGCCAGTCGCCGGGAACGTAATCGATCACCAGGTGCGCGAAGTCGGGCTGGCCGGTCACCGGGCACAGCGAGGTGAACTCGGGCGCGGTGAAGCGGGCGAGGTAGTCGACATCGGGGTGCGGGTTGGGCACCCGATCGAGCCGTGCCTCGCCGGGCGAGGACGGAACGGGCACCTGCCGGCCCAGCAGGCCGGGATCGGGAGATCGTGCGGGCATCGCCTGGAGATTTCGCACGGCCCGGAGCCGGGAACAACCCGCGCGACGTCGCTACCGCAGGCCGAGATCGTTCGGCTCGGTCCGCGCCGCCTGCCATTTGCGCTGGAGAAGAGCCCTCGTGGCGGACACGCGCGCCTGCTGCGCCGCCCAGAAATCCCCGCTCGACATGCGCGCGCCGGGCGGCGGTGCGGCGAAAACGGGCAGCGCAACCGGGGCGGCCACGATCGGGATGGGGGCGGCATCGTCGAAGCGCCTGGCCTGGCGCTGCTGCAACCGGCTGCAATCGAGCGCATTCAAGGCCGACAGGGCGGTTTCGCCGACCTGATGGGCCCGGTTCTTGCTCACGGCGTCGCAGGGCAGCGCGGCCGTCCGGCGCCAGACCAGCCCGAAACTGCTGACCTTCGCGTTCACGTTGGCATCGTCGGAGGCGAGATGCCAATGCTCGCCGAAGATGTCGGTCAGCGAGGCCGTGCCCGACCAGATCCTGAAGAGGGCGGGAACGAACGGCCCGTCGAGGCGGGTCGGATCATGGATCGGCTCGATGCGATTGATGGCGTCCTGCAGTTCGGGCGTCACGGGTTCGCCGCGTTCGCTTTGCGAAAGGGTCCGCTCGGTCAGCGGCAGGCTGAGCGAGGCCAGAACCAGGGCGTCGGGATCAGCGCCGCCGGGGCGTCGCGCGGGTGGCGCCGCCTGCGGCAGCTCGCCCGGCGTTCCCCGCGCCAGCTTCGGGAGCGGCAGGGGGGCGAAGGCCGGGCGCATCGACAAGATGGAGGCGGAAACGGGTGGCGCGGGACCGTCACGCGCGACGACCGGAGGCAGGCCGGAGCGCCCGCCGAGAAGGGCGGTGAGCACCAGCGCGCAGGTCGAGGCGAAGAGGATCAGGAGAACGGTTCTCATGGCGTCATCGCGCCCTAGATCACCATGGCGGCCGATTCAGGGCAGGAAAGTCGCCGGGAATCGCCCGTTCACGCCTTTCGCGCGACGGCGAGCGGAAATTTTGGGCGGCG
This sequence comes from uncultured Beijerinckiaceae bacterium, assembly GCA_937863205.1. The sequence goes on along the minus strand of CALMGA010000122.1, from coordinate 12,531 downwards.
TTGCCCGCCGACAACGCTTTCGTCCAATCGGCCTGCGGCGTAGAAGCGCCGGGGTTGCGCTCTTCCGACCGCCTCGGGCCAGCAAGATAAGGACTCCCCATGACGGCCATCGTCGACATCGTCGCCCGTGAAATCCTCGACAGCCGCGGCAATCCGACGATCGAAGTCGACGTCACGCTGGAAGACGGCTCGATGGGACGGGCGGCGGTGCCCTCGGGCGCCTCGACCGGCGCCCACGAGGCGGTGGAACTGCGCGACGGCGACGCCGGGCGCTTCAAGGGGAAAGGCGTGCTGAAGGCCTGCGAAAGCGTCAACCGCGACATCTTCGACGTGATCGGCGGCTTCGACGCCGAGGATCAGGTCCACATCGACGAAACGATGATCGCGCTGGACGGGACGCCCAACAAGGCCAAGCTCGGCGCCAACGCCATCCTCGGGGTTTCGCTCGCCTGCGCCAAGGCGGCGGCCGAAGTGGTCGGTCTGCCGCTGTACCGATACGTCGGGGGCACCCAGGCCCGCATGCTGCCCGTGCCGATGATGAACATCATCAACGGCGGCGCCCATGCCGACAACCCGATCGACTTCCAGGAATTCATGATCCTGCCCATCGGTGCGACGTCCCTCGCCGAGGCGGTGCGCTACGGCGCGGAAGTGTTCGCGGCGCTGAAGAGCGCGTTGAAGAAGGGCGGCCACAACACCAACGTCGGCGACGAGGGCGGCTTTGCCCCCAACCTTCCCTCGGCCGAAGCGGCACTCGATTTCTGCATGCGCGCGATCGAGGCAGCCGGCTTCAAGCCCGGCGACGAGGTTGCCCTGGGCCTCGATTGCGCGGTGACCGACTGGTTCAAGGACGGCAGCTACCATTACGAGGGCGAGGGCACCGTGCGCTCGATCGCCGCCCAGGTCGACTACCTGGAGAAGCTCGTCGGCGCCTATCCCATCGTTTCGGTCGAGGACGGCATGGCCGAGGACGATTGGGACGGCTGGAAGCTGCTGACCGACCGCATCGGCGGCAAGGTGCAGCTCGTCGGCGACGATCTTTTCGTCACCAACACGCGCCGCCTCGCCGACGGCATCCGCAAGGGCGTCGGCAACTCCATCCTCATCAAGGTCAACCAGATCGGCACCCTCACCGAGACGCTGGCGGCGGTCGAGATGGGCCACCGCGCCGGCTACACGGCGGTGATGTCTCATCGCTCGGGCGAGACGGAGGATGCCACCATCGCCGATCTCGCCGTGGCCACCAACTGCGGGCAGATCAAGACCGGCTCGCTGTCTCGCTCCGACCGTGTGGCCAAGTACAACCAGCTCATCCGCATCGAGGAGGAATTGGGCGGGCAGGCCCTGTTCGCCGGTCGCGACGCCCTCAAGGCGCTGCGTTGAAGGGCCCTGCCTCGAAGCGTTGGAGCCGAGGGTGTGGCGCCGCGCGCAGGCTTCATCGATCCTTGATCAAGGACCGGGCAAGCGCCGGTCCGTAACCCGGCGCTAACGTTCGCGCTGTTAACGTTTGCCCATGGTGGTCCGCACGCGCCTTCGCAGCTTCCTGTTCCCGCTGGCGCTTTATTGCGTTTCGGCCGGCATCGGCGGTTATTTCGTCTGGCACGCGGTCAACGGGGACCGCGGTCTCAAGGTCAGCGACGAATACGAGAAGTCGATCGCGATGCTCGATAAGCAGCTCGCCGCGACCCGCTCCGATCGGGCGCAGTGGCAGCACCGCATCGACCTGCTGCAGGGCACCGCCATCGATCGCGACCTCCTCGAAGAACAAGCCCATGCGACGCTGGATCGGGTCAGCACCAGCGATCTCGTGGTGTTCCTGCCGCAGCGCTGAGACGTTCTCAAACTCCGGTCCCGCGCGGAACCGGCGAAGCCGTCCACGGCATGCCGTCGTCCGCCTCCCCCGAAAGAAAAGGCTTTGCAAAGCGCGGAGCTGCTATGACAATCCCCGCCGGTACAGGAAAGATGAACCAATACAACGACTTGCGTCTCCGAGCGCTTTGTCTTGCCCGCTCGCTTTCGAGGCGGGGCTGCGCTAGGTGAGGGTGCGATCGGCAGCGCGGGATGAAGGGGCTTTCATGGTCGAAACGTCGGATTCCACCGAGGCGTCCGGCGGACGCGGCGAGCGGGTGGACGTTTCGCCGCCCCGGCCGGTCGACTTCACCCGCGAACAGGAACTCGACGCCTATCGCCGCATGCTGCTGATCCGCCGCTTCGAGGAGCGTGCGGGTCAGATGTACGGGATGGGGCTGATCGGCGGGTTCTGCCACCTTTACATCGGGCAGGAGGCGGTGGTGACCGGCCTGATGCTCGACGCTAAGCCCGGCGATCAGACCATCACCGCTTACCGCGACCACGGCCACATGCTGGCCTGCGGCCTCGATCCCAAGGGGGTGATGGCCGAGCTGACCGGGCGTCGCGGCGGCCTGTCGAAGGGCAAGGGCGGCTCGATGCACATGTTCTCCAAGGAGAAGCACTTCTACGGCGGGCATGGCATCGTCGGCGCCCAGGTGCCGCTCGGGACCGGCCTCGCCTTCGCCAACCGATACCGCGGCAACGACAACGTCGCCTTCGCTTATTTCGGCGACGGCGCGTCGAACCAGGGGCAGGTCTACGAGGCCTTCAACATGGCCGAGCTTTGGAAGCTGCCGGTCGTTTACGTGATCGAGAACAACCGCTACGCGATGGGCACCTCGATCACCCGCTCGTCGGCGCTCACCGATCTTTCGAAGCGCGGACAGAGCTTCAACATCCCGGGTGTCCAGGTCGACGGCATGGATGTACGCGCGGTGAAGGCCGCCGCAGACCTCGCAATGGGCTGGTGCCGCGGCGGCAACGGCCCGATCATCCTGGAAATGCAGACCTATCGTTACCGCGGCCATTCCATGTCCGACCCGGCGAAATACCGCACCAAGGACGAGGTGCAGAGGATGCGCGAGGAGCACGACCCGATCGAGCAGGTGAAGGCGCGCCTGCTGCGCGAGGGACGCGCCGCCGAGGACGAGTTCAAGAGGATCGACCAGGACATCCGCCGCATCGTCGCCGAGGCGGCCGACTTCGCGACCCACGATGCCGAGCCCGATCCGTCGGAGCTCTGGACGGACGTTCTGCACTAGACTCCTATCCTGATGCCCGATGCTGCTCGAAGAGTTCGCGACTTTTCGGCATCACGCTCCTGAGCGGGACCCGATGGCAACCAACATCCTGATGCCGGCCCTGTCTCCGACGATGGAGCAGGGGACGCTTGCCAAATGGCTGAAGAAGGAGGGCGACGCGGTGAAGTCCGGCGACGTCATCGCCGAAATCGAGACCGACAAGGCGACGATGGAGGTCGAGGCGGTGGACGAGGGCACGCTCGCCAAGATCCTGGTGCCCGACGGCACGGAGAACGTCGCCGTCAACACCCCGATCGCCGTGATCACAGAGGACGGCGAGGACATCACGGCGCAGGCGCCGACCGCGCCGGTGGAGCCGACGCAAGCCGAAGCAAACCAAGTCGAACCGACGCAAGCCGAGCCGATGGCGGCCGAGCCGGGTCACGTCGCTTTGCCGCCGGCCGACCAGATCGCGGCGACGCAGCCGGGCACGGGGCAGGGCTCGTCTCTGGATTCCCTCGGCGGCGAGAAGCCGGCCTCGATCACCAAGACCGGCGCGGACTCACCCGTGCCCGCGCAGGCGGCCGCCACGCCGGCGCCCGAGATCCCCGCCGGCACTCCGACCGTCACCGCCACCGTGCGCGAAGTGTTGCGCGACGCGATGGCCGAGGAAATGCGGCGCGACCCCGACGTGTTCGTGATGGGCGAGGAGGTCGCCGAATACCAGGGCGCCTACAAGATCACGCAGGGGCTGCTGCAGGAGTTCGGCGCCCGGCGCGTCGTGGATACGCCCATCACCGAGCACGGCTTCGCCGGGCTCGGCATCGGCGCGGCGATGGCCGGGCTGAAGCCGATCGTCGAGTTCATGACCTTCAACTTCGCCATGCAGGCGATGGACCAGATCGTCAACTCCGCCGCCAAGACGCTGTACATGTCGGGCGGGCAGATGGGCTGCCCCATCGTGTTCCGCGGACCCAACGGCGCGGCGGCGCGGGTGGGGGCGCAGCACAGCCAGGACTACAGCGCCTGGTATTCGAGCGTTCCCGGCCTGAAGGTGGTGGCTCCCTACACCGCCGCCGACTTCAAGGGCCTGCTGAAGAGCGCGATCCGCGATCCCAATCCGGTCATCTTCCTGGAAAACGAGATCCTTTACGGCCACAGCTTCGACGTTCCGCAGATCGAGGACTTCACGGTTCCGATCGGGGTCGCCAGCGTCGCCCGCGCCGGGACGGATGTCACCCTGGTGTCCTTCTCGATCGGCATGACCTACGCGCTCAAGGCGGCGGACGAGCTCGCCAAGGCGGGCATCGAGGCCGAGGTGATCGACCTTCGCACGATCCGGCCGATGGACCACGAGACGATCCTCGCGTCCGTGCGCAAGACGCATCGCTGCGTCACCGTGGAGGAAGGCTGGCCGCAGTGCGGCATCGGCGCGGAGATCATGGCGGTGATCATGGAGGGTGCCTTCGACGACCTCGACGCGCCGGTGATGCGCGTCACCGGCCGCGACGTGCCGATGCCCTATGCGGCCAATCTCGAACGGCTCGCCCTGCCCACCGTCGATGATGTCGTGCGGGCGGCCAAGGCCGTCTGCTACAGGTAGGCCGACATGCCCATCGACATTCTGATGCCCGCCCTTTCCCCGACGATGGAGAAAGGCACCCTCGCCAAATGGCTGAAAAAGGAGGGCGACGCGATCAAGTCCGGCGACGTGCTCGCCGAGATCGAGACCGACAAGGCGACGATGGAGGTGGAAGCCGTCGACGAAGGCGTGCTCGCCAAGATCGTGGTGCCCGAAGGCTCGGCCGACGTGCCGGTCAACAAGGTGATCGGCCTGATCGCGGGGGAGGGCGAGGACATCCACGCCGCTCCGGCAGCCGCCAAGGTCGCAGCCGGCTCGTTGGAGACCAAGGGCGGGCGCGGCGAGCCCTCGCCCGCGAGCCCTCCTGCGGACGGCGGCGGCGCGTTCCCCGCAGCCGATGACCAGGTCCTGCAATACGAACGGCCGGGTGCCACGGCCGGGGCGCCGATGGTGACCGGCACCGCGGACGCGTTCAAGACCGCGTCGTCGGCTGCCCCTTCGGCTGCCGCTGCGGCCTCGCCGGGCACGACCGTCCCGGCCGGCGGCCGGACCAGCGCTTCGCCTTTGGCGCGCCGCATCGCCAAGCAGGCCGGCCTCGACCTCGCCGCCATCAGCGGCAGCGGCCCGAACGGACGCATCGTTGAGCGCGACGTGCGGGCGGCCGAAGCGCGCGGCGCGCAGCCGGCCACCCCCGCACCGGCACCCCGCTCGCTCGACATCAAGCCGGTCGCGGCCGAACAGCCCGCCGTCAAGCAGCCAGCGGCCAAGCAGCCCGACGTGAGGGTCGCGCCCGCCCCGGCGATCTCCGACGAGACGATCAAGGCGTACTTCACCCCCGGCAGCTACGACGTGGCGCCCCACGACGGCATGCGCCGGACAATCGCCCGGCGCTTGTCCGATGCCGCCAAGGAGATCCCGCATTATTTCCTGACGCTGGACTGCGAAATCGACGCGCTGCTGTCCCTGCGCGAGCAGATCAACAGCAGCGCCGGCCTCGACAAGGACGGCAAGCCCCGCTTCAAGGCTTCGGTCAACGACTTCATCATCAAGGGGCTGGCCACCGCCTTCCACCGGGTGCCCGACATCAACGCCACCTGGACGGAAGGCGCGATGCTGCGGCACCGGCACGTCGACATCGGCGTCGCCGTGTCCATCCCCTCAGGGCTGATCACGCCGATCGTGCGCAAGGCCGAGACCAAGACCATCTCGGCCATCTCGATCGAGATGAAGGACTTCGCCGCCCGCGCCAAGGCGCGCAAGCTGAAGCCCGAGGAGTACCAGGGCGGCGTCACCGCCGTGTCCAACCTCGGCATGTACGGCATCAAGCACTTCACCGCCGTGATCAACCCGCCGCAGTCGACCATCCTCGCCGTCGGCATGGGCGAGAAGCGGGTCGTGGTGAAGAACGGAGCCCCGGCCGTGGCCACGGTGATGACCGTCACCCTTTCGGTCGATCACCGCGTCGCCGACGGCGCGCTCGGCGCCCGGCTGATCGAGGCGTTCAAGCAGGTGGTCGAAGCGCCGCTGAGCATGCTGGCGTAGAATGCGCTCGGCCCGCCGAGGCGGGTCGCGGCCAAACCTGCCCGAAGCCGAGCCTGCCCGAAGCGGAGTTGCTGATCCCATGGCGGATGCCTACGACGTTCTCGTGATCGGGGCGGGGCCGGGCGGCTACGTCACCGCGATCCGCTCGGCGCAACTCGGGCTCAGGACGGCGGTGGTGGAGCGCGAGCACCTCGGCGGCATCTGCCTGAACTGGGGCTGCATCCCGACCAAGGCGCTGCTCCGCTCGGCCGAGATCTACCACTACCTCCAGCACCCGAAGGAGTACGGGCTGACGATCGAGGGGAAGGTCGGCTTCGACCCCGCCGCCGTGGTCAACCGCTCGCGCGGCGTGTCGCAGCAGCTCACCGCCGGCGTCGGCTTCCTTCTCAAGAAGAACAAGGTCGACGTGATCTGGGGGCAGGCTAAGATCCCGCGGCCGGGCGAGGTCGTGGTCGGCCCGCCCAAGCCCGACGCGGCGCAGCCGCAGAACCCGCCGCCCAAGGGGACGCTCGGCGCCGGCACCTACCATGCCAAGCACATCATCGTCGCCACCGGCGCGCGGCCTCGCGTGCTGCCGGGCATCGAGCCCGACGGCCGCCTGATCTGGACCTATTTCGAGGCTATGGTCCCCAAGGCGTTCCCCAAGAGCCTGATCGTGATGGGCTCGGGCGCGATCGGCATCGAGTTCGCTTCGTTCTATCGCACCATGGGCACGGATGTGACCGTGATCGAGGTGCTGCCCCAGATCCTGCCGGTCGAGGACGCCGAGATCTCGGGCCTGGCTCGCAAGCGTTTCGAGAAGCAGGGCATCACCATTCTCACCTCGACCAAGGTGATGGAGGTGGGGAAGGGCGCCGACGACGTGACCGCGACAATCGAGGACGCAAGGGGCAACCGGCAGCAGATCCGCGCCGAGCGGCTGATCTCGGCGGTGGGCGTGGTCGGCAATGTCGAGAATATCGGGCTGGAGGCGCTGGGCGTGCAGTTCGAGCGCGGCCTGGTCCGCATCGACGCCTTCGGGCGCACCGGCGTGCCCGGGATCTACGCGATCGGCGACGTCGCCGGGCCGCCGATGCTGGCGCACAAGGCCGAGCACGAGGGTACGGTGTGCATCGAGGCGATCGCGGGGCGGCATCCCCATCCCATCGACAAGGCGATGATCCCCGGCTGCACCTATTGCCAGCCGCAGGTCGCGTCGGTGGGCATGACGGAGGCCAAGGCGCGAGAGGCCGGGTACGAATTGAAGATCGGCCGCTTCCCCTTCGTGGGCAACGGCAAGGCGATCGCGCTGGGCGAGCCCGATGGTCTGGTGAAGACCATCTTCGACGCCAAGACCGGCAAGCTGCTCGGCGCCCACATGGTCGGGGCCGAGGTGACGGAGCTGATCCAGGGCTACGTGGTGGCGATGAACCTCGAGTCCACGGAAGAGGAGCTGATGCACACGATCTTCCCTCATCCGACCCTGTCGGAGACGATGCACGAGAGCGTGCTCGACGCCTACGGACAGGTGCTGCACAAGTGAGGTGAGCTTCAGAATGCCGCCACGAGGCCAAGGCCGGCGATCATCAGCCCGGCGCCGATGAGACGCGGCCAGCTCGCCGTATGCTGCTTGAAGCCGACCAGCCCGTAGTGGTCCATGACCACGGAGGTAATCACGCCGGCCGTCACCGTCAGGCCGATGAAGATGCCGCTGCCGAGCTTCTCGGCGAAGAAGATGGACGTCAGCACGTAGGTGCCGCCGAGTGCGCCGCCGATCCATGCCCACCACGACACCGCCGCGAAGGCCTCGGCCTTGGGCAGGTGCAGGCCGATGAAGGGCGCGAGGGCGAGATAGGCGAGGCCGTTGACCGCCGTCACGATCAGGGCGGCGAGGATCGGCTGCTGCAGGGTCTTGGCGAGGGTGGAATTGGACCCCGCCTGCACGGTGTTGAGCACGCCGCCCAGGAAGGAGATCAAACCCATCACGAAGACCATCGACCGATTCTCCCGGCGCGCGGCAGGCGATCGCCACCGATGGCTGGCAAAGAGCGGCGGGAGCCGGTGGTTTCGCTAGATACGAAGAGTTGGACGGCGACGGATCGATGCAGCCGGTTCAGGCCAGGAAGAAATCGATCGACTGCGCGACCACGCCCGGCCGGTAGGCGTGGAGGCCGTCGTATTCGACGTAGGTCACGTCGTAGCCGGCCTCCTTCAGCGCGGCCGCGTGAACCCGGCCGCTGCGCCCGATCGGGATCTGCTCGTCGGCGACGCCATGCGAGATGAAGATGCGGGGCGCCCCGGTCTGCACGTGCACCGACAGGAAGCCGGCCGACGAGGCGATGACGTGGCTGACGATGTCGCCGTTGGCGAGGCCGAGCGAAAGGGCGTAGCTGCCGCCATCGGAATGGCCGGCGAAGGCGAGGTGGGCGGGGTCGAGCGCGAAACGGTCGGCAACGGCGCCCAGCGCCGTGTCCAGGCGCTCGCGGTCGGGCCCGTTGCCGGCGATCACGATGTCCCAGGTCGGGAAGAACGACTGCGGCACCAGCAGGAGGAAGCCGCAGGCGCGCGCGTGGCCCTCCATCATCGGCAGGATCTTCTCGGCGTGGCCGCCGCCGCCGTGGAACAGCACCATCAGCGGCGTGGCGGCGGCCGGATCGACCTTGTCGGGCACGACCAGGATCGCGTCGCGCCCGCCCGACAGGCCGAGCGGGTGCTTGCCCGGCGGCAGCGGCGGTTTCGAGGGCGGCCGATGGGTGAAGGCGAGGCGGCCCGCCAGGTGGCAATCGAGCATGCGGCTTGATAGCCGGCGCCCAGCCCACGCGAAAGGTCGCCATCGCGCGCCGGTCGTCTACCCTGCAGGCAGAGACTACCGCTGCGTGGGCTGACGGCCTAGATCATCGGGACACCGCCGCGGCTTCGAGCTTAGCGCCGGGAGTTGCCGTTTCGGAGATGCAGGGATGCGGTGCGGAGAGATGCGGTGACGATGCTCGATGCGGTCGCGACGCTTGATGACTCGCAGCAGGTCCGCCATCCCGAGGTGGTCCGCCATCCCGAGAAGGCGCACCGTCCCGACCAGCCGCAGGCGAAGAAGCCGGACTGGATCCGGGTGCGGGCGCCGGGCTCGCCGCAGTTCGACGCCACGGAGACGATCGTCAAGCAGCACGGGCTCGTCACCGTCTGCCAGGAGGCCGGCTGCCCCAACATCGGGGAATGCTGGACCAAGCGTCACGCCACCTTCATGATCATGGGCGACACCTGCACCCGCGCCTGCGCCTTCTGCAACGTCAAGACGGGGATGCCGCGCGCGCTCGATCCGGGCGAGCCGGCGCGCATCGCCGATGCGGTGGCCAAGCTCGGGCTCGCCCACGTCGTCGTCACCTCCGTCGACCGCGACGATCTCCCCGACGGCGGCGCCGCGCACTTCGCCGCCGTGATCGCCGCGATCCGGGCGCGCAGCCCCGGCACCACGGTCGAGATCCTGACCCCCGACTTCCTTCGCAAGCCCGGTGCGCTGGAGGTGGTGGTGGCAGCCAGACCCGACGTGTTCAACCACAACCTGGAGACCGTGCCCTCCAAGTACCTGAGCGTGCGTCCCGGTGCGCGCTACTTCCATTCGCTGCGCCTGTTGCAGCGCGTGAAGGAGATGGACGCGGCGATCTTCACCAAGTCCGGGCTGATGGTCGGGCTCGGCGAAGAACGTCACGAGCTGCTGCAGGTGATGGACGACCTGCGCAGCGCCGACGTCGACTTCCTCACCGTCGGGCAATACCTCCAGCCGACGCGCAAGCACCATGCGGTGATCCGCTTCATGCCACCCGACGAGTTCGCTTCGCTGGAAACGCAGGCGCTCGCCAAGGGCTTCCTGGTCGTCGCCGCCTCGCCGCTGACGCGCTCGTCGCACCATGCCGGCGAGGACTTCGCCCGCCTGCGCGCGGCGCGGCAGGCGAAGCTCGATCAGTAATCCTTGAAGCGCCCGCTTCGACCGATCACCTCGATCTGGTAGCCGTCGGGATCACTGACGAAGAAGAAGCGGGCGGGGCCGCCGAGGTCGAGTTCCTTGATGGCGCCGGGCTGCAGGCCTTCGGCCTTCATCCGCTTGTTCTCCGCCTCGAGGTCGTCGACGAGCACGGCGAGGTGGCCGTAACCGTCGCCCTTGGCGTAGGGTGTGTTCCGCTCCCCGTTGACGGTCAGTTCCAGCTCGAAGGGCGAGTTGGCGTTGCGGAGGTAGACGATGGTGAAGCCGTCCTTGGGATAGCGGTCGGCGACCTCCAGCCCGAAGGCTCGGTGGTAGAACGCGCACGATCGCGCTTCGTCGATCACGCGGATCATGGAATGGATGGTCTTTGCGGTCATGGGCGGCTCCCGGTTCGATCAGCCCGCAACGGCCGTCCCGCCGCGTCGTTCACACCGCGGTTCGATTCCTGCCGATGATCCCTCGATCGGGGTGCGGGAGCGACCGTCCGACGCTCTTTTCCCCGCCGATCCGCATGTTATGAGGGCCGATGCCGATCTTCGACACGACGCGACGCGTCCAGCATACGGCCACGCAGATGTTCGATCTGGTGGCGGATGTCAGGCGCTATCCCGAGTTCCTGCCCTTCTGCACCGCCCTCGACCTCCTCGAAGACAAGCGCGAAGGCGAGTTGCAGGTCCTTGTCGCCAGGATGGAGGTCGGGTTCAAGGCGATCCGCGAGTCCTTCAAGACGCGCGTCAGCTGCGACCGGGCCGCCAATCACATCCTTGTCGAATACGTCGACGGGCCGTTTCGCTATCTGAAGAACCGCTGGGTGTTTCGCGATACGCCCGATTCGCACGGCGAGCTTCACGGTTCGCAGGTCGTGTTTCACATCGAATACGAGTTCAAGAGCCGCATGCTGGCGTTGCTGGTCGGCAGCATGTTCGATCAGGCGTTCCGACGCTTCACCGTCGCCTTCGAGCGCAGGGCCAACCAGATCTACGGCCATCCCGAACGACCCGCCCGGCGGGCGCCGGACCCGGCCGGCAGCTCATCCGGCAGCTTGGCGTAGCAGGTCGAGGGCAAAGGCGACCGAGGCCTCGCGCACGCCGTCGCGGCTGAGGGCGCCGAAGCGGCGCTCGATGCCCTGCGTGCGCATGTGCTCGCGCGCCAGCCCGAAGAACACCAGCCCGACCGGCTTGCCCGGTACGGCGCCGCCCGGCCCGGCGATGCCGGTGATGGAGATGGCGACGTCGGCGTTGGATCGGGCGAGCGCGCCCTCCGCCATCGCCCGCGCGACCTCCGCGCTGACCGCGCCATGGGCGTTAAGCAGCGAGTGCGGCACGCCGAGCGACTGCGTCTTGGCGACGTTGGTGTAGGTGACGAAGCCGCGCTCCACCACGGCGCTCGATCCCGATACGGAGGTGAGGGCGGCGGCCAGCAGGCCGCCGGTGCACGATTCCGCCGTGGCGATGGTGAGGCCGCACTCCTTGAACAGCTTCAGCAGGGCGGTGACGGCGATGGTCGTTTCCGGCGCCATCATGGCAGCACCGGCAGACGCACGGTGGCCACCGCCAGGGCGGCGATGCCCTCGCCGCGCCCGGTGAAGCCGAGGCGCTCGGATGTGGTCGCCTTTACGGCGACGCGGTCGAGCGACAGCTCGGTCGCCTGCGCGATGCTTTGCCGGATCGCGTCACGGTGGGGCCCGACCTTCGGCGTTTCGCACACCACGGTCGCGTCGATGTGCGCGATCATGCCGCCGCGCGCGCGCACCGCCTCGACGGCGGCCTTGAGGAAGATGGACGAATCCGCGCCCTTCCACTGCGGGTCGGAGGGCGGGAAGTGGCTGCCGATGTCGCCGTCGCCCAGCGCGCCGTAGAGCGCGTCCGTGATGGCGTGGCTCAGCACGTCGGCGTCGGAATGGCCGACCAGCCCCATCGCGTGCGGCACCTTGAAGCCGCCGAGCCAGACGCCGTCGCCGGGACCGAAGGCGTGGACGTCGTAGCCTTGGCCCATGCGCACGTCGGGACACTCGCGCAGCAGCCGCGCTTCCGCCGCCGCGACGTCGTCGCGCGTCGTCACTTTCATGTTGCCGGGTTCTCCTTCGAAGACGTGAACGGGGTGGCCGGCCCATTCTGCGACAGAAGCATCGTCGGTCAAGGCGCCGGCGCCCGCAGCGGCGGCCGCCCGGTGCGCCGCGAGGATGAGCGGGAAGCGGAACGCCTGCGGGGTTTGCACGGCCCGCAGCGTCGCCCGCACCGGCGTGGCGAGGATCCGGCCGGCGTCGTCCACCGTCTTGATCGTGTCGACGACGTCGAGGGCCGGGATGGCGGCGCCGTTGCGCTCCGCCGCAGCGACAGCCCGTCCGATCAGTTCGGGCG
>CALMGA010000121.1 GCA_937863205.1 uncultured Beijerinckiaceae bacterium | reverse complement strand
GGCGCGGCGATACGCCGTCGCCGTGACGCCCGATGTGGCCGCGCTGGTCGACCCCGGCGACCCCGGCGACCCCATCGCCCGGCAGTTCCTGCCCGATCCGGCCGAACTGACCACTCTGCCCATCGAGCGCGCCGACCCGATCGGCGACGACGCGCATTCGCCCTGCCGGGGGATCGTGCACCGCTATCCCGACCGGGTGCTGTTGAAGCTCGCCAACATCTGCGCGGTATACTGCCGCTTCTGCTTCCGCCGGGAGACGGTGGGCGGCGCCGGCCAGCCGGCCGCGCTGTCGCCGGCGGACCTCGCGGGGGCGCTGGCCTACGTCGCGGCGGACCGCAACATCTGGGAGGTGATCCTCACCGGCGGCGATCCGCTCGCCCTGGCGCCGCGCCGCTTGGCCGAGGCCTGTGCCGGTTTGGCGCCGCTCGCCCATGTGAAGATCCTGCGGGTGCATACGCGGCTGCCGGTGGTGGCGCCGGCGCGGGTCGACGGCGCGGTGATCGCGGCGCTCGCGGCGGCGAACAAGACGGTGTACGTGGCGGTTCACGCCAACCATCCGCGCGAGCTGACGGTCGCTGCCCGCGCCGCCTGCGCGCGCCTCGCCGATGCCGGCTTCGTGCTGGTCAGCCAGAGCGTGCTGCTGCGCGGCGTCAACGACAATGCCGAGACGTTGGCGGCGCTGATGCGCGGCTTCGTCGAGGCGCGGGTGAAGCCGTACTACCTCCACCATCCCGACCTCGCGCCGGGCACGGGGCATTTTCGGCTGAGCATCGCGGAAGGGCAGGCTCTGGTGGCGGCGTTGCGCGGCCGGGTGTCGGGCCTGTGCCAGCCGGCCTACGTCCTCGACATCCCCGGCGGCCACGGCAAGTCGCCGATCGGGCCGGACTACCTCGCCGGATCCAAAGTGCGCGACTACGCCGGAGAATGGCACGCCTACCCGCCGCAGGAAGATTGAGGCTCACGCCTCCGCCTGCCGCGCATCCTCGGCGAGCCGGGTCGGCAGCGCATCCACCCGCAGCCGCCGGCGCAGCGCACGCGATCCCGCATCGATCGCGATCGACAGCGCGCCGGTCGCCACGAGCAGAACCAGGGCGCGGTCGAGCGCGCCTTCGTTGATCGCGGCATCGACGCCGTAGCCCAGCGTGCGTACGCCCAGGATGCCAAGGATCGAGCTTTCGCGCACGATGATCTCGTAGCGGTACAACACCAGCGCCAGGAACTGCCCGTATAGCTGCGGCACCGTTTCGTAGGCGTACAGGTCGAGCCTGTTGGCGGGCGCATCGCGGCGATAGGTCAGGCCGTCGGCGTGGCGGCCGATGAGAAACGCGATGATGCCGCCGTTGTGCAGGCCGAGCGCCAGGACGGCCGGCAGGGTCGAGGGCCCGAGCAGCTGCAGCAGCACATAGGCCATCACGTAATCGGGGGTGCCGCGCAGCCCGATCAGCCCGGCGCGCCCGGCGATGCGGCCGAGGCGGCCGTTGAAGCGCTGGCTCACGGCGGGAAACATCACCAGCGCCGCCGTCGCCGCCAGCGCTGCCGCGAGCTGCGACAGGACCAGGGTCTGAACCACGCCGCTCGTCGCCTCTCCGGCGAGGATGTGCCACAGCCAGTGCACGGTGTCGGCCAGGGTCGTGGCAAGCTCGGGCGAAGCGCCATCGGGCGCCCGGTGGCGCAGCGGCGCCGGCATCAGGGCATGGCCGAAGCGGGCGAGACGCATGCCGATGGGATCGCCGGTGAAGCTGTCGGTCAGGGTGGCCAAGGCGACCACGCTGCCGATGATGAGGAAAGGCAGCGCCGCCGCCCGTGCCCATAGGCCGCGCGTGGCGATGAGCGCGTAGAACACCAGGATCAGCGCGGCCGCCTCCGGGTAGAAGCCGTCCTTGAAATAGCCGTCGAGGGCGAAGCCCAGCGTGGGGATGCCGACGAAGCCCAGCACCAGCGTCGAGCGCAGCCCGCATTCCAGCCGGTACAGGGTGTAGGATCGGAAGGCGTCGGCGAGCACCGGCGCGCGGGTGAAGGCGAAGCGCGCCACCAGGCCGGTGCCGGCCGGCAGCGCCCGCTCGGCGGCGAGGTCGGCCTCCTCGGCGATCTCGGCGTAGACCTTGGCGAAGATGCCGGCGTAGGGGATCGCCACCGCCAGCACGCCGGTGGTCGCCGACAGGCCGGTGACCTGCAGCAGCAGCAGCGCCCAGAACAGTTCGTGGATCGAGCGCAGCGCCGCTGCAGCCAAGCGCACGGCGCGCGAGCGGGCGAACACCAACGACAGCACGAGGCCCGCGGCCGAGCCGAGGCCGACGCCTGCCACGGCGAAGGCCAGCGTCAGCACCACGGCCTTGGCCGTGACCGCGGCGAAATCGGGCTGGAAGAAGCCGGCGGCGAAGCGGCCGAGGTCGGCCCAGGGATCGAGGGCGGTGACGTGGAGGTCGGCTAGGAGCAAGCAGGCCGCAGCGAGGGCGAGGAAGGCTAGGCTGATCGAGCCGTAGCCCAGGGCCGGGGCGCGGCCGAGCGGTGGTATCGGGCGGAGCGGCGGGGCGCGCATCGCCATGGGTGGTCTCCCTATGGGCGGTCTCACTCCCGCTTCGCACGGGGAGGCGGGCGTTTCACCCTATCACGCGCGCAGGCACGCGCCCCTGCCGAAGGCAGCGAGGCCACTGGATCGTCGTTCCGCCTCGAACACTGCGAGGCGCTCCAGCGGGCGCCCCGCTCGCGCCAGGGCCTTGCCATCCCGCCTCACGGACGCGATCAACGATCCACCATGTGGTTCGCCCGGCCTCACCAACCCGACCTCCTCGGCTACCTCGACCGCGTCGCCGCCGGCCGTGTCTCCGGCTGGGTCCGCGACCGGCTGAGGCCGGGCGCGCGCCTCGACATCGAGGTCTTCGCCGCCGGCGCCCTGCTCGGACGAACGCGCGCCGACGGCTTCCGCCAGGACCTGCGCGACAGCGGCCTCGGCGATGGGCATCACGCCTTCTCCTTCGCCCTGCACGACGCCGTGCTACCGGAAACCCTGGCGGCCAAGGTGGCCGGCACCGGCTACTGGCTGCTCGACGGTCTGGACAGCGGCATGAACGCCGGCGCGCTGATGAACGGCGCGCGCCAGGGCCTGCCGGTGCTGCGCCCTGGGCTGACCGTCCACGCCGTGGACGAGGCCGATATCGCCGTCGCCGCGCGGTTGCAGCGGGACTGGCAGGCGTATGCCGCGACGATGGGTCGGGGTGGAACGGTGTCGCGCGGGCCGATGTGGACCGACATCGTCGCCAAGCGGCATCGCCCGCTGCTCGATCTCCTGCGCGGCAGCGATGCGGCGGCGCTCGCTCGCGGCATGGTCGACATCCACAAGAGCAAGGCCTCGTCCGGCCTGTTCCAGGGCGCCGTCGCCTGTGCCGACGCCAACGGCGCCACGCCGCAGGGCCGGCGGGCGGCGGTTCTACCGTTCCACGACATGCTGGCCTCGCTCGCCCGGTACCTCGGCCTGCGGCGGGTCGAATGCGCCGACCTCGACGCCGCCGGCGCCGCGCTCGCCAGCCGCTCCGAGGATCTGGTGGCTGCCATCGAGGCCTTCCTCGGCCACCAGATCGTGCCGCCGGTGGTGCACGACGGGCTGTTCGGCCTCGCGGTGCGCGGCGCGGTGCTGCACGGCCGCGACGTCCAGGCCCTCTACGCGGCGCTGCGCGCCATCGAGGTGGCCAGTCAAGCGGCGCCGCGCCTCGCCGAGATCGGCGGCGGCTTCGGCCGCGTCGCCTATTACGCGATGCTGCGGGGCTGCCGCGGCTACACGATCGTCGACCTGCCCACCGTCGCCGCGATGCAGTACTTCACGCTGGCGCGCAGCCTGCCCGACGTGCCCCTGCGCTTCGGGCCGGTCGCCGTCGAGGGCGGCATCAACCTCGTCTTCGCCACCGACGACGACCTCGGCCCGAGCCTCGACGCCGATGTCGTGGTGAACTGCGATTCGTTCCCGGAGATGGGCGAAGCGGTGTGCCGCGGCTACTTCGACCTGCTGGCGAAGCGGCGGGCGAGGCTGCTCAGCATCAACCAGGAGGCCGCGCGTCCGGTCGGCGCGGCGGGCGTGCAGGCCGTCGTCGGGGACATCCTGCCGGACTACGGCTTCCGCCGCGGCTACCGGTTCCGCACCTAAGCAGGTTCGCGTTGGCAGGCCAACGCTTCACCCGCTTAGCTCCTTGATGGGCCGCAGGTCTTGATCGCAAAACCGCGGGGCACTTTTGCGATACCTGCTTAGGTGCGTCCCGGCTTCGTCGAGGAGCTGTGGATGAGCGGCGACGCTCCATAGGACCATCAGCCGTCCGTGCAGGCGGCGAGGTCGGCCTCGCGCAGCCCGGCATTCGGCGCGTCGAGCACGATCCGGCCGGCGCGCAGCACGACGAGGCGCGTCGCGTGCTCCAGGGCGAGCGCCACGTCGTGCAGGGCGAGGATGCTGGTCGGGTGGACGTCCCGCATTGCGGCGAGCACGGCCGCGCCCTGCCGCCGGTCCAGCGCCGAGACCGGCTCGTCGCCGAGCACCACCGGGCGCCCGTTGTACAGCGCCCGCGCCACCGAGCAGCGCTGCGCCTGCCCGCCCGACAGCGAGCCGGCGCGCTGCCGGATCGCCGGGGCGAGGTCGACGCGGTCGAGCACGGCGCCGACCTCGTCCAGCGTCGCCCGCGCCGGCCAGACGAGTTCACGCAGGTTGCGCGCGATCCCGTGCCGGTCGAGCCGGCCCATGTAGACGTTGTGGAAGGTGGAGAGCTGCGGCACCAGCGCCGCCGCCTGCGGGATCAGCGCCGCTTGGCCTCCCATTCGATCATAAAGCGCGTTGAGCAGCGTCGACTTGCCGGCGCCCGAGCGGCCGAGCAGCGCCACCCGCTCGCCCGGACGGATGGCGAGGTCGACGTCGCGCAGCACGGGGCGGCCGGGATAGCCGAGGCTGGCGGCGCGAAGGACAGCCAGTGCGTCCGATCCCTGCGCCGCCGCCCCGTCGTGCCCTCCGCTCAGTTGAGCAGGCCGCTCTGCCGGGCGACATCCTCCACCGGCTTGTATTCGGCATTGTCGGCGGCGACGAACTTCGAGCGGCCGAACGGTTCGAGGATCTTGGGTTCGTGGATCGCGATCAGCTCGGCCTTGAGCTTGTCGGCGAAACCGGCGCCGAAGCGCTTGTCGACGTCGCCGCGCACCGTCCACTGGTAGTCGGGGAAAGGCGGGCTCTCCCAGATCACCCCGACCTTGGCTCCATCGACGCGGCCGGCTTTCTTTTCCAGCTCCCACACCGAATAGTCGACGGCACCGACCTGATAAGCGCCCGACTGCACGAGCTGGATGGTGCGGGTGTGGTCGCCGGAGAAGCCGACCTTGGGGAACACGTCGTCCGGCCCCTTTCCGAAGGCTTGGCGGATGAAGTATTCCGGCATCACCCGGCCCGACGTCGAGGCGCGCGAGCCGAATGAGAAGGTCTTGCCGGCGATCGCCTTGGGAAAGCCGTCGCCCTTGCTCAGGCCGGTGGCCGCATTGGCGATGAGGTAGCTCTTGAACTGCTTGTCCTCCTCGCCCTGGGCGATGGCGAGCGAGCCGGGCACGGCGGCACGCGCCTGGACGCCGGTGAAGCCGCCGAACCAGGCGAGCTGCACCTCGTTGTTGGTGAAGGCGGTGACGGCGGCGGGATAGGACTTCACCGGAACGTATTTCACGGGAACGCCGAGCTTGCCCTCAAGATAGGTGGCGACGCGGCCGAAGCGCTCGGCCAGCCGGGACTCGTCCTGGTCGGGGATGGCGGTGAACACGAAGGTCGGCTTAGAGGTCGATTGGGGGTCGGCTCCGGCCGGGTGCGCGGCCAGGCCGAGACTGGCCGAGCCGAGGATGAGGAATAACAGCACACGTCGCTTCACGCTCGGATCCTCCGGATCGCCCTGCGGCGCGCGCACCTTCTGGGTGTGAGGCCCGGTGCGTCAAGGGCACCCGACAAAGGTGGGGGCAGATTGAGTCCGCGCCGCGCCGTGCTATGCAGCCCGGCAACCACGGCCCTCGGGAGCCCGCGTCTTGACCCTCCACCCAAAGCGCTTGACCGAAATGGCTCACGGCGGCGGATGCGGCTGCAAGCTGGCACCGGCCGTGCTGCAGGACATCCTGAAGAAGATGCCGCTGCCCGTGCCCTCGGCCGACCTCCTCGTGGGCACGGAAACGGCCGACGATGCGGCGGTGTACCGCCTCAACGACACGCAGGCGATCATCGCCACCACGGACTTCTTCACCCCCATCGTCGACGACCCCCGCGACTTCGGCCGCATCGCCGCCACCAACGCGCTGTCCGACGTCTACGCGATGGGCGGGCGGCCGCTGTTCGCGCTGGCCCTCGTCGGCATGCCGGTGGCCACGATTCCGGTTGAAATGGCGCAGGACATCCTCGCCGGCGGCGCTTCGGTGTGCGCCGACGCCGGCATTCCCATCCTGGGCGGACACTCGATCGATACGCCCGAGCCGATCTACGGCCTCGTCGCCATCGGCATGGTGCATCCCGACAAGGTGCTGAGGAATGCCACCGCCAGGGCTGGCGACGCGCTGATCCTCACCAAGGGGATCGGCGTCGGCATCTTCTCGGCCGCGATGAAGAAGAACCAATTGTCGGCCGAGGGCTACCAGGAGATGGTCGCCTCGACCACCAGGCTCAACACGGTCGGCACCGAACTCGCCGACCTCGAAGCCGTGCACGCCGTCACCGACGTCACCGGCTTCGGCCTTCTCGGCCACCTCCTGGAAATGTGCCGCGGCGCCGGGCTCGCCGCCACCCTGCGGGCCGCCGCCGTGCCGGTGCTGAAGGGTGCGACGGAGCTGGCGGTGTCCGGCTACGGCACCGGCGCGGCGGGCCGCAACTGGGCGAGCTACGGCTCTGAGGTGGTCATGCCCGACGGTTTCCCCGACTGGCGGCGGGGCCTGCTCTGCGATCCGCAGACGAGCGGCGGCCTGCTCGTCGCCGTGCGCGCCGATCGGGCGGCCGACGTGGTGGCCCGCTGCCAGGCGGCCGGCTTCCGGCAGACCCGCGGCGGGGGGCGGGGCGGGGGGGGGGGCGCGCGGGGGGGGGGGCGGGGGGGGGGGCGCGGGGCCGGGGGGCCGGCTTCCGGCAGACGGCGGTGATCGGCGAGATGCACGAGGGCGCCGGCGTGCGGGTGGAGATCTAGCCATCGCGTCGAGGCGGCGCGCCGGGCTGCTGGCTGTCGGCAGCCTCGCCACGGTTGTCGCCGCGAGCTGGCT
>CALMGA010000120.1 GCA_937863205.1 uncultured Beijerinckiaceae bacterium | reverse complement strand
GCGTCGGCAACGTCGGACGGATCGCGCGCAGCAGGCGAATGGAACCGCCTATCGTTGTTTTGAAGAAGGTCCGCTCCCAACCGCGCCAAAAGCCGCCCGGATCGAGCGCTACCACATTGCCGACGCTGCCGCGCCGGGCGAGCTCGAGCACTATGCGTGCGCCCATCGAGCTCCCTACGACATCGATCCCCGCCAACCCGCTGTCGGCGACATACCCTTCTACGCTGTTGGCGAGACCTGCAAAGGTTCCGCTATCGGGCTCGGGCGGGCTATCGCCATGACCAGGGAGATCGATCGCGATCACCTCGCGATGCGCGCTTAGCGCATCCAAGATCGTGTTCCACGATCGCCAACTGCCGCCGAGGCCGTGGACCAACAGGAGCTTTCGGCCGCTGCCGCGTCGAATGACGTTGATCATTGAAGCACCCTCGCTTCAGCCAAGCAGACTGCTACGAACCGATACCGAAAGGTCCGAAGCTATGGGACTCTTCTAAGCTCGTGCGCGCAAACGGTCGATATTACGAGGCGGCCTGACGGCGCAACATCGCACAGAGGGCAGATGCCGACTGACCACCAGCCCGCGTGATCGCCGCATCCTGGATCAGAACTCAGCCGTCGCCCGTACGGTGAACGCGGCCGGCAGGGTCACCGTGAACGTCGACCCCCCTCCCCAAATTCCGACACGACCGCCACCGCGCCGCCGAGGCGTCGCACCACGTTGCGGACGTAGGCGAGACCGATGCCCTCACCCTGCGTGTCCTGCTCGCCCGAGCGGCGGAACAGCTCGAAGATGCGCTCCATGTTTTTGGCGACGATGCCCCGGCCGTTGTCGGCGATCTGGTAGCTGTTCATCGCCCCTCGCCGAGTACGATGGCGCCACAGCCGGTAAGCCTTTCGCCAAGCCCCACTTTGCCAAGCGGCTGGTTGGGAAAACAGACCATGGCTGAGTCGTCAGAATCGAACGTTTGCAGCCGCGCGAAGGGTTACCGGACGTGCTGCACCACATGGCGCGCGGCGACCAGATGGCACCCGCGACGGGCCGTAGCACACACCCCGCCGAGCAAGGCGTTCTGTCCGAAGTTGAAGCGCGGAGGTTGACGGCGCTCGATACGATCAACGCGAAGTATGGGCGCGGAACGCTGGGCTATGCCCCATGAAGGCTAAATACTCCTAGCTGTTCCCTTTGGAACAGCTTTGTAGCAGCGACTAATTTATCTACTTCAAAATCGAAAGGAAACAGGCAATGTCTGCGTGCATCGAAAACCCTGTGTTTTAAATAGTGGGCGCAGGCGTGGGAATGATTATGTGGATTTCAGTTTGCTTTAATTTACTAAGGATTTGGTATATTGCCCAGCCTCTTAAGTGGGTGGTGGCCGTCACTGCCGCATCGGGTTGCGTTGCGTTGGCACTCCAGTGTGCCAGCACCGGCATCAAACTCGTATTGCCACTCATCCGATAGAACTCCAGCGTCATTCACGTCTGAGCCAAGAGAATTCGTATAAGGTTTACTTGTAGCGAACCACATGCTGCTGAACGGCCGGTTTCGACAACAAAGCCGACGAGTGCTTTCCGCACCATGAGCCGGCATCCGCACCCAGACAGTCGTGTCCGCTTCAGAGCAAGGCGGTCGGTCGATTGGACGACAACAATGGGCGCTTTACTGCCGACGGAGCAGGTCAAGCGTCTTGACTATGTCGAGCGGCACTTTCTGTCGAACGGGATCTCTGCCGGTTGCCGAGAGGAGGATGACCTCTGCGGCTCCACGCTCATGCTCGCCGCATCGAGAGCCTCTGGCGGAGGTTCGCGTAACCCTTATATGAAAAAGGGGATACCGTGGTGCCGGATGGACCATCCCTCAAGTGCTGACCAACGAGAGAGTGCCGCGACCTGAACCATGTCGCGGCATCCGATCCGGCTTGCCCCATCCATGCTCGCCGGCGCGTGAGGGCGGCCCGTCGGGTGGTCAGAACTAAGGATGGTCGGAGGTGAGGAC
>CALMGA010000119.1 GCA_937863205.1 uncultured Beijerinckiaceae bacterium | reverse complement strand
CGTCATCGAGGCTTGGGGGTTCCGCTACGTCACCAACTGGGTCTGGGGCAAGGACCGCGCCGGTACCGGCTATTGGAACCGGAACCGGCACGAGCATCTGCTGCTCGGCACGCGCGGGCACGTGCCGTGCCCCGAGCCGGGCACGCAATGGGACTCGCTGCTCACAGCGCCACGCCGCGCCCATTCCGCCAAGCCGGCAATCTTCGCCGAGATGATCGAGGCCTACTTTCCCAACCTGCCGAAGATCGAGCTGAACCGCCGCGGCCCGCCGCGGCCGGGCTGGGACGCGTGGGGCAACGAGGCCGAGCTGGGAGAGGCCGCATGACCCCTCCCCGCTCCCGACGCTTCCGGGCGGCGCCCGTGAAGCGGCGTCGCAGTATGCGGCGCAGCGGGTGCAACGCGCACGTCCGCGCGGCCGTCGACTACCTCCGCCGGTGCGGCGCCGATGACATCGAGCTGCATGGCGGCACCCGGGCCCGCATCACCTGGACGGTCGGCGGCCGCACCATGTCGATCAGCCTGACCGCCGCCCCTGGCGACCCGACGCCGCGCGCCAACCTCGCCCGGCAGTTGATCCGCCGGCGCTACGCCGCAGCTGGCATCGAGGTCGGGGCATGACGCGCCCTGCGGCCTCACTCGCCCCGGGCGATCTTCTCCCGCGCGGCGGTGGCCAGGTAGGACGACCGCGTCGCCCCGAGCCGCTTCGCCGCGCCGTCAATGGCATCGAGCAGACCGGCGTCGAACGACAGGTTGGCGCGCACCGTGCGACCGCTGTCGCGCAGCAGCGGGACCTGGATGAAGCTGACGGGGCCGATGGCCCCGATCGTCTCCTTGACCTCCTCGTCGGCCAGCAACTGGTCCATCGTGCGCGCGACGGGCAGACCCACGCCCTGATCGAGCGTGGCATCGACCCACAGACGAACGGATTCGACGCTCATCTCGAACAGGTCGTCCATGGTCTTGCCGCCCGACGTGCAGCCGGGAAGGTCGGGGAAGGTCACCCCCCATCCCTCGCCGCCCTTGTCGACGAGGCCGATGTAGAAACGCGCCATAGCTGCCCTCCCTCAGATCCATCCGGCTTTTTTGGCGACATCGCGCGCCACACCCGGCGACACCGTGCGGTGCCGCGGCACCGCGATCGTCACGCCTGGCCGGGCCGGGTTCTTGAACACCCCGTGCCGACCACCGTCCGTCTCCGTCCAGCCTTCGCTCGCGAGGCGGCGAGCGATCTTGAGGCGGTTGGTTTCGTTCGGCATCGACGCGTCTCCAATGTGCAAATATTTGCACATTGGCCCGATCGCGTCAAGTTGATATGCGCAACATTTTGCGCATCCTTCCCCCGGCCTCCCGAACGCCCTTCCCTCCATCGTTGACCATCAGTGCGGACCGCATGAGTGAAGCTGTCGCGTTCCCCCTTTATCAGCGGCCGAATGCCCGCGATCTCACCGACATGCACATGCCGATGCTGGACGGGATCAGGGCACGCGCGTGCCTGTCCGCCCAGCAGCTCGGCGTCTGGTTCAGCCTGCGGCTGCACCTCTGGGAATACGGCGAGCTGCCGCCGCCGACCACGCCGGCCAACATCAAGTTCCTCGCCGGGCTCGGCGGCGTCACCGTGCGGACGTTCCGCAACTTCATGTCCGCGCTGGTGCCGCACTTCGACGTCGACGAGCACTACCGATGGCACCTGCGCGACATGGACGTGGAACGCAACCGCCGCCTCGATCTGCGGCCGGACGAGCGCGTGCCCTCCGCCGAGCTTCTGCCGCCGCCGGAACAACGCGAGATCGATCCTGTCAAGAGCAGGAGCGGGACGGCCGGAGGCAAGGCCAGCGGCGCGGCTCGCCGGGAAAAGCGCGACCTGCGCCTGCTCCAGGGCGGCCGCGAGGGCAACCTGGCGCCTTCGGACCTGTCACCCGATGATGCCTCCTTGATCACGGAGGGAGGAGATGCGCCCTCCCCCATCGAAGCAGAAGGCGAAGCAAAAAACGAAGCAAACAGCGGCGGGATCGAAGCAGCCGAGGAAGCAGCAGGAGAAGCAAACGGCGAAGCACCCGCTTCAGTCGCGACCAACCAACCAACCCATTCTGATCTCAAGTTGAAACAAGAGCCTAATGGTGGGTTGGTTGGTCGCGAGCGTGCGAACTCTCCCGGGCAGAGCGAAGCACCGGGTGAAGCAAACGGAGGAAGCAAAGCCGAAGCGGACGCTTCGGGGAATCCGCCTACGGCATCCCCGACCCAACTAGGCGACGTCGCCATCGTCGATGCTGTGGTCCGCGCCTGCGGCGGCAAGGTGAAGAAGGGTGAAGCCTATCGCTTTCTGCCGGCCTACCGGCGCGACGTGGCGCCGGAGGTCGATTTCTTTGAGGACGTGGTGCCCGTGCTCAAGCGGTTCGCCGGCCGCATGCCCCGTGTCGACAACTGGGCTTGCAAGCCGATCCTCGACGATGCCCGCGATCGCGCCCTGAGCCGCCGCGCTGCGGCCGCCTCCGGTTCACCTGCCGGTGGACGTCAGGTCCGCATCTACAAAGGCACGCCGGAGGGCGATGCCTACCTCGCGCGCGTCGGTCACGGCGTCAAAAATCCTTTCCCGGCGGAGGATGGCGAAAGGCGGTATCGGGTCGAGATCGTACCCGGCCCGGACTGATCGTGGGCAGCGCTGCGCCACTCGCCTCCCCGCGCGCCGCATGGCGATGATGGTGCGTTCCTGCTATGTCCGGCTATGGACGCCCCGAGCCTGCCTTGGACGCGTAGTCGGGTCGAGGCGCGTCTCGTGGCCGCCTTCCGCGCCATGCCGAACTGCCCGGTCTACGGAGTCGGCAGCCGGTTGCGTGCGGCCGCCACGGGCCGCCGGACGGCAATGACGGACGTGCTGGAATGGGCGGCGCTCCTTGCCGGCGATCCCGACGGCCGCACATACCTGCGGGCCTGGGCGCGCTGCCGAGCGACGCGGGAAACCTTCGCGGCGCTGGTCCGGGGGCGGGGCTGGGCCCCGGCGACAGCCGAGCGCGGCCGCCGGCGCGCTGCCGACACCATCGCGCGAGGGCTGAACGGTGGCATGCTGCCGAGCTAGACTCTTCGGCCTGTCACGACGGCTTGACACTGATAAAACC
>CALMGA010000118.1:19950-21275 GCA_937863205.1 uncultured Beijerinckiaceae bacterium | reverse complement strand
GCCCTCGACGCCGCCGTGCAACGGGCGGCCGGCGCAGCCCGGCGCACGGCCGAAGCCCGCGACCTCGCGGCGACGCTGGACGCCTGGCTCGCGCTCGACCCGACCGACAAGGTTTGAGGCACAACGAACCACGCCGCCGCATGTCCTCTCCCTCCTCCCGCGCAGGAGGAAGCGTCCGCCCGGCCATCGGGGCAAGGCCCATGTTCTCCCGTGCCGTCAGCGCGCCGCAAGGCTGGGACGCCAAAGTCCGGGCGACCCACCGCCTGGGAGAGCCGGCATGGCGATCCAGCCACCCTCCGACATCCTGCTCGATGTCGCCAACGCCGCCGATCCCGCCACCGTGCGCGCGGCCACCGTCCGTCTCGCCGCGCTGGCCGCCGATCCCGGTGCCGCCGACGCCGGCTTCTCCGAGGCTCTGAGCCGGGCCGGACGCGCCCAGCCCGGCGCCGCGCCCGCCGTCCCGGATGCATCGCGGCTGCCGTCGCCGGTTGGCGGCGTGCACCGCAATGCCGCCGTGGGGGGCGCCGACGCCTACCGCAAGTTCGAGGCGGTGCTGCTGCAATCCTTCGTGGAAACCATGCTGCCCAAGGACAGCGAGCTGTTCGGCGACAAGGAGTCGGCCGGCGTCTACCGGTCGATGATGGCCGAGCAGCTGGCCAACCAGATCGCCAATGCCGGCGGCATCGGTCTGGCCAAGTCGCTGCAGAACAAGTCGCCGCAGGCCGCGCCTCCCGCAGCCGCGCCGGGCGGCGGGCAAACGGGCGGGCAAGTCGGTCCGGCCCTGGCCGGGCCGGTCACATCTTAGCCGCAGGTCGGCGCAGCGGAGGTTGAAGACAGCATGGGTCGAACGATGGAAGCCCCGGCACTGTGGGGCGATCGCGGCTTCGTGTCGCCGGAAACCTACGACGCGCTCGTCGCCCTGCTGTCGCGCATCGAGGCGGTCATCGACGCGGAAACGGCGATGCTGCGCCTGCACAGCCATGCCGGCCTGCCCGAGTTCACCCGCCAGAAGCGCCAGGGCCTGCTCGAACTCAACCGCCTGATGAAGGCGATGGCCAACACGGTCCCGAGCCAGGACCTGATCGCCAAGCTCGCCGCCTTCCGGGCCAAGCTCGCCGCCAACGACGGCGCCCTGCAGGTCGAGCTTCGCGCCGCCCAGGAGGTCAGCGCCACCATCGTGCGGACCCTGCGCGAGTTCGAGTCCGACGGCACCTATTCGCGGGCCCACGGCCGGGCGGACTTCGGCCGCGCGGACGGCGGACTTGGCGGCGGGTTTGGCGGCGGGTACGGCTGGGAATGAAGACCTTTCTCGTCGGCCTCTGGGT
>CALMGA010000118.1:0-19940 GCA_937863205.1 uncultured Beijerinckiaceae bacterium | reverse complement strand
CTCTGGGTCCTTGCCGTATCGCTGGGCACGAGCTTCGCCGTGGCCACGATGGGCGGCGGCGGCAAGGCGGCTCCCGCCGCCACGGAGAAGCCGGCGCTGACGCTGGAAAAAACCCGCGTCCTCAACGTGCCGATCATCGCCGGGGGGGCGGTGCGCGGCTTCATCGTGGCGCAGTTCAACTACACGGTGGATGCGACGGTGGCGAAGACCCTGCCGGTCTCGCCCGAGGCGTTCCTGCTCGATGAGGCGTTCCGCGCCATCTACACGGACGACCACCTCGATTTCCTCCACCTCGACAAATACGACGTGAACGGGCTCATCGCCCGCCTCGTCGCCTCAACCAACCACCGGCTCGGCGCCAACCTCGTCCACGACGTGCTGATCCAAGACTTCACGTTCATTTCCAAGGAGGAGAACGACCGATGAGCCGCGACTTCGACGCCCTGGAGACCGGCCGCCTGACCTGGGTCGGCTTGAGCGTGGCGGCGATCGGCTGGGCGCTGCTGCTCGCCGTGACGGCGATGGCGGATGCCGTCGCGCTCAGGCTCGCGCCAAGCTCGCCCACCCTGCACGCCGACCTCCACGCCGCCCTGCACGCCGATCTGATCGGCATCGCCAAGTGCCTGATCGGCAGCGGCTTCGCCCTCGCCCTGATCGGCACCCTGCAGGCCGGGTTCGGCGCCCTCAACCGCTTCTTCGGCGCGGTGCTCACCCGCTCCAGCCAGCGCGTTGTGGAGCCGCAGCCGGCCCCCTTCGACGCGGGGCTCGCCGGCCTCAATGCTGCCGGCGGCGCCATGGACAAGGCCGCCCGCCAGCGCCGGCCCTACCGCACCTTTGCCGACGGCTCGGTGGAGGTCGAGACCATTCTCGGGACTCGCCGCTTCGACACGATGAGCGACGCCCGCGAGTTCATCTGAGGGCCCGTCGCCGGCCGTTCCATTGCTGCAAACCATTCACAAGGTCATGCGCCCGGCATGATCTACCCGCAGCATCGCCGCCGTTCCATACTCCGCGCGGGCCGCAGGCATGCCTCGGTCTGGCCAGGGAGTTGTGAACGATGCGGATGAACAAGCTCGGCCGAACCGGCGTCTTCGTGTCCGAGATATGCCTGGGCACCATGACCTTCGGTGGAACCGGCATCTTCGGCAAGATGGGGACGCTGGACCAGGGCGACGCCGACCGCTTCCTCGCCCGCGCGGTCGAGGCCGGCATCAACATGATCGACACCGCCGACGCTTATTCCGCCGGCCTGTCGGAGGAGATCACCGGCCGAGCCCTGCGCAACCTGCGGATCCCGCGCGGCGAGATCCTGGTCGCCACCAAGGGGTACTCGCCGACCGGCCCGAGCCCCAACCGGGGCGGCAATTCGCGCCTGCACATCCTGGAAGCGGCGAAGGCCAGCCTGAAGCGCCTCGGGCTCGACCACATCGACCTTTACCAGCTCCACGGCTTCGACGCGCAGACGCCGATCGAGGAAAGCCTGCGCGCACTCGATACGCTGGTGCAGCACGGTCACGTCCGTTACGTCGGCGTCTCGAACTGGGCGGCGTGGCAGATCGCGAAGGCGCTGGGCCTCGCCGAGCGGCTGGGGCTCGCCGCGCCGGTCAGCTGCCAAGCCTACTACAGCATCGCCGGGCGCGACCTCGAACGCGAGCTGGCGCCGATGCTCGCGAGCGAGGGCCTCGGCCTGATGGTGTGGAGCCCGCTCGCCGGCGGCCTGCTCAGCGGCAAGATCGGGCGATCGAAGGCCCCCGCCGACGGCGCGGATGGCGTCCATCGCCGCGCCGCCATCCCGTTCCCGCCGGTCGACGAGGCCCGCGCGTTTGCTTGCATCGACGCGATGCGGCCGATGGCGGAAGCGCGGGGCGTGTCCGTCGCCCAGATCGCCCTCGCCTGGCTGCTGCACAGGAGGGTCGTCAGCACCGTGATCGTCGGGGCCCGGCGCCTGGAGCAGCTCGACGACAACATCGCCGCAGCGAGGGTGGAACTGAGCGAGGCCGACCTCGACGCACTGGACGGAGCGAGCCGCCTGCCGAACGAATACCCCGGCTGGATGCTGGATGTCATGACCATCGGCGCGCGCAAGGCGGCCCGCGAATCGGGGCGGGCCAACGCGCGCTGACGCGGCCTGCGGGAGGCTCGCGGCGCACTCGTTGCGCATCTGCGTGACCCGCTCGGCTCCCCCGAAGGTCACAATAATGTCCGCGGCGAAGCGGACGAAGGAAGACCCGTGGTCACGCGCACGAAGGATGGGTCTGATGACCGAGCTGGCGACGACCGGGGATTTCCCCCTTGGCCGAGAAGGTTCGTCGCGGCCGGGGGCGCCGGACGTCGCCGCCGACTGGCACTGGCCGGCGCCTACAACAGGCTGCAGCCCGATCCGGACGCCGAGGCGGCCCAATAAGGGTCGCGCAGCTTGCGCTTGAACACCTTGCCCGAGTCCTCGACCGGCAGCTCGGCGACGATCTCGATCCGCTTGGGGATCTTGAAGCGGCTGAGCCGGCCCGACAGCCCCGAGCGGATCGATTCCGGCCGCAGCGCCGCCCCCTCGCGTGGCACGACGTAGGCGCACACGGCCTCGCCGAACTCGGCGTCGGGAATGCCGAACACCGCGCACTGGGCCACGCCGTCGAGCGCCAGCAACCCGGCCTCGATCTCCGCCGGGTAGATGTTGACGCCGCCGGAGATGATGGTGTCGCGGCGCCGGTCGCAAAGGAAAAGGAACCCCTCCTCGTCGAGGAAGCCGATGTCGCCCACCGTGACGAAGTCGCCGAGGCTGATGGCGGCGCGCTGGCCGTCGAGGCCGAGGTAGCCGAACCCCGACGCCACCGCCGACCGGACGAAGACGTCGCCGGCAACTCCGGCGGGCTGGTCGCGGCCCCGCTCGTCGACGATGCGCAGGCTCACGCCCGGCAGCGCCCGGCCGACCGTGCCCGGCTTGCGCAGCGCGTCAGCCGGATCAAGCCCGGTGGCGAGGCCGGTCTCGGTGGAGCCGTAGTATTCGTGGATGACCGGCCCCCACCACTCGATCATCGCCCGCTTGGCGGCGACCGGGCACGGCGCGGCGCCGTGCACCACGAAGCGCAGCGAAGACACGTCGTAGCGCGCCTTCACCGGATCGGGCAGCTGCAGCAGCCGGAAGAACATCGTCGGCACGATGTGCATGTGGCTGATGCGGTGGCGCTCGATCAGCGCCAGCATTCCTTCGGCCTCGAAGCGGGGCTGCAGCACGATCCGAGCCCCGTCGGCGAGCGAGGCGAGGCCGTAGGTGTTGGGGGCGGAATGGTACATCGGCCCGTTCATCAGCACCGTCTTGGGGGCGCCGTCGCCGAGCCCCCAGCCGGCCAGGGTGACCGGGTTGCCGGCGGCGTTGGTGCCGGGGGCGCGGCGCACCCCCTTGGGACGGCCGGTGGTGCCGGAGGTGTAGATCACGGCGGCCCGGGCCGCGGCGGCCGGCGTCGCCATCGGCGGATGCCGGGCGATCCAGCCGTCCCAGCCCGGTACGCCGGCCGGCCGGGGCGGGCCGGGCTTGGCCCGGTAGGCGGACAGGATCTCGGCCGGCGTTTCGACGCGCAGGATCGCGAGCCCCTCGGGGATGCCGGCCTCGATGCCGGGCAGCAGGTCGGCATGGGCGACCAGCACCTTGGCGGCGCAGTCGCGCAGGATGTAGCCGGCCTCGTCGGCGGTGGCGTGCCAGTTCAGCGGCACGGGATAGGCGCCGGCGAGCTGGGCGCCCAGGCTCGCCTCGAAGAAGGCGAAGTCGTTGCGCAGCAGCAGCGCCACGCAATCGCCCTCGCCGACGCCGGTCTCACGGAAGGCCTGGGCGGCGCGGGCGGCGCGATCCCTGATCTCCGCATGGCTGCGCAGGCGCTCGCCGGCGAGCACCACCGCCTCGGCACCGGCCGGCTGGGGGTGGAAGCGGCCGTCGAGCGAGGCCTTGGCGGCGGCATATTCGCGGGCCAGCCTCGCCACCTGCTCGGCCGCCGGGGTGATCGCATCGACGTCGCCGATCCCCTGCCCGCAGCCCCAGATGTCGCGCCACGCCTTGGCCGAACCGCCCGAGCCGAAGCTCATCCTGGAGGCGTCGCTTTCGGGCAAGGCGTCGGGGTCGAGGCCTGCGGCGACGATGGATGGGCGGAGATAGTTGCCGTGCACGCCGGTGAACAGGTTGGAGTACACGATGTCGGAAGCCTGCGAGTCCACGATCATCCGCTTGTAGCCGTCGGCCGCATTGGCCTCCTGCGACGCGATGAATAGCGAGCCGATGTAGGCGAGGTCGGCGCCCATCGCCTGGGCGGCGAGGACCGCGCGGCCGTTGGCGATGGCGCCCGACAGGGCGAGCGGACCATCGAACCAGCGGCGCAACTCCTGCACCAGGGCGAACGGCGACAGCCGCCCGGCGTGGCCGCCGGCGCCCGACGCCACCGCGATCAGCCCGTCGGCGCCCTTCTCGATGGCCTTGCGGGCGAAACGATCGTCGATGACGTCGTGGAACACCAGCCCGCCCCAGCCGTGCACGGCACGGTTGAGGTCCTCGCGGGCGCCAAGCGAGGTGATGACGAAGGGAACCTCGTGCTTGGCGCACAGGGCGAGGTCCTGGTCCAGCCGGTCGTTGGTCTTGTGCACGATCTGGTTGACGGCGAAGGGCGCCGCCGGCGTATCGGGATGGTCGCGGTCCCAGGCGGCCAGCTCTTCGCGGATGCGGTGCAGCCATTCATCGAGCAGCGATACCGGCCGCGCGTTGAGCGAGGGAAACGAGCCCACCACGCCGGCCTTGCACTGCGCGATCACCAGATCCGGGTTGGAGATGATGAACAAGGGCGAGCAGACGACGGGAAGCCGGAGCTTCGAAGCGAGCGAGGCAGGCAGCGTCATGAGGTTGCAGCCCTGATGGGTCGATGCGCGGCGGGCGATGTCGGGAGCGCCAGGGTAAACCGCTTCGGCATCGTCGGCGACGCTGCCGATCGACGCCGTCGCCGAACGCGTGGACCTGTCGGGTGCGGGCTCCTCGCCCAGTGCGGCGCCGACCACGGTCGAGCGGATCCAGCGGTTGCGGCACAGCAGCGCCCGGCCGTCCTCGAGGGCGATGCAATGCGCCATGCCCTCGCCGATGAACCAGTGATATCCCTCGGATCGACCGGGTTGGGCCCGATGCGCAGGTCACGGCCATCGAGCGCGGCCGGGATCGTGCCACCGACGGGGAGGTCGGTGAGGGTCTTCTTATCGGTCATCGGCTCGTGCACACATGACAGGAAAGGGTGCGCGGTGCGGGAACGCCCGTTCGTGGCTGGCCGGCAGTTCGACGCTGCCAATGTTCGTGGAACGGATCGGGGCTTCGGCGGTGCTCGTGATGAACGGCTCCGGTGATGTTTATGCTTTCAAGACCAGAATGGTAACGATGTCAACATCGGCGGGGCCGACGACCAAGGCCTACCACCACGGCAACCTGCGCAGCGCCCTGATCGAGGCCGGCATGACGCTGCTGGCGACGCGAACCATCGATGACTTGTCGCTGCGTGAGGTCGCCCGCTCGGTGGGGGTGAGCGCCACGGCCGTCTACCGGCACTTCCCCGACAAGCGGGCGCTGATGACGGCGATGGCCGGGGAGGGCTTGGCGAGGCTCGCCGCCGCGCAGCGCGCCGCCTCGGAGGCGGCAGGTGGCGGCGCCGCCGGCTTCGATGCGACAGGGCGAGCCTACGTGCGCTTCGCCCTGGCCAACCCGGCCCTGTTCCGGCTGATCTTCGCCAATCCCGCCCCGCCCGACCTGCTGTCGGGGCCCGCCGAGACCGTGCCCGATGCGATGGCTTTCCTGCGCGCCAATGCGGCCGCCTTGGCGGCACGCCTGCCCGCCCCCGGCGTTGACCCGACCGTCCTCGCCCTGCAGGCCTGGTCGGTCGCCCACGGCCTCGCCATGCTGATGCTCGACCGGCAGATCCCGACGGCGGAGGCGACGATCGATGCGGTGATCGACGCCGCCTTCACGATGGGGGCGACCTGAGCGGCTGCCGCCGCTTCCGCCTTGAAGCTTCGGCTGCACCCTGCCCCGCGTTCGCGCCGGTGCTCAGGATGCGCCGGCCGTTCCCTTGTCGGGGCGCCCGATGCTGGAATAGGTGAAGCCCTGCGCCCTCGCATCCTCCGCGGGATAGATGTTGCGCAGGTCGATGAGCACCGGCGTCTTCATCACGCTCTTCAGCCGGCCGAGATCCAGCGCCCGGAACTCGTCCCATTCGGTCAGGATCGCCACCGCATCGGCGCCGCTGGCGCAGTCGTAGGCGTTGGCGGCGAACGTCATGCCGGGCAGCAGGGGCCGCGCCTGCGCCATGCTCTCGGGGTCGTAGCCCCGCACAATCGCGCCGGCATCCTGCAACGCGGTGACCACGGCGAGCGAGGGCGCCTCGCGCATGTCGTCCGTGTTGGGCTTGAAGGCGAGGCCGAGAATCGCGATCGTCTTGCCGCGCACGGAGCCGCCGCAAGCGGCGACGATGCGCCGGCCCATCGCCCGCTTGCGCCCGTCGTTGACCGCCACCACCGTTTCCACGATGCGCAGCGGCGCCTCGTAGTCCTGGCCGGTCTTGACCAGGGCCAGCGTATCCTTGGGGAAGCACGAGCCGCCGTATCCCGGCCCGGCGTGGAGGAACTTCGCCCCGATGCGCCCGTCGAGCCCCATGCCGCGGGCGACGTCCTGCACGTTGGCGCCGGTCTTCTCGCAAAGGTCCGCCATTTCGTTGATGAAGGTGATCTTCACCGCGAGGAAAGCGTTGGACGCGTACTTGATCAGCTCCGACGTGCGCCGGCCGACGTACACCATCGGCGACTGGTTGAGGTAGAGCGGCCGGTACACCTGCCCCATCACCGCGCGCGCGCGCTCGCTCTCGACGCCGACCACGATGCGGTCGGGCCGCTTGAAGTCGGCGATGGCCGCACCCTCGCGCAGGAACTCGGGGTTGGACGCGACGTCGATCGCCAGATCACCGACCAGGTCCGGGCGCAGCTCGCGGCAGATGCGCTCGACCTCGTCGCCCGTGCCCACCGGCACGGTGGACTTGGTGACCACCACCAGAGGTCCCCTGGCGGCGCGGGCGATGTCGGCGGCGGCGGCGTAGACGTAGCTGAGATCGGCATGGCCGTCGCCGTGGCGGGACGGCGTGCCCACCGCGATGAACACCGCCTCGGCTCCCGCCACCGCCGCGGGCAGGTCGGTGGAAAAGAATAGGCGGGCTTCGCGCACGTTGCGCTCGACGAGTTCGCGCAGCCCCGGCTCGTAGATCGGCATCACGCTGTCGTTGAGCGCGGCGATCTTGGCGGCGTCGGTGTCGACGCAGGTGACGTGGTGACCGAAATCGGAAAAGCAGGCGCCCGATACGAGGCCGACGTAGCCCGATCCGATCATCGCGATGCGCAAGGAACAATCTCCGGGTTAAGAGTGGGAGGGCATGACCTCAGGCGCCCTCGCCCAGCAACTGCTCGAAGTAGGCGATGGTGCGGGCGAGGCCGGCCCGCAGGTGCACGGTGGGCGCCCAATCCAGCTCCTGGCGGGCGAGGGTGATGTCGGGCTGGCGCTGCCGGGGATCGTCGGAGGGTAGCGGCTCGTGGGTGATGGGGGAGCGCGATCCCGTAAGGTCGAGAACGGTTTCGGCGAGCTCGCGCATGGTGAATTCGCCGGGGTTGCCCAGGTTGACCGGACCGGTGAGCGTGTCCGAGCTGTCCATCAGCTTGCGGAAGCCGACGATGAGGTCGTCGACGTAGCAGAAGGACCGGGTCTGCGTGCCGTCGCCGTAAAGGGTGAGGGGCCGCCCCTGCAGCGCCTGGACGATGAAGTTCGACACCACCCGGCCATCCTGGGGGTGCATGCGCGGCCCGTAGGTATTGAAGATGCGCGCCACCTTGATGCGCGTCTTGTGCTGCCGGTGGTAGTCGAAGAACAGGGTTTCGGCGCAGCGCTTGCCCTCGTCGTAGCAGGCGCGCGGCCCCAGCGTGTTGACGTTGCCCCAGTAGCCTTCCGGCTGCGGGTGGACGCTGGGATCGCCATAGATCTCCGACGTCGAGGCCTGGAAGATCTTGGCGCGGGTTCGCTTGGCCAGCCCCAGCATGTTGATGGCGCCCAGCACGCTGGTCTTGGTGGTCTGCACGGGGTCGAACTGGTAATGGATGGGCGAGGCCGGGCAGGCGAGGTTGTAGATCTCGTCGACCTCGACGAAAAGCGGGTGCGTCACGTCGTGGCGCAGCAATTCGAAGTCGCGATGGTCGAGGAGCGCGGCGATGTTGCGGCGCCGCCCGGTGAAGAAGTTATCGACGCAGAGCACCTCGTGCCCCTGTTCGAGCAACAGGGCGCACAGGTGCGAGCCGAGGAAGCCGGCGCCGCCCGTCACGAGAATGCGCTGCCCCACGCCCTGCTCCGTCGAGATCCCTGCCGCTTCTGATAGGCAGGTTCGCGCCAGGACGCAAAGCGCTGGTGTCACCCGGCTAGAGCCGCGGGTCAGAACACCGGACCGGATATTGCCTTAAGCCCGTTGCTCTAAGCAGGTTCGCGTTGGCAGGCCAGCGCTTCAACCGCTGAGCTCTTTGATAGGCCGCAGGTTTCGATCGCAAAACCGCGGAGTACTTTTACGAAACCTGCTTAGATCGACAGGCCGTCGATGCCCGGCGGCCGCGGCGGCGCCATCCCGAGCTTCTCTTCAAGAAGCTGAAGGCGTCGCTCCAGCCGCTCGTTCTCGTCGCGGGCCATCGCCGCCATGGTCTTCACCGCTTCGTGCTCGTCGCGCGAAACCACGTCCATCGCGGCGAGCAGGCGTTCGACCTGGCCGCGCACCACCGTTTCGATCTCGCGGCGCACGCCCGAGGCAAGGCCGGTGGCATCGGTCATCAGGCGGGAAAAGTCGTCGAAGATGCGGCTGCCGGGCCGGGGCATGGATTGCTCCTGGAGCATGGTCGCGGAAAGTCGCAGAACTTTCGGACAAGATCAGGCGTCGATCGTTTGAAGCCCGCTGCGGTCGGGCAGCGCGGATGTGGCCCCGCCGACGTGCCGTGGCAAGGCGGCCCGGAACGCCCGGTCAGAGAATGAAGCGGCTCAGGTCGGCGTTGCGGGCGAGGTCGCCGATGTTGCGCTCCACGAAGGCGGCGTCGACCACCACCGTCTCGCCGCCGCGGTCGGACGCGGTGAAGCTGACGTCGTCGAGCACGCGTTCCATCACCGTCTGCAGGCGTCGGGCGCCGATGTTCTCGACGGACGAATTGACCTGCACGGCCACCTTGGCCAGCGCCCTGACCGCCTCGGGGGTGAAGTCGAGCTTCACCCCTTCGGTCGCCATCAGCGCCGAATACTGCTTGAGCAGGCTCGCTTCCGTGTCGACGAGGATGCGGCAGAAGTCGTCCTCGTCGAGGGGCTGCAGCTCCACCCGGATCGGCAGCCGCCCTTGCAGCTCCGGCAGCAGGTCGGAGGGCTTGGACACGTGAAACGCGCCCGAGGCGATGAACAAGACATGGTCGGTCTTCACCGCGCCGTGCTTGGTGGTGACGGTCGTGCCTTCGATCAGCGGGAGGAGGTCGCGCTGCACGCCCTCGCGCGACACGTCGGCGCCACCGCGGCCCTCGCGGGCGCAGATCTTGTCGATCTCGTCCAGGAACACGATGCCGTTGTTCTCGACGTGGCGGATCGCCTCCTGCACGATCCCGTCCTGGTCCATCAGCTTCTCCGTTTCCTCGGCGAGGAGCGGGGCGTGGGCGTCGCGCACAGCCAGGCGCTTGGGCTTGGGCTGGCGGCCCTTGCCGAACAGGTCGCCGATGTTGATCGCGCCCATCGAGGCGCCGGGCATGTTGGGCAGCTCGAACATCGGCATGGCGGAGGCTTGCGGCTGCAGCTCGATCTCGACCTCCTTGCCGTCGAGGTCGCCGGCGCGCAACTTGCGGCGGAAGCTGTCGCGCGTCGCCGGC
Organism: uncultured Beijerinckiaceae bacterium; assembly: GCA_937863205.1. Next base: position 10,010 of record CALMGA010000118.1, on the reverse strand, counting down.
GAGGCGGTAACGCCGACCAGCGCGTTCAGCATGCGCTCCTCGGCGGCCAGTTCGGCGCGCGCTTCGAGGCTCTTGCGCTTGCCGTCCTTGACCATCGCGATCGCCGTTTCCACGAGGTCGCGCACGATCTGCTCGACGTCGCGGCCGACGTAGCCCACTTCCGTGAACTTGGTCGCCTCGATCTTGAGGAAGGGCGCGTTGGCGAGCTTGGCGAGGCGGCGCGAAATCTCCGTCTTGCCGCAGCCGGTGGGGCCGATCATCAGGATGTTCTTGGGCAGCACCTCTTCGCGCATCGGCCCTTCCAGCTGCAGCCGGCGCCAGCGGTTGCGCAAGGCGATGGCGACGGCGCGCTTGGCGTCGCGCTGGCCGACGATGAAGCGGTCGAGTTCGGACACGATCTCGCGCGGGGAAAAATCGTTCATGACGCAGAGGCCAGCAGCGGGTTGGGCAGCCGGCGCGCGAGGGGCTGCGGCAGACGGCGAAGGATGGCGCGGCGCAGCGGCTGCCAGCCGGCGGAGATCAGAAGGATGAAGGCACCCAGGACCAGCAGCACGGTGGGCAGGACGAGGCTCGACTGGCCAAGGGTCCGGACCACGGTGCCGAAGGCGGTGCCGGCGTAGATCAGGCTTGACACGAGGATCGCACGCCGGTCGACGACGAGGGCCACGATGCCGAGGATCAGGAAGATCCACAGGATCCCGATGGCGGGCCCGAGCGTCAGCCCTTGGGTGTTGCCGTAGATCACGCCGGGGCCGACCGTCTGGCCGAGGCCGTGCAGCAAGCCCTGGATCAGGGGATGCACGATGAGTGGCGCGGCGAGCAGGTGCAGCCAGAAGGCGATATCGGTGCGCCGCGTCAGCCGGTCGGGATCGGACATGTCGAAGTGCATGGCGAGCGCGAAGACGGCGAGGCCGCACACGAGGAGCACGACGTTGACATCCGCATCGTTCAAGTCGGGCTTGGCGGCGGCGACCATCCCCAACGCGAGAAGGCACAGCGCCGCCGTCCCGGCCGCAACGGTGATCGGCACGCGGAACCGGAGGTAGTGCATGGCGGCGAGCGCGGCGGTCGTGATGGCGGCCAGCGCGAGCGCGGGCGCATTGGCGTCGGGCACGAACCAGAAACGATCGGGCAGGGCGCGCGCCGCCGGCAGCAACTGCGCGAAGACCTGCAGCGATAAGATCAGCGTCGCGCCGACGAACAGAACCAGCAGGACGATGGAGGGCAGCGCCATGCGCCGCTTGCCGGTGAAGAACTCGGCGAGGAGCCAGCTCGCGGCGGCGATGCCGGCGAGCGCCGGCGTTGAGCCGGTCGCCCCCATGATGGCGAACAGGGCGCCGATGAAGAGCAGGATGCCGATCGTCACGAAGATGTCGGCGAAGCCCGACACGAAGCGAAGCTGCTCGTCGTCCCTGGAAGGTCCGGCCGTGGTCTGGACGGGACCTTGTCCGGGTGACAGATCGCGCTCGATCAGGCGCAGCGCTTCGAGCTGAGCGGGGGTGATCACGTCGCGCTCCACCGCCAGCGCCAGGGTGCGGGCGGAGACCGGCCGCTCCGTCGCTCCGGGGCGGGCGGGTGCGGCGCTCACGCCGGGACGCTTTCGACCACGATGTTGCCGTTGGTGTAGACGCAGATCTCGCCGGCGATGGTCAGCGCCCGGCGGGCGATGGCTGCGGGATCGCTCTCGTAGGGGAGCAGGGCGCGCCCGGCCGCGAGGGCGAAGTTGCCGCCCGAGCCGATCGCCATCACGCTGCCGTGCTCGCCCGCTTCCGGCTCCAGCACGTCGCCGTTGCCGGTCAGCACCAGCCCGACCTTGGCGTCGGCCACCAGCATCATCGCCTCCAACCGGCGCAGGTATCGGTCGGTACGCCAGTCCTTGGCCAGTTCCACGCAGGCGCGCATCAGCTGGCCGGGATACTGCTCCAGCTTGGACTCCAGGCGCTCGAACAGGGTGAAGGCATCGGCCGTCGCGCCGGCGAAGCCGCCGATCACGTCGCCCTTGGCGAGCCGGCGAACCTTGCGGGCATTGGCCTTGATCACCGTCTGCCCGAACGACACCTGTCCGTCGCCGGCGATCACCGTGCGATCGCCGCCCGATCCGGCCTTGCGCACCATGACGATCGTGGTGGCATGCCAACTCGGCAAAGCGGTGTCGGACATGAACAAACCTTGGCTGAACCTCAACGGCCGCCGAGCAAAGATCGCGGGGCGGGGTTGTGGGACGAGCGTCGCGAGGCGGCGTTCCAGCCCATCTATGGACCGCGCCGGAGCGGCGCAAGATCAGGGTCGTCCGCTGCCGAATATGTCGCCGAGGACGCCGCCGATATCGTCCACCTCGGGAGCGCGCGGGATGCGAGGCGGCGCTTCTCGCAAAGGACGAGTCCTTCGATCAGCCGCCGCGATCAGCCGCCGCGATCAGCCGCCGCGATCAGCCCCCGCGCAGATCACGTTGCGAGAGCTGACGTCGAACGCGGCAAGGGCCACGAGCTTCCCGAGCGCAATTCCCGCCAGGGCAGCCGGTGACGACCCGGGGAAACCCTCGGGTCAGGGATCAGGAGACCAGCCGAAGCGAGCTGTCCATGTTCTCGCCGCGCATGTCGACGTCGGCGGAGACCAGCAGCGAAATCGCCTTCACCAGCCGCTCGGTTTGCGACTGCAGCGAGGCCAGCTGGTGTTCCAAGTCCCTGGCCACGGCATCCGACGCCTTGGCGCTGCTTTCCGCCCGTGCCGCCCGATCCCGTTCGACCTTCAGCGCGCGATCCATGGTGCCGAGCTCGCGGTGGATCTCCTCGCGCTGGGACTTTTCATCTTCCAGCTTGGCTTTGAGGTCTGCGACGAGATCTTTGTAGAAATGAAAATTCTCTTTCAAGGTGCCGAAATTCTCGACGACCCGCTCGATGGCCCGGATCGAATCCGCGACGTCGTCCTCGAACTTCAAGCTCGGGGAGTGTTCGCGATCCAACGCATAATCGGGAGCCGGCGCGGCGGGCGGACGGGCGGGTGGTGCCGGACGCGTCGTCAGGGCATCCCTGACGAGCCGGCGCATCATGAAATTATCGGACTGGGAACCCGCCGCCATGGTGGATCTTTCGCCTGCAGCTACACTGAACGTCGTGGTGAACGATAGGTGAAGAAAGCGTTGACGCGAAGGCTTGAAGTGGTCGCGACCGCAGCTTTTGCGAATTGTTGCTGAAATGCAACGAAAATTGGCAGCCACGCAAGAGCCGTTTCGTGTCGGCGCCATACTCCGCATTTCGCGGTCCACTCGCCTTGGTTCTCATGGCGGACGTCCGTGGCGCGTCCTGCCGCCCCTCGCCGGCGAACACGGTTGGCAAGGTTCCACGGTGATGCGCGCGCCGCTCTCACGATCTGTTGTGCGCCAATGTCTTGTGCGGTCTGCCTCGCTGCATAGGTGAAGTCCAACGATCTCCGAGAAAGGAAACCGGACATGTCCAACACGATCAGGAAGACCCTTTTTGCCGGCGCAACGGCGCTGACATTCGCAGCCGCGATCGCGACCGTCCCGACCCTCGCCGAGGCTCGCGGTTTTGGTGGCGGCGGCGCCCACTTCGGCGGTGGCGGCGCCCACTTCGGCGGAGGACGCGTCGGCGGCTTCGGCGGGCGTGGGTTCGCGGGTCGCGGTTTCTACGGCCGTGGTTACGGCGTTGGCGGCTTCGGTCTTGGTCTCGGCTTGGCGGCTGCGGGTGCTTATGGCGCGTGCGGCTATGGCTACTACGGCTATGGGAACTGCGGCCCCTACGGCTATTACTGAGGTTTCATAGTTCGCCAAGGTGTGGCAGCCCCGCTTCGGCGGGGTTCGTCTCGTCCGACCTGTCGGCTTACCCGGCTGATGGCCTGCAACGGTTGTTTTTCGGCGCGAAACCGAACGGCATCGGGCTGGTTGGCAGGGTTCCAGGTTCGAAGGAGATAAGCATGACTCTGTTCAGGGTGGCTGCCGCCGCGCTGCTTCTCGCGTCGGCACCTGCGATCGCCCAACTCGCGCCGAGCGATCACGCTCCCACGGAGCCGACAGCCAACGATCCTTCGGTCGGAATGCCCAGCCCGCCCGCGGCCGATCTGAAAAATCCCGAAGGGATGTCGCCTCAGGCGGCACGTAAGGAAGGTACCTCGCCGCCGACGAGCGGAGCTGCGGAAAGCGCTGGCGGCAAGCACTGATCGGTGCTTCGGGATCGGTCCAGTTTTGTGAACAGAAGATTACCCGGCATGCGCCTTGTCCTCGCATGCCGGGCCGGAGCCGATCAGTGATCGGGTTTTTGCGAAGGTACATCTCCGCCCGGCGCGGCACCGACCGTGCCCGGCGAGGATTTCGTCGTGCCCTTCTGCTGCTCGGCCACACCCTGCGGGTCGGTTGCGACGCCATTGGCGTTGGCGTTGCCCATCGCCCCCGTCGCGCCGACGGTTTTCCCATCCTTGCTGCCCGACCCGTTGGGCTGAGCGTTCAAGGACTGCGCCTGGGCGGCTCCCAGGGTCATGGTCAAGGCAGCGATGGTGACAACAGCGCGGTTCATTCATTCCTCCCTTATTTATGACAGCGCCAACCGTGTTTTCGGAAGGTTGTTCCCTCCTCCTTAAAGCCCAGCCGCCGCTTCATGGTTCTTGCGGCGGCGAGCTTGGCGGGATGGATCGCCCGTAGGGTCGTCAACGGCATGATCCCTGCCAGCTGGCCGGCTCGGGGGTCCAGCCCGGGAGATCCAGCATGGCGGACAAGCTCCTTTCCACCGATTTTCAGGCGCCGGCCGTGAGGCTCTGCGGCAAGGTCGATTACGACATGTACGCGATCTTCCGCCGGCAGTTCGAAGATGCCGTGTCCGAGGATCTGGTGGTGGTGGAGTTGTCCACCCTAGGCGGCGATCCCGAGGTCGCGCGAATGATGGGCGAGGACATCCGCTTCGCCAGCGAGCACGCGCCCAGCCGCCGCTTCGTGTTTCTCGGCAAGGCGGCGATCTATTCCGCCGGCACCACCTTCATGAGCTTCTTCGCCCGCCGCAACCGCTATCTGACGCGCGGCACGCGGCTGATGATCCACGAGCGCAAGATGGCCAAGGAGCTGAAGATCAACGGGCCGCTCACCACCTGCATCGCGACCGTCGAGGCGGCGCTGCACGAGATCCAGTGCTCGATCGCCATCCAGAACGAGGGCTTCGCCAATCTGGTCAAGGATTCGTCGGTCGACATGGCGGAGGTGCTCAGGCGCGCCCCTTCGAACTGGTACATCGAAGCCGAGGAAGCCAGACGGCTCGGGCTGATCGAAGCGGTGCTGTGAAGTCGCTCGGGCGCACCTGAGCCCGGTCTAAGCCCAAGACATCGGCTGGGTGATGCACCTTTGCGCAAGCGTCGGCGTTGCTGCAGCATCGTTCCCGCGTCGAGGCCTGCGCCATGCCGTCCGCTACCTCCTCCGCTTCCCTGGCGCCGACGCCGCTGCGCCCGGCCCGCGTCGCCCCGCCGGCGACGCCCGGTCCCTCCGGCCTGGGCACGCTCGCGGTCATCATCGTCTGCGTCGGGGCGCTCTACATCGGCCGCGAGGTGTTCATCCCGCTGGTGCTGGCGGTGCTGCTGTCCTTCGTGCTGGCGCCTGCGGTCAACCTGCTGCGGCGCTGGTACGTCCCGCGCGCGCCGGCGATCGTCGTCACCGTTGTTCTGGCGCTCGGCCTGATCCTCACGATCGGCGGCGTGATCGGCCTGCAGATCGCTGATCTCGGCCGCGACCTGCCGCGCTACCAGCAGACGGTCCAAACCAAGATCGGGGCGCTGCAGAGCGGCGTGTTCGGCAAGGTGTCGGCGCTGATCCACCGGGCCAACACCGCCGTGCGGGAAGGCACGGACGCATCCGGCGGCACCGCTCCGTCCGCGCGCAGCGATCCGTCCACTCCCAAGGAGAAGCCGATCCTCGTCCGCCTGCCCGAGCAGGAGGTGTCGCCCCTCACCGTCGCCGAAACCGTGCTCGGCCCGGTGGTGTCGCCGCTGACAACGCTTGGCATCGTGCTGGTGGTGGTGATCTTCCTGCTGATGCAGCGCGAAGACCTGCGCGATCGCATGATCCGGCTCTTCGGCTCCTCCGACCTGCATCGCACCACGGCGGCGATGGACGATGCGGCCGGGCGGCTGTCGACCTACTTCCTGACCCAGCTCGGCATCAATGCCGCCTTCGGCATCATCGTCGGCGTCGGGCTCTGGGCGATCGGCCTGCCTTCTCCGGTGCTGTGGGGCGTCAACGCCGCCCTGCTGCGGTTCGTGCCCTACATCGGCTCGGCCATTTCCGCCCTGCTGCCGCTGGCGCTGGCCGCCGCGGTGGTGCCGGGCTGGACGATGGCGATCGAGGTGGCGGTGCTGTTCGCCGTCTTTGAGACGATCATGGGCCAGGTCGTCGAGCCGCTGCTGTACGGTCATTCCACCGGACTGTCCCCCTTCGCCGTGATCGTTTCCGCCCTGTTCTGGGCCTGGATGTGGGGCCCCATCGGCCTGATCCTGTCGACGCCCTTCACCGTGCTGCTGGTGGTGCTGGGGCGCCACGTCGAGCACCTCGAATTTCTCGACGTCCTGCTCGGCGACCGCCCTGCCCTGACCCCCGTCGAGAACTTCTACCAGCGCATCCTCGCCGGCGATCCCGACGAAGCGCACGACTTCGCCGAGAAGCTCCTGAAGGACCGTCCGCTGATCGCCTACTACGACGACGTCGCGCTCAAGGGCCTGCAACTCGCCGCCAACGATGCCGAGCGCGGCGTGATCGGCGAGGGGCAACTCGAAAGCATCAAGGAGTCGGTGCAGGACCTCGTCGCCGACCTCGCCAAGCATCAGGACCGCAGTCCCGTTGCGCCGGAAAGGAAGGGTAATTCGGATGTGCCCACCATCGCCGAGCAAAGCCTGCCGCCGCCGCGCCAAGTGCCCGCTCACCTCGGCCCCGACGAGGTACGCCCGGAGTGGCAACATCCCGGAGCCGTGCTGTGCGTCGCCGGACGCGGCCCGCTTGATTCGGCGGCGGCGAGCATCCTCGCCCAATTGCTGGAGAAGCACGGTCTGGGGGCTCGCGTGGTCGCGCATGAGGACGTGTCGCGGCGCGGCATCGAAAGCGTCGATCTCACCGGCGTCGCGATGGTGTGCATCGCCTACCTGCAGGTGAAGGGCAGCCCCTCGCACCTGCGCTACCTCCTGCAACGCCTTCGCGAGCGTTTGCCTCGGCAGAAGCTGCTCGTCGGCCTTTGGCCGATCGACGACCCGCTGCTGGCCGATCAGGCGACGCGGCGTGCGCTGGGCGCCGATCTCTTCGTGAGCACGCTGTCGGCAGCGGTGGAACACTGCCTCGACGAGGCCCGCCTGCCGGCGGCGGAAACCGTCGCGGCCTGATCGGCAACTCCGGTCGACGTCCGGCGGAGGTGCTCACGCGATCGGGACTTGTCGCATCGGCGCAGCGGACGCAGATAAGCCCGGAAATCCCCGGGCGTTTCGAGCGCCCCTTGAGCGAGGACGTCTGGTTTGACCGCGCGATCCGACGCGCCCGCGGCGGCGCTCGACCTGCCACCCACGATCGGGCAAAGCGCCCGCGCCGGCGGGGAGCAGACCGTTCTCGCCGTTCTGTTCGCCCTCAGCTTCTCGCACCTCGTCAACGACACGGTGCAGTCGCTGGTGCCGTCCATCTATCCCATCCTGAAGACGTCGTTTCACCTCGACTTCGGGCAGATCGGCCTGATCCAGCTGGCCTTCCAGCTCACCGCCTCCTTCCTGCAGCCGGCGGTCGGTTTCGCCACCGACAAGCGCCCGGCGCCTTTCTCGCTCGCGGTGGGTATGGCCTTCTCGCTCGCCGGGCTGATCCTGCTGTCGCGGGCGGGGAGCTTCCACGCCCTGCTCGTCGCCGCGGCGATGGTCGGCGTCGGATCATCGATCTTCCACCCCGAAGCGTCGCGCATCGCCCGCGCGGCGGCGGGCGGGCGATACGGCTTCGCCCAGTCGCTGTTCCAGGTCGGCGGCTACTGGGGCGCGGCACTCGGGCCGCTGCTCGCCGCCTTCGTGGTGGTGCCGCACGGCCAGCGCTCGATCGAATGGTTCGCGCTCATCGCCTTCGTCGGCATCCTGACCCTGTCGACCGTCGGCCTGTGGTACCATCGCCACCTCGCCTCGCGCCGCGGCGTGGCGCGGGTGGCCGCGGCGCCCGTCGCCCTGCCCCGGCGCACGGTCGCCATCGCGGTGGCGATCCTGCTGGTGCTGATCTTCTCCAAGTTCGTCTACATGGCGAGCCTGTCGTCGTACTACACCTTCTACCTCATCCACAGGTTCGGCGTCGGGGTGCAGACCTCGCAGTACTTCCTGTTCGCGTTCCTGATGGCGACGGCGGTGGGCACCTTCTTCGGTGGGCCGATCGGCGACCGTTTCGGACGGCGGCTGGTGATCTGGGGATCGATCCTCGGCGTGCTGCCGCTGACGATGCTGATGCCCTACCTCAACCTGGCCGCGACCGGCATCGTGGCGGTGCTGATCGGCTTGATCCTGTCCTCGGCCTTTCCCGCGATCATCGTGTTCGCCCAGGAGCTGATGCCGGCGCGCATCGGCACCATCACCGGCCTGTTCTTCGGCTTCGCCTTCGGCATGGGCGGGCTCGGCGCGGCGCTGCTCGGCGTACTTGCCGACCACACCGACATCGTCACGGTGTACCGCGTCACGGCCTTTCTGCCGATCATCGGGCTGCTCGCCTGGTTCCTGCCGCGGATGGAGCGATCGACCGCGCGCTGATTCCCGCCTTCGACGCCGTAAAGGCGGAACAGTTCAGCTGCGGCCGCAGCCGAGATAAACGTGGTTCTTCCAGAAGTGGCTTCCGGCCTGCGGGAAGCCGTTCGGAACAACGGCGCCCGGCATGTCGAACGGAGGCCGGTCGAGTCGCAGCGGCCGCCAGTCGGCGGCGATGTTGCGACTGGCGGCCTCCGAGCGCTCCACGGCGTTGGTCAACAGCGCCCAACGGTATCGTTCGCGGACTCGTTCGACGTAGTCGCCCACCCATCAACCGCGAGAATCGCCAGTCGCTGCAACCCAGGTCCGTGACGCTGGCGACACCGTCCCCGAACGTGAAGCGCTGAACGAAGGCGCGATATTCGATGGTGCTACGCCGCGGCGGTGAGCCCGCGCGGTCCGCGCGCCTTGGCTTGGCGGCGGCGAGCGGTGAGGATGTATTCGGTGTAGCCGTTGGGCTGCTCGCGGCCCTTGAAGACGAGGTCGCATGCCGCCTGGAACGCCGGCCCCTCGTAGTTGCCGGTCATCGGCACGTAGTTCGGGTCGCCCTCGTTCTGCCTGTCGACCACGGCCGCCATCCGCTTCAGCACCGCCATCACCTCGTCCTGTGTGGTAACGCCGTGGTGCAACCAGTTGGCGATGTGCTGCGAGGAAATGCGCAGGGTGGCGCGGTCCTCCATCAGGCCGATGTTGTTGATGTCGGGCACCTTGGAGCAGCCGACGCCCTGGTCGATCCAGCGCACGACGTAGCCGAGCAGCCCCTGCGCGTTGTTCTCCAGCTCCTGCGTCACTTCCTGGGGATCGAAGTTCGATTGGGCGAGCGGGATGGTCAGCAGGTCGGTCAGCTCGGCCGGCTTGCGCGCGCGCAGCTTGGCCTGGCGGGCGGCGACGTCGACCTCCTGGTAGTGCAGCGCGTGCAGCGTCGCCGCCGTCGGCGAAGGAACCCAGGCCGTGTTGGCGCCCTGCTCCGGATGGGTCCGCTTCATCGCCCGCATCAGCGCCATCTGGTCGGGCGCCGCCCACATGCCCTTGCCGATCTGCGCCCGCCCGGGCAGGCCGAGCGCAAGTCCGACGTCGACGTTGAGGTCCTCGTAGGCGGCGATCCAGGGCTGCGTCTTCATCGCGTTCTTGCGCACCATCGGACCCGCCTCCATCGAGGTGTGGATCTCGTCGCCGGTGCGGTCGAGGAAGCCGGTGTTGATGAAGCAAACGCGATCGCTCGCCGCCTCGATGCAGGCCATCAGGTTGGCCGACGTGCGCCGCTCCTCGTCCAT